>SFPF01000180.1 GCA_004552155.1 Bacteroidales bacterium
GCCGCAGTTGGCATAGGACACATAGCCGCTGCGCTCGATCATGATGATCTGCGCGTGTTCATCCAAACGGCGGATGCGGGCAGCGGCAGAAGCACCGCCGGCCACGCCGCCTACGATCACAACTTTCATCTTGCGCCCTCCACCATTGCGGTGATCTCCGCCTTGGACCGGTAGCCCACGGATTTGGCGACAGCTTTCCCGTCCTTGAACACAACCAGCATCGGGATGCTGGATACCTGAAAACGCATTGCCAGCTCCATCTGCTCGTCCACATTGACCTTGCCCACCTTGAGGACACCGGCGTTTTCTTCAGCGATCTCGTGGAGCACGGGAGCGAGCATTTTGCACGGCCCGCACCAGTCCGCGTAGAAATCCAGCAGGACGGGCTTGTCGGAACGCAGTACCTCGTTTTCAAAATTCGCAGCAGTAATTTTCAGTTCAGCCATGAGACAGCTTGCAAATACTCTGGGTCATAGTCCCCATGGGGCAGAAGGCGCACCATGTACGGGGCTTGTAGAGCACCATGACGATGAGGCCGATGAGCAGCGAGGTCAGCATCAAGCTATAAAAGCCGAAGCTGAACTGTGCCACCCAATCCGTCACCGTCCCGGCGGTGTAGGTCCAGCCCCAGGGCACACGGAAGGTCCAGAACAGCTTAATGGCCTCCCGCAGGGACGCAGCACCGGCAGCGACCAGATAGGTCTGGAACACCATGTTGCCGAACATCGTTAGGAAAAAGATCAAAAAGCTGTAGCGGAACCACTTGGAGGACATCCAGCGGGGTGTGGGCTTGCAGCGGGAGCATTTAAGGCCTGTCCCCAGCTTGCTGAACAGTTGACCCCGTCCGCAGAGGTGGTTGCAGAAAAACTTGTTCCCGCCGAAGATGGCTAAGAACAGCGGCAGCAGGAAGTCGATCATGCCCAGCCACGCAAAGAGGATGTTGAAAAAGCCGAGGGTGAAGTAGAGGATGGCGCAGATCCAGAGATAGTCGTACCAATGTTTTGCTTTCTTCATGCCTCGTCCCTCGCTTTCACCTCGATGCAGCCCACAGGACAGAGCCTCGCGCACTTGCCGCAGCCAATGCAGCGTTCCGCCTCCACAGCGGCGTAGCAGCCGCGGCGCACCTTGACGGCCCCCAGTGGACAGGTATTTTCACACACGCCGCAGGCGACGCACCGCGTCTGATCTACGGCGGCCAGTTTCTTTGACGGCATAGCGTTTCTCCCTTAATCCTGCAAGGATTTGTAATAGAGCATACAGTGGCAGTAGCCCTCGTAATCAGGGTCGGCGATCTGATCCTTGAACTCCTGACACATACACTTGGTAGCCTCCGTGCGCTCCAGTCGGCAGGGGCAGTACCCGCCGGTGCGCTTGAGTCCTTCCCGGATGGTATTGACAATCTCCTGATCGGGATTGAGCTTGATTTTCATGTTCGCCACCTCTTTCTTGATTGTGGCTTTATCATACCGCAGGACAAAGCATTTTTCTGTGACGAGGTTACATTGATAAAAAAATCCGGTGCTTTTTTCAGCACCGGATTTTAAGAGGATGAATTATGCTTTCCACAGGCTGTGGAGGTTGCAGTAGGCGTAGACCGCCTCCACCGCGTCCCCCTCACAGAGAGCAAAGCATACCTCGGGTTTCTCGCCGGGATGCAGTTCCTTGCGCTGGTTGCCCTGCTTGGTGTGGAGGGACACCCACTCGATGTAGTGCTCTGGCAGCATGGGATGCTCCACGGAGCCGACCTTGACATGGACGATGCCGTTCTCCACCGTCCAGACAGGGACGTGCTTTTCCACGGCGGCGTCGGTGGTGCCGGGAACGATCTCGCTCATCGGCTCGCCGCAGCAGATGACGGGGACGCCCACGTCCTTGACCTTGGCAATGATGTTACCGCAATGTTTGCAAATGTAAAACTTCTGCTCCATGATGATTTCCTCTTTTAATAGTTCTCCGCATGAATTTCAAAGTAGCTCTGGGGATGGTTGCAGGTCGGGCAGACCTCCGGCGCTTTCTCACCAATCACGATATGCCCGCAGTTGCGGCACTCCCACACC
>SFPF01000181.1 GCA_004552155.1 Bacteroidales bacterium
TGGAACGACGTCCTCGACATTCCTTTCGAACTCTCCTCGATGGGCATCCGCGTCAGCGCCGAGAGTCTCGCCGAGCAGCTCCGTCTGCGCGGCTGCGAAGAGCGCCGTCAACTGATGTTCCACCGCTCGTTGCTCGCCGGCGAATTGCCTTACTCTATCGGCGGAGGAATTGGGCAGAGCCGTCTCTGTATGCTACTGCTCCAAAAAGCACACATCGGCGAAGTGCAAGCAAGCATTTGGCCCGAAGAGCAAGTTGCAGAGTGTCTGAAGCATAACATATATCTAATGTAAACTCGTCAAATTAACTAATCTTGTAAAAATGTCACGAACCGATAACGAACTCTCCGGCGTTACCCTTCTCGGGTGCAACGCCACAAAATATCCCGACAAATACGCTCCCGAGGTGCTTGAAACTTTCAAAAACAAGCACCCCGAGAACGAATATCTCGTCACCTTCACCTGCCCGGAATTTACGAGCCTATGCCCGAAAACCGGACAGCCCGACTTCGCGAAAATCATCATCAACTACATCCCCCGCGAAGACATGGTCGAGAGTAAGAGCCTCAAGCTCTATCTCTTCAGCTTCCGCAACCACGGCGACTTCCACGAAGACTGCGTAAATATCATTATGAAAGACCTCGTGGCGCTGATGAATCCACGCTATTTGGAGGTGCGAGGGCTCTTTACGCCGCGCGGCGGCATCGCCATTCTGCCTTTTGCAAACTACGCCGACGACGAACATCAGCAGATGCGCCGCGAACGTCTTATGGCGGCTTTCACTAACGAATTTTAGTATGAAAGATTCTCTGATAGTACTTTCCGGAGGCATGGACTCCGTGACGCTCCTCTACGACTATCGCGACGTCGTAGCCCTTGCCGTGACGTTCGACTACGGGTCGAACCACAACGCTCGCGAGATTGCCTGTGCGCGTATTCACTGCCGCCGCCTTGGCATCGAACACATCGTTATCCCTCTTGCTTTCGTGGCGAAGTACTTCAAAAGTTCGCTGCTTAGCGGAGCCGACGCAATCCCCGAAGGCAATTACGACGACGAAAATATGAAGTCGACCGTCGTGCCTTTCCGCAACGGTATTATGCTTGCCGTGGCGTGTGGCATCGCCGAAAGCCGCGACCTTCGCCGCGTGATGCTTGCCAACCACTTCGGCGAC
This sequence comes from Bacteroidales bacterium, assembly GCA_004552155.1. Taxonomy (GTDB): domain Bacteria; phylum Bacteroidota; class Bacteroidia; order Bacteroidales; family Bacteroidaceae; genus Alloprevotella. The sequence goes on from SFPF01000181.1 coordinate 1,170, forward strand.
CACGCTATCTACCCCGACTGCCGTCGCGACTTTGTCGACGCCATGAGCGAGGCAATGCGCTGCGGCACTTATTGCGGCGTTACCGTTTTTGCGCCTTATACCGATATCACAAAGGCTGACATCGCTCGCCGAGGCGCTCTGCTCGGTATCGACTACGCCGAAACTTATTCGTGCTACAAGGGCGGCGAACACCACTGCGGGCGCTGTGGCACTTGCCGCGAACGCCGTGAGGCTCTCGCCGTAGCCGGAATCGCCGACCCTACGCTCTACGACGACTGACGGCTTGTTGGCGCAACCGTTGGGCTTTCGTCAGTCGTGCAAAACTTTTGCGAAAAAAACCTTTTATCTTGACTGAATAAATCGTATATTTGCACTAATAAAAACAGAAAATCATGAAAGAGGCTCTAAACATTGACTGGTCAGGACTATCGTTCGGCTATATGACAACCGACTACAACGTGCGTTGCTCCTACAAAAACGGCGAATGGGGCGAAATCGAAACCACTTCGTCGGAGTTGATTCCCATGCACATGGCTGCTACTTGTCTCCACTACGGACAAGAGGCTTTTAGCGCATCCGCAAGTCGGCTGAAGGCATTATGATGCCTCCTATCCCCGAAGATAAGTTCTACGAAATGGTAAAACTCGTCGTACGTCTCAACGAGCGCTTCATCCCGCCTTACGGCACAGGCGCTTCGCTATATATCCGCCCGTTGCAAATCGGCATCACTGCTCAGGTCGGCGTTAAGCCTGCCAAGGAATATCTATTCCTCATCTTCGTTACGCCCGTTGGCCCATACTTCAAAGGCGGCTTTGCAACCACGGCAACTATGCTGCCAGCCTCCGCGCAAGCCAGGAAGCACATGCTGCAGGCTATAGCGCTGAATTCTACCTCGATGCGCGCGAGAAAAAATACATGGACGAATGTGGTGCCGCTAACTTCTTCGGCATCAAAAACAATACCTACGTTACGCCGCTCTCGACGTCGATTCTTCCGTCGATTACCAACAAGAGTCTTATCCAACTCGCCGAAGACATGGGTATGACCGTCGAACGCCGTCACGTGCCCGAAGAAGAGCTCGCTACGTTTGAAGAAGCCGGCGCTTGTGGTACTGCTGCCGTTATCAGCCCCATTGAGCGCATCGACGACCCCGAAAACAACCGCTCTTACGTCATTGCAAAAGACGGTAAGCCCGGTCCTGTTTGCACTCGCCTCTACAACATGCTTCGCGGCATCCAACTCGGCGAAATAGAAGATACTCACGGCTGGAACACAATCGTTATCGAATAGCCGCTATGACCGTCGACCAAGCACGACTGACGCTGCTTAAATACTACAATCCCGACTCCGACCTCTTCCGTCTGCTGTGGCTCCATAGCAGCCAAGTGGCGGAG
>SFPF01000182.1 GCA_004552155.1 Bacteroidales bacterium
GAAGGTGACGCTGCCTGGCGTGCTACGCAACATCGTGCGCTGCGCCAATCCCAAGTGCATCACCAACAACGAACCTATGAACACCCTTTTCAGCGTCACGGATGCCGAGCAGGGCACCATTCTCTGCCACTATTGCAACAAGGAACAGCAATTGGCCAATGCTAAATTGGTGTAGACATAAATAATTTTACATTACTATGAACCACGACTCTCAAATTTTCCAACTCATCGAAAGCGAATACCGCCGCCAACTGCGCGGCATCGAACTCATCGCGTCTGAAAACTTCGTGAGCAGCGAGGTGATGCAGGCGATGGGCTCTTGCCTCACCAACAAATATGCTGAGGGCTACCCGGGCAAACGCTACTACGGCGGTTGCGGCGTGGTGGACAAGGCAGAAACCATTGCCATCGAGCGCGTCAAGCAACTCTTTGGTGCAGAATATGCCAACGTGCAGCCGCATAGCGGTGCGCAGGCCAATGCCGCCGTGTTCTTCGCTGTGCTGAAACCCGGCGATACTTTTATGGGACTGAACCTTGACCATGGCGGCCACCTCTCTCACGGCTCTAAGGTCAATACCTCCGGCATTCTCTACAATCCCGTTGGTTACAACCTCAACCGCGAAACGGGACTTGTGGATTACGACGAGATGGAGCAACTCGCCTTGCAGCATAAACCGAAACTCATCGTGGGCGGCGGCTCTGCTTACAGCCGCGAGTGGGACTATAAGCGCATGCGCGACATCGCCGACAAGGTGGGCGCACTCTTTATGGTAGACATGGCGCACCCTGCTGGCTTGATTGCCGCTGGTTTGCTTGACAACCCCGTGAAATATGCGCACATCGTTACCTCCACTACGCACAAAACGCTTCGCGGCCCGCGTGGCGGCATTATCCTCATGGGCAAAGACTTCGAGAATCCTTGGGGACTCACCACACCGAAAGGCGAAGTGAAGATGATGAGCCAAATCCTCAACAGCGCAGTATTCCCCGGCACGCAGGGTGGCCCGCTCGAACACGTCATTGCCGCCAAGGCCGTGGCCTTTGGTGAGGCTTTGCAACCCGAATTCCGCGAATACGCCTTGCAGGTAAAGCGCAACGCCGCACGCCTGGCCGAAGCCCTCATCAAGCGCGGCTTTACCATCGTGAGCGGCGGCACTGACAACCACTCCATGCTCGTTGACCTGCGCTCTAAATACCCCGAACTTACCGGTAAAGTGGCGGAAAATGCCCTTGTATCGGCCGACATTACGGTCAACAAGAACATGGTGCCCTTTGACACGCGCTCCGCTTTCCAAACCTCGGGCATACGCCTCGGCACGCCCGCCATCACCACGCGCGGCGCGAAAGAAGACCTCATGGACACCATTGCCGAACTCATCGAAACCGTGCTCGACAATCCCGAAACCGTGCTCGACAATCCCACCGACGAAGCCACCATTTCCACTGTGCGTCGCCGCGTAAACGAGATTATGGCAGGCTATCCCCTCTTTGCATATTGATTAGGGCCCAATTATTTTGAATTGCCGCTTTCATCAGGCATCCTTATTTGCCGAGGCAAATCAATCCGATTATCCCTAAGGGCATAAACGCTATCAGGCAGCAATTTTTCATTTGCTGCCTGATTTTTTTTGCTTCCCCCTTGATATTTTTTCCTGTCCTATAAGAAAGAGTTTGTTACAAAGTTTGTAACATGTATTACAAAGTTAGTAACATGTGTTAGAAAGTTTGTAACATATATTACAAAGTTTGTAATAAAAAATATCTTAGTAGACAGTGAAAAATATAAAGGAGAAAGGAAAAATTTGCCCCGTGGAAGTAAAAAACGGCTGCGTGCGGGGAGGTTGGGAAATCTTTTGCAACCGTGGTTGAATCAACCGTGGTTGCAAAACGCTGCGACTTAAAGCATGATGATGCAGAGTATCTGCTAAGAAATTAGTAATTTTGCATTTGCGGCGACATTTTTTATAACACAAAAAATACACCCAGCTCTTAGGTCTGCCGCACAATATATCTAAAATGATCATCGTAAAAGACATTCTATCGAATTTAGGCATAGCCGCGTTGAGCGCGATACAGCAGCAGGCGTGCGACACGTTTCACGAAACGGGACGCTACGTGCTGCTTTCGCCCACGGGCTCTGGCAAGACTTTGGCATACCTGCTGCCGCTCTGCCGCGACATTGACCAAGATAGCGAAGCGCTGCAAGCCGTTGTGATTGTGCCCTCGCGCGAACTGGCTTTGCAGAGCCACGACGTGCTGGCGCGCATGAAGTGCGGCGTGCGCTCGCTGTGCCTCTACGGCGGCCGCCCGGCAATGGAAGAGCACCGCAGGCTCGCGGCCGTAAAACCGCAGGTGGTGTTTGCCACGCCCGGCAGGCTCAACGACCATTTGGACAAGGAAAACTTTTCTACCGGCGGCATCGCCACGCTCGTGGTGGACGAGTTCGACAAGTGCCTTGAATTTGGTTTTCTCGACGAGATGCAGGCTGCCGTGACCCGACTGCCCGCCTTGAAGCGGCTGATGCTCACCTCCGCCACCGACATGGAGAGCATTCCGCAGTTCATACGCCGCTGCGCCGTGGCAGACCGCGCAGGCGTTCGCACTGTAAATTTTCTCGGTGAGGCAGAAGCGCGGGAGGAACGGCTGGAAGTAAAGACCGTACCCGCGCCGCAAAAGGACAAACTCGAAACCCTCGCCCGCCTGCTCTCGGCCCTGCGCGGCGAACCGGCAATGGTGTTCGTGGGCTATCGCGAGAGCGTGGAGCGTATCCGCAAATACTTGGTCGCTGAACAGTTTGCCGCCGAGGCTTACCACGGCGGCATGGAGCAGGACAAGCGCGAGCGCGCGCTCTACAAGTTCCGCAGCGGCTGCTCGAACGTGCTCGTGTCTACCGACCTCGCCGCGCGCGGGCTGGACATACCCGAAGTGCGCCACATCGTGCATTACCACCTGCCTGCCAGCGAGGAAGCCTTTATCCACCGCAGCGGGCGCACGGGGCGCTGGGACGCGGCGGGCAACGTATATATTATTGTAGGTCCCGAGGAGCATGTGCCTGAATTTATTGGCGAAGCCGCCGAATGGAACGTAGACAGCGAGCGCATCAATCCCGTCAGTCCTGCGTGGGCGACGCTCTACATAGGGCGCGGCAAGAAGGACAAACTCAATAAGGTGGACATCCTCGGGTTTCTCTGCAAGAAAGGCGGGCTCACCGCCAAGGACGTGGGGCGCATCGACGTGGCAGACCGCTTTGCCTACGTGGCCATCGCGGCGCGAAAGCTCAACCTGCTGATGAAAAACATTGCGGGAGAGAAAATCAAGAGCATGAAAACGATTATTCAACCGATTAAGCAGTAAATTCATGGAAATCAAAATACGCGAACAGCAAATCATTGAAGCCGCCGCAAAGGGCATGGACGCTCTTTACCGATAGCATTGCCGAAGCCGTTGGCGGAGAACTCAACGCCGAAGCCTTGGAGCAACTCTCGGCCGACCAAATCACGCTCTGGGGCTACTGCATACTCCGCGATGAGGTGATGGACGGAGGTTTTATCCAGTTGATACACAATGGCTACGCCCCTTTCTTTTTCCACAATCCCTTTGCCAAGGCAATGGAGCAGTGGGGGCTGCCCGAGTTGGCGAAGCTCGTTAAAAAAGCCCGCCGCCTCTACGAACCCAACAGGGACGAACTGACAAAGCCCTGCACGGACGAAGAGTTTATGACGCTTTTCGAGCGTTTTCCGAAATTCGACGATTTGGACGATGCCTTCGTGGAAGAAGAAGAAGGCTTCACCGCCGCCATTGCAGAATATATTGACAACCACATCGACGCCTTTGCCGTAGTAGAAAAATAAGCAGTACGAAATTTTATGGGAAAAGAAAAACTGATACCCGCCTCGCGCATCAACATAAAAAACAAACGCGCCGAGCACGACTTTCTCGTGGTGGACAAATACACTGCGGGCATCGTGCTCACGGGCACAGAGATTAAAAGC
>SFPF01000183.1 GCA_004552155.1 Bacteroidales bacterium
CGCGATGCGCGCGGGGGAGCGAAAATGTGGAAGCACGGATCGCGGAGTACCGCGAGGAATATCTGCGCGCGCCGGAGGCTGTGCGCTATCATCTGCTGCTGGCGCGCTATCAGCTCGAGCAGGAGCACATTCAGGCGGCGGAGCGGGAGATCTGGTCGATCGCGGAGCTGCCGGAGCGGAACAAGGCGGAATATCTTGTGCTGCGCGGGCGGATTGCGGCGAAAAAGGAGCAGTTTGAAAACGCACGGCTCTATTTGCAGCAGGCAGAGGCGCTTGCGCCGCTGCCGCAGATCCTGCTGCGTGAGCTGTACCGCGCGATGGAGCTTTGCTGCAAGGAGATCGAGGATTATCAGGGCGCGTATCAGTATGCGGCGAAGCAGCTTGCGCTGGCAGAAAGATGAGGTGAGTTCGGCCCGTGGGTCTGCGCACGAGGATAGATGCCGTAGGGGCGGCCAATGGCCACCCCTACCAACTGTATCCGTAAAAAGTCAAATGCCCGCCATCATCAAGATAGCGTGCGGCGTTGTAAAATTTCCGACTGCCAAATTGTGACCCAGTGAAACGGTCACAATTTGGGAAGGAAGAAGAAGGCTGCGGATATGGAGTTTTCGCCGCCCCGGCGGAAACGGAATGGAGCTGGCTTCTTCTGACGCGATGGCGGCACGGGATGCACTTCCGGTTTTGAGCGTCCTCTTTCTTTTCTTGGCAGTTCGAAACCGTTCTTTTCTTTCTGGCAGAGAAAGAAAAGAATGGGTTCGAAAAGAAAACAGGCGGGGCAAAGCCCCGCCCTTGTGCCATTATTCCAAAACGCCACCGCCGAGGACGACTTCCGCCTTGAAGAATTTCGAAGTGCCGGAGAAGTTCTGCACGCAATCCGCGCTGTCCTGCCGTCCGAAGTTAATGACAGCCGCCATGAACTGCACGCGTTCCGTATTGAATTCCGATCCGTCGAGGTTCTTCGGCTCCCCGCGGATGATTCGCCCAGCACGGGTCGTGTCCGCATAGAAGCGCACCTTGCCGGTCATGGCTGTACTGGTCGAATTTCCCTAGAAGGAACTCGCCAGGTATGTCGTCCTCGGAGTCCACCACGAGCGTGTGCGAAGGGTCGCTTGAGAAAAGGGCGGAAAGTTTCAGCTTCCTGTCGCGCTTGCTCCCGCTACCCTGAACGAGGTACAGGTAGTCGTCGCCGGAGATGTTCTCGGCATCCGTCATGTCCAAAAGAGTAGTTATGTTCTCTGCCATCTATGCGTCCTCCGTTTCGTCGGCTTCTTCCAGAGTCTGCAAGAGCCATTCCTTGATTTCGTTCAGTTCTTCGTTTTCCACGGTCAATCCTTCGATGATGCCTCGCGCCGTATGGAAGTAGCCGCTGGAAATGAGCGGGAGCACGGGCGCAAAATCGATCAGCAGCGAGCTGTCGAACGGCAAAAGACGCTCGTGCAGGTCGCGGTCGATGCGCTTCGCTATGGCGTAGTTCCAGTCAAGCCCGGCGTTCTCGCGTGCGAGGCTCTGTTTCACGCAGTCCGTTGACTGCAAAAATTCTTCCCTCTTGTACATGATCATCCCCCGATGTCCGACGCGCCGAAGGAAAGCCAGGGGACGTTCTCCGCCTGAGCCTTGCCGTCCGAAGCCGTCCACCATTTGAGTCCTGCGTATGTCGTCTGCAGGTTGTTTTCCAGGTTGTAGTCGAATACGTAGTTGCTAGTCGTCCCGCTGCCGCTCTGCAGTTTCGCCGCGAACTGGAGGCCGCAGGACACCAGCTGGATGATGTAACGCCTGTTGCGGGCTATGCGTAGCGACCCGCCCGATTCCTCGTGCAGATCCACGTTGAACTCGCCGTAGGTGCTCCCGTCGATGGCGTAGGTGTCGCCGTGTTCCTGGCCTACGAACGCAGTCTTGTCCGAATTGGCGACCAGCGTGTCGCTTGCGCCGAGTAGGTTCATGTTCAAGTCGAATACGCCTATCCGGAAAATCGGTCGGCCCGAAAAGCTCCCCGAAAGGGCGAATCGGCATTTCGTGAGGATTCCCTGCGCGTCGGAAACCCGCTTCATCCGGTAGGCCACAACGTTGATGCCCGATTCGTCGCCCCACGCCGGAGGTTCAGAAGTCCACCACGATCCGTAGTTGCCGGTGTTGGCGTTGATGGCCGATTCGTCGATGGTCTTGAGTTTCGGGTCGCTTTCCCCTTCCAGGTTCACGCCGAAGTAGAGCTTGCCGCCGATTTTCTGGATGGTCAGCGGGCTCGTGTCGCTTTCCGTGAGGAGCAGGTTTTCCAGATAGTCGGCGATGCCTTCCGCATCCACCTTGACCTTGCCCGATTCATGCCCGGTTCCGCCCTCTTCGAGAGCCGTCAGCCGGTTCTTGATTGCCGCGTCTTCCATCGTCCTCCCACGGTTCTCTTCGTATAGTCCGATGTGCAATTCTTCTATGTGGGACTTGATGTCTTTGAACGGCATCCTGTACGATCCGATGTCTGGCTCTGTCAGCAGAAGCTGCGCGTTCTCGCTGGCGTCAGCCATCTTTTTTTCTGCCAGTTCCGATACCTTGATTTCCGCCATTACGATTCGTTCTCCATTCTCTGTCAAAATGAGTTCACCTGTTTCTGCAACGAGTCCCATGGACTCCACGTCGATCGCCGCCGCCAGAATCCGTTTCCCGTGTCCGTTTCCGTCGATTTCGAGTCCCGAGTATTTCGTGACCGTCGTAATTCCAATCCCGCCGTCAACGGTTTTAATCCACGCACCGGGAAGTGCCAGCACTCCAGCTGGCGCGAGTTTCTGAAGCCTTCTGCGCGGTATCTGCAATCCGTCAGGAGTGTAGACGAAAAACGTGGCGGGCATCTCGTCCATGTATTGCGGCATTGGGTCGCCCGAAATGTCCGCCGCGTTGGCGATTATGTTGTCGGGCGTTCCGGCGTTGTCACTCTTCAGTAGTTCCAGCAACCGTTCCCTGAACTCGCCGTCGCTTTCTCCATGCTTCCTGACGATATTCTTTATCTTGCCAATGATGTCCAGCCACGCGCCTTCGGCGGCGTTGATGTCGAAGGCGTCGGATGTCCGTTCTGCTGAATCCTCCGAAGGCTGCAGAGATTCTATGGCCGATTCCAGGACCGACAACAGATTGC
>SFPF01000184.1 GCA_004552155.1 Bacteroidales bacterium
CTATTCCGTGTTCGACAACGAGGAGTGGGACTTCGGCTATGCCGATATGAACGGGCAGACCACGCGTTGCTCCCAAGCCGCACAGATTGCAGCCCGCAAAGGTATGCTCGTTTGTGTAGCAGCGGGCAACGAGGGCAACAAAGAATGGCACTACCTCACTGCCCCCGCAGATGCAGATAGTATCTTGTGTGTGGGAGCCGTGGATAGGGATAGCGTGGTGGCATCTTTCTCGTCCAGAGGGCCTTGCAGCGACGGGCGCGTGAAGCCCGATGTGTGCGCCGTGGGCGAAGGCAGTTGTATCATCCAACCGAGCGACGGAAGCATACAGTACGGCAACGGCACCAGTTTCGCTTGCCCGCTCATCGCAGGCATGGCAGCATGCGTTTGGTCTGCCCTACCTGACCTCAACGCCATGGAGATACGACGCCGTATCATATGCTCAGCCGACCGCTACCACAACCCCGACGCCGAATATGGCTACGGCATCCCCAACGCATGGCTCGCCTACATTGGCAAAGAAGCCGACCTCAACGTCCCAAAGGACGTGTCCCGACCTGTCGGGAGCACCAACGCCCCCACCTGCCGGAAACGCTACCGCAACGGCACCCTCTACATCCTACGCAGCGGGCAATGGTACGATATAATGGGCAGGAGAGCGGTGTTTTAACATGTAATTATCGTTAATTAACCGTTAATTACCCTAAAAATAAAAACATACGATAGGATGCCTTGATTTCTTATCGTATGTTTTTTGTATGTTTTTTATTCCCCGATAGAGGTCTCTCGATTCTTAAAATCTTTACTGGCATAAGGTATTGTGCACCATACTTTATGACAGTTGAGCCTATTATCTTATAGGCTTACGACGCCAGTAGGCTCTCACTGGCACCAAGACACCACGACGAAGTGAAGTGGCAGATGGGAGAGGCTGACAAGGCGTTCCGCGAAGCATCATCTGCGACTAAGGAATATGAAATCTTCAATAACACGGCTCAGGCGGCTATCGACAAGGCGAAGAAGCGTGTTTCGGAACTCGCTATCGAACTCGGAGAAAAACTATATCCGATTATGAAGCATATCTATACTACTTCGGGTATTTTCCTCCGTGTGCTTAATACGATAGTGTCGTTCCTTATCGAATACCGCCGTGTTATCGTGCCGCTCGTGGCGGCTATCGCCTCCTACTATGCGACTGTCGCTGTCGCCAAGGTGGCTCAATTGGCGTGGAACGCTGTCTTGCTGTCGGGCAAGACGATCGCTTCGGCGTTCCGCTATGTGGTGGGGCTGTGTGATGTGGCGATTATCGCCCTCACGAAAGGAACTAAGGCCGCAGGGACGGCTATCACGTTCCTTAATCAGTCAATGAAGGCATCACCTTGGGGGCTGATAATCTCCGCTGTCGTTGCTCTCGGCGTCGGCATCTACAACCTCACACAGAAGTTTAAGCAACAGCGTGCCGAGGAGGAAAAGGCTCGCAAGGAAATGGAGGAATACAAGAAAAGCCTAACTGACCTCTCCGAAGCGGCGGCTCAGTCGGCGGCTAACGAGATGAGCCGTGTGGAAGCCCTCTACAAGACTGCGGTCGATGAAGCGAAGTCGAAAGATTCCGTGACGCTATCATCGAGGTGGCTCGTGCTCGTGCCGCTGCGGCTAAAATCGAGGAGAATGAAAAGGAACTTTTAACTTTGGAGCAACAGGCTCCGGCGTTAAAGGCGAAAATGGACGCTGACCAACGTGCTCACGACGCTGCCGTGACTGATTGGAACCGTGCTCGCGAGCAAGAGAATAACATTGCCTATACAAACTCTACCGATGCTGCTGCCGGTGGCTTAGTCAATGTTACTCCCTACGCTAACAAGGTGGCTTCGACAGGCGAGACGCTGAACGCTTCTCGCTCTGCTTATAACGCCAATATCACTAAACAGCGGCAACTGAATGAGGCTAACGAGTATCTACGGCAGAAATATAACATCTCGGAGGCGGCTATCGCCGATGCCGGAGGTGTGGGCGATGTCAATATTCCTAACGGCGGCGGTGCCGGCGGTGGCGGCTCTAATTCCGCTGCCGACC
>SFPF01000185.1 GCA_004552155.1 Bacteroidales bacterium
ATGACCATGAAGGTGGTCTTTGAAAAGGAGACTTACCGCCTGCTGGGCGCCCAGATCGTGGGCTACGAGGGCGTGGACAAGCGCATCGACGTGCTGGCCACCGCCATCCGGGCGGGGCTGAAGGCCACCGAGCTGAAGGACCTGGACCTGGCCTATGCGCCGCCCTATTCCTCCGCCAAGGACCCGGTGAACATGGCGGGCTTTATGATCGAGAACATCGCAAAGGGCGTCCTGAAGCAGTGGCACCTGGCGGATGTGGACACGTTGCCCCGGGATGGCAGCGTGACGCTGCTGGATACCCGCACCGTGGGAGAATTCGCCCATGGACACATGGACGGCTTTTCCAACATCCCGGTGGATGAACTGCGGGAGCGGCTGGGTAAGCTGGACAAGTCCAAGCCGGTGTACGTCATCTGCCAGAGCGGCCTACGCAGCTACATCGCCTGCCGTATTCTGGCCGGGAACGGCTTCGAGTGTTACAACTTCTCCGGCGGCTTCCGGTTCTACGACGCGGTGATGAACGACCGCTGCCTCATTGAATCGGCCACCGCCTGCGGCATGGACAAATAAACAACCGCCGCATCTCTCCAACAATTTTGGTAGAGATGCGGCGGATTTTCATCCTCTGACTGCAGCAAACATTTCAAACATCTGAATCACACTTTACCCCAAAAAGAAATCACTGACCAGCATCACACAGAATCCGGCCAGGAGCGCATAGGTTGCTCCGGTCTCGCTGCCGTGGGCATGGGTTTCGGGAATCATTTCATCGCTGATGACATAGAGCATGGTTCCTCCCGCAAAGGCCAGAGCAAAGGGGAGAATGGCCGAAGCAATGCTTACGGCCCAATATCCCAGAAGCGTACCGACGACTTCGATCAGCCCGGTCACCATGGCGCAGACAAAGGTTTTTACCGGGGATACGCCTGCTGCCAGCATGGGCGCAATGATCACCATGCCTTCGGGGATGTTCTGCAGGGCGATACCGAAGGCGATCATCATCGCCTGCGCCGTGTCTTCACTTGCTGCGGTGTGTTTCCGTATCGGTTCCCACCAGCCTATGCAGGTGGGGAACCAGCTTATCAATGAGATTCAGGCACACCGCCCCAGTAAAGATCCCGATGATGGAAACGAGGATCCCATGGGTTCCGCCATAATTGAGAGATGGCAGAATCAGTCCCAGTACAGCCGCAGACAGCATAACACCTGCCGCAAAGGACAGCACTATGTCGGAGAATTTGTGGGAGATATTCCGAAAGACAAAGCCAATGAGACTTCCAAAAATGGTCGCGCCCCCCACGCCGAGGGCGGTGAGCAATACGATTTTCATCATCAACGATACAGGTCTTCTATGTATCAGAAAGTTCCTGCAATCTCCTTTCTTCACAAATCTCCACGGTGCCCCGGGCCAGCTTCACCATGCCCTCGCTCTGGAAATACCGCAGCATCCGGGTGACCACCTCCCGGGCAGTTCCCAGATGGTTGGCGATGGTCTCGTGGGTAATTTTGAGGACCTGCGTTTCTTCCAGCGTGCTTTCTTCCAGCAAAAACGCGGCCAGCCGCTTGTCAAAGCTCTTCCACATGATCTGCTCCATGAGCCATATGACCTCGGAGAACCGGGTGGCCATGATCTCATTGGTAAAATTGGATACCGGGGCGGCGGCACGGGTCGTCACGTAAATGGTCTTGAAATCCTCCAGGTCGCCCATGCCAAAGGAGAAGCGGAGATTGAGATTAAGCGCCACAGGGGGCAGAGGTGGATCGGGAAACTCATGCACATCGCAGTTGGTAAGGAGCGCACAAAGGCCGATCAGAAAGGCGAGTAGCAGTCGTTTCATCGCTTCCCTCCTTTCCGTCCGAAGGTATAGACAATGGAGAGGTTGGCTTGATCTACGCCATAGAAGTTCTTGCGGCGGGTTTCGATCAGCTGCCCGTTCGGCTCGTTGTAGAACTTGTCGTAGTAGAGGCGATAGACACCACCTCCCAGTGAGGCCTCGATGGCCCAATGGCGGTTGAAGTGCCAGCGGTGGCCGATAGCTAAGCCGCCTCCGTAGGCGGGATGCTTGCCGTCGTGATCCTGATAGCGGTAACGGTCGTTGTGCGCCTCGTTCCAGTAGGTGACGCCGGCATGTGCGCCAAAAAACCAGCCCTCGCCCCGGCGTAGCCAGTAGCGAAACTCGGGCTGCGCACCGAGCATCCGGAATTTCTTATTCGTGTTGAAGTAATCCCAAGCGGAATAATAGAAGGGAAGGTTAACGGAGCAGTGCTCGCCCCAGCCGATCTCTAC
>SFPF01000186.1 GCA_004552155.1 Bacteroidales bacterium
TCTATGCCGGCAAACTTATTGCCGTGGACAGCGTGACGTTCAGCAACATCGAGGCAGGCGACGTGTTTGAAGAAGGATTAGACTATACGCTTACCGACGGCACGTCCTCCATCGCTCTCGGTTTCCTGCCCGGCGATGCGCTCTACGATGAGGGCATTCCCACCGAAGTGCTTAAAGTGACGGGTATCGCCCTGAGCGGCACGACTGCCTCTATTGCGCCGCGTTCGCTCGAGGATATGCAGAAATACACCACGCCCATTGTCCACGATACGAAGGAACTGCCTTACCAGCAGTCGTTCGACAATGAAAACGAAGACTACGACGGCACGTCGCAGCTGCCTACGGGCTGGGCTTGCACGGGTACCGTGCCGTTTGTTACCGCCAACATGGACGGACTGCTTGCCCACGGCGGCACTTATTACCTCATCACGCCCGAGGGCTCTTTCCTGCGCGATGAACGCCTCTACACGCCGTTCTTCGACATGGAAGCCGGCAAGACGTATGTGTACAGCTTCTATCTCTACCTCCCGGGCAAGGTGTCGCTCGGCACGCTGCAGCCCACCAACGTTACGGTAACCGTGGGCAACGACCAAGAGAGCAGCGCACAGACCACCACGCTCCTCACGCTCAACGGGCAGAGCCTCACGAGCTGGACGAAGCAGGAAGTTAAGTTTGTGCCGATGGTAAGCGGCCAGTACTGCTTTGCCGTCAATCTTTCCTCTGAAAGCCCCTCGTGCGGCGACATTGCCATCGACGACGTAACGGTGTTTGAAGAAGGCTCCGTGATGCGCCCCACCGCCGAGTTCGGCATACCTGCGTGGTACGACGTTTACGAATCGCGCCTCTGCGTATTCCGTGGCTCTGCCGTGCAAATGATTAACCTTTCCACCGAAGCTACTGAATACGAGTGGAGCATTCCCGGCGCGAGCCCCGCAACCTCTACCGAGAAGAACCCCGCTTTCTTCTTCCCCGAAGAAGGTACGTACACCATCACGCTGACCGCCAAGAACAGCCGTTTCAGCAAGACTACGACGAAAGAAATTAAGGTGTACTTCCCCACCGACGAGGGTCAGCTCGGCTTGATGAACTACAATCCCGGCGAGGATAAGATGATTAGCTATTTCGATGAAATGCCTACTTATCCCACCGACCCTGAATTTGACTACATTTCCGGCTTCAACCACTACTATTACCGTTACGCCCAGCGCTACGCCCTGCCTGAGGAGACCAAGATGACGATTTCGAGCATCTCTACTTGGCTCGTGGCTTACTCGCGTATGTCGGCCTACACCGCCAAGTGCTTCGGCCGCAAGATTTCTACGCTCGTAGACGAGTTCGGCAACGTGGGTATCGGTTACGAGCACCCCAAGATGTGGGGCTTCAGCCTCGAAAGCAACCCCATCACAGTGCAGGGCAACTTCTACGTGGCCTTTGAATACGATCCGCAAATCCCCATCGACTCGCCCGACCCCAACATCACGCGCTCTTACATTGCGCTCAGCCTTGCGCAGAGCCGTCTGCCGCAGTCGAACATGTACGTTTATCCCACTTCTGGTCCCGAAGGATTTACCAAAACCAACCAGTGGTGCAGCCTCAACGAGTTCGACGCTTCTAAGGAAGGTTACAGCCTCGCCCTCATCTTGTGGGCAAAGGCTGAGGGTGCAGCAGCCCCCGAAGGCATTATGGCTATCGGCACTGACAGCAAGCCTGCCTTTGCCGCCCGTCCCTGCGGCGACAACCTCAACGTGAGCGGCACGGAAGCCGGCGAACGCCTCACGCTCTTCGATGCCAGCGGCCGCATCGTGCGCACCGCAGCAGCCGAAACGGGCGCCACGCAAATCAGCCTCGGCGGATTGAGCGCAGGCACATATATTATTATGTCGTCGAAAGGCGCAGTGAAATTTGTGAAAAAGTAAATTATGAATTAATTAGTAGACAAGTAAACAAGTAAACGAGTAAACAAGACAAGTTACTCATCTAAAATATAATTAGCACGATACTTCTATTTCGTCTACTCGTATACTAAAAAACTATTCTGTCTCGTTTACTCGTCCACTTGTCTACTCGTTTACTTAAAATATTATGACCTCCACAGCAATATTCTCTTTTAAAAGAGCCGGCAGCGCATGCCGGCTCTTGCTGCTTTCCGTGCTCTGCGCCATAGCGTTGAGCCGCGCCGCAGCCGTTCCCGCCTATCCGGGACTAATCACAGTGAAGCAGCCTTCGGGCAAAACCGTCAGCATCTATCTGCGCGGCGATGAGCGCAACCATTGGGGCGAAACGCCCGACGGCTACACCCTCCTGCACGACGGCGAAGGCTTTTGGGCTTTTGCCCGCGCCACTGCAGAGGGCGGCATCGAAGCCTCTGCCCTGCGCTACGACGGCAGCAGCCTCGCCGCCGAGCAGGCAGGTATTCGCAAGGGTCTGCGTCCCTCGCGCAGCATCTCGCAACCAGAGGTGCAGCAGCCCGGCGTGCATAAAGCCAAAAAACTGCAAGTGAGCAATTCTTTCCCCACCAAGGGCAAGCATAAGCTCCTCATGCTGCTTATCAACTACAACGACACGGGCAGTTTCCGCGACTACTATCTCGAGCAGTCGTTCGGCCAGCTCGACATCGAAACCACCGTCACGCCGTGGGTCAAACTCAACGGCGCGAAGCGCTACTACGGTTCGGAGGGCGCGGTGGCGATGATTACCGAAGCCCTGCGTATGATTGAGGACGAAATAGACCTGCGCGAGTTCGACAACGACGGCGACGGCGTGCTCGACGGCCTCACCGTTATCCACCAGGGCACGGGGCAGGAAATGACCGGCTCGTCGGCAGACATCTGGTCGCACAGCAGCGAAATCATCGGCCTCACTATCGACGGCATCGCCGTGAAGCGCTACACGATACAGCCCGAGCAGCAGCGCGAGGAGAAGATTACGAACATCGGCGTTGTCTGCCACGAGTTCGGCCACAACCTCGGTGCGCCCGACTTCTACGACACCGACTACGGCCAGTCGGGCGGCACTTACGGCGGCACAGGCGTATGGGACATTATGGGCGGCGGCGCATGGAACGGCGACAACGGCTGGCACTGACCGCCGGAAAGCTGATTGGGCAGGAAATGGATCCGGTCGCCCAGCCCCACCA
>SFPF01000187.1 GCA_004552155.1 Bacteroidales bacterium
GACCAAGACCGCCTGCTCTCCGCTGACAGCAACTTCCGCCTCGGACGCTGGACGCAGATGGCACGCCGCGTGCCCGCCGAGGCAGGGCAGGGGAGCGCGGCTGCCGATTGCAACTGGATGGAATGGAACGCCCGCACGCAGATTACCGTTTGGGGCACGGAAGCCGCTGCCAACTGGGGCGGCCTGCACGACTACTCCAACCGTGAGTGGGCCGGCCTGCTCAAAGACTTCCATTATGCACGCTGGCAAAAGTTCTTCGATGCCCTCGTTGCAGGCAAGGCAGTGCCCTCAGCCTCGGAATGGTTTGCCTTTGAGAAAGCATGGACCGAAAACTATGCGCAGCAGTATGCCGCCGAGCCGGAAGGCGATGCCCTCGCCGTGGCTCCCGAACTCTTTGCAAAATATTTCGGCACGATTACCGATGCCGCAGGCACGGTCTTCCACCTGCCGCTCGGGCTTGCCACCGACCTTTCTTCCGAAACCACCCTCACGGCCTACCGTGGCGAGCGCTTTGCGCCCGTATTCTCTGAAAACATCGCCGCGCAAATCGCCTCCTTCGGCATCGACCTCAACGGCGACGGCATGATAGCCGCCGACGAAACCGTTGCTTCTGCCGCCTTCAACATTCCCGCCGCCTCTGCCACGGGCACGGTGAAAGCGCAAATCGTGCTGACCGACGGCACGCAGCTCACCCTCGCCCTTCTCCTGCGCGACGACATTACCGCCCCGCGCCAAGTGTCCGTTGCCACGGCCGATGCCGCCCAAGGCACGGTTGCCATAGAGGGCGCATCGGAACTGACCGTAAACTCCGCCGATGCCGTTACCATCAAGGCCACGCCCGCCACGGGCTACGACTTCCTGCAATGGACTGACGCTGCGGGAAACGTTGTCACTTCGCAAAATCCCTATACTTACTATGGCAAGGAAGCGGCGCAGTTCACGGCGCACTTTGCCGTCAACAAGTGGGGCACTGTGACGGAGAACTGGGCAGACCGCAACGACATTCAAAACTTTGAGCAGTACCTCGTGCAGATGTCCGTCTCGCAAAACGGCGGCTCGCCCGTGCAGATTTATTCCACCGCGCAGATGCCCGCCACGCTCTTCAACGTAGTGCCCACGGCCGTCAACGCCCCGCGCGGCTCGAGCTTCACCCTTTCGTGGAGCGACTCCGACCGCCGCGGCTTGTCTTATTGCCGCCTCTCGGCCTACATCGACCTCAATGCCGACGGCGACTTTACCGACGAAGGCGAGTTCCTCGAAGTGCGCGGCAATAAGAACCAGGCAGGCAACTCCACAGTTTCTGTCGGTTCGCTGCAAATCGTCTTGCCCTACGACATGCCGCTCGGCATCACCCACGTGCGCCTGCGCTTCGACGGCGCATGGAGCGGCGGCTCGCCACGGCTGAGGCAGGCCGCCCCGTCTACGACGTTGTGGTGAACGTCACCGAGCTCCCCGCCCTTGCGCCCACCGTTACCGTTGTGAGCAGCGATGCAGCCATGGGTACGGTAGCGATTAGCGGCCTCGACAACCCCGCCACCGTGCGCCCCGGCGAGCGCATCATCTTGCAGGCTCAGCCTAAGGAAGGCTATCGCCTCGACACGTGGACCGACCAATACGGCCGTATCGTCAGCCGCGAGGCCAACTATTCCTTCATCCCCGTAGAGACCGGCACGTTTACCGCCAACTTCGCCAAGGACAGTAGCTCGGACATAAAAAAAAAGAACCTGCCATTAGCGCAGGGCACTCCTCAAATCTACGACCTAAGCGGAAGGCTGCACGGCGCGGCAGATAGTCCTCTGCCCGCCGGCGTGTATATCGAGAAGACCGGCAACGCCACCCGCAAGGTGTTGCGGAAATAAAGAAATAACGCCCCTACAAAACAAAAATCCCCGACGCGAACATCGCGCCGGGGATTTTCTTTTGCATTCAATATTCTGGGCTTATTGCTCCCAGTAATTTGGTTCGTTCCAATCGGTTTCGGAATATTCCTTTTCGTTCGTG
>SFPF01000188.1 GCA_004552155.1 Bacteroidales bacterium
TCCCCCAAGCCTCAACGGGGCGAAACAACACAGCGTAGGGTGAAACCCTACGGACTTGCGGCTCCTCCTTCCTACAACTCCCCCTCCCCGAGAGCGGGGAGGGGGTAGGGGGTGGGGCTATTTGGAAGTTATCTGACATGTACATCAATTATCACAACAGCGGGGCAGCGGGGCGGCGGGGCAGCACTTTCCATAAATACACACGCGCGCGCACATATATATGTTTTAGAAAACTACCGCCCCGCTGCCCCGCCGCATGACCCCGACTGTTACATCGCCCCGCGTCTTCTTCCCGAACTGGCACCAGCCATCGAGGCCAATTCCGCCGTCGAAGACCTCATGGTCTCCCTTGGTGCCACCAATATCCAAATTAGCGTTAATAATCAAGGCGATACCATCGCCGACAAAACATCAGAAAACAATGAGCAAGCAGAATAAAACTTTCAACCCATTAGACTGGGCAAATAATAGTGTTAACAATGGAGCCCCCGACGCAACTCGTAAGAGTTGTGGTGGGGAGAGCGGAAGCCTCGGTCGCTTTAATGGCTCTATAGGAGCCAGTCCGTGCGACCCGAGTGCTGAACGCGGCGCGCAACTTGCGCACGGTGCGCATCAGTGCGCACCCTCCTCTCCGGCAGAGGACTTCGAGCAACTCCTTACCGCCATCGAATCCTCCGGCATCGACCTTACCAATGATTATAATGATTGGTATAAGATAGGTATAAGTAGTTATAATTATAAAGAAGTAGATAAGAAATACTCTCAATGTATCTCTGATCCTAATCCTTCTATTACTATATCTACTATCTATTATCTTGCTAAAAATGCAGGAATCACCCTCCCTCAAAAATCGCAAAGCGCAAAAGATGTGCACCGCTGCGCATCTGCGCAAGTTGCGCATCTTGCGCATCAAGAACCTGCTCCTCAGACCCGGAACCTTGCGCAGAATCTTCCTACCTTCGCCCTCCCGGAGGCTTCCCTGCCGCCTTTCATGGCGGACATCTACCGTGCCGACTCCTCACCCGCGACCGCAGACATGCTCCTATTCGGCTCTATCATCGCCCTCTCCTCGGTCATGCCCAAGGTCATCGGCATATACGGCCGCAAGCAGGTCTATGCCAACCTCTTCGGCTTCGTTGCTGCACCGCCTGCCTCCTCCAAGGGCAAACTGGCCGATGTCATCCGCATCGTCCAACCCATCCAGGACGAGATACGCAACTCCAACGAACTGGAGCAGTTCAACTATCAGGAGAAACTCGCTGCCTACAAGGCTTCCGGCGACCGCAACGCCCTTCCGCCCACGCCGCCCAAGTATCGCACCCTCAAGATCGCTGCCAACTCCAGCTCCACTGCGGTCTATCAGACCCTCAACGACAACGACGGCTGCGGTTTCACTGCCGAGACCGAAGGCGACGACGGACTCCGCAAGGCCTTCCACCACGAACCAATCTCCTACCTGCGCCGCAAGGACAACGAACACGTAGATATCACGCACCCGCGCTGGTCGGTCCTCCTTTCGGGTACTTACGGGCAAATCTCAACCCTCATCCCCAATCCGGAGAATGGACTCTTCTCGCGCTTCCCGTTCTACTGCCTGCCGCGCACCTACGACTGGCTCAATGTCTTTGACAGTTCCGACGAGACCCTCGAACGCCTCTTCTTCGCCCTTGGTCGCCGCTATCTGGGCCTCTATCACGTACTCACGCAGCGCGTCCGCGATCTCATCTTCGTCCTCACGCCCGAACAGCAGCAGCGTTTCAACGACCACTTCGCTGGCATCCAAACCGAGTACGTCTCCCTTTATGGCGACGATCTCGTGGCTTCTGTCCGCCGTCAGGGACTCATTGCCTATCGTATGATGATGATCCTCTCCATCACGCGCTATGTCGATACCCCCGAGCAGCTCCGCGATGTGGACACCTTCACCTGCCATGACGACGATTTCCAGACCGCCCTCAGCATGATCGACACGCTCCTCCAGCATACGGCTTTCGTCTTCACGCAGTGCCTCACACCGGTCGAGTCTCCAGCGCAAATTGCTGTCCGTCCTGCCCGAGGAGTTCGACCGTGACCGGTGGCGTCAGTGTGCTCGTTCTATCAATGTCAATCCGCGTACCGCCGACCGTTGGCTGGGTCAGTTCGTCTCCAAGCACGGTCTCCTCACCCGCCTCTCCCTCGGCCGATATTCCAAAACTTCTAATACAACACAACTATGAAACAGTATATCGAATTTATCATTCGCATCGCCCGCCGCTACACACTCCCTACTCAGTGCGCCATCACCCACGATGACCTCATCCAAGAGGGGTGTCTTGGGTATCTGGAGGCGCAAATCAACCACCCCGAGGCCGATGAGAAAAAGTTGCTAAACTATGCCCGCCGTGCCATGCAGCGTGCCATCACTCGCTACGTCAGCCCCGTGTCGCACACTATCGAAGAAACGCTCCCTGCTCCAAACGAGCCCGACCTCTCCGAGCGCCAGGCACGCGATGCTCTCCTTGACACCGCCATCACCTTCATTGATGGTCTCGACACCCAACTCGCCGCCGGAACCATCACCCAGGCCAACTACCGCAAGAAAAAACAACGTTTTTTGCATAAATTGCGCCGTCTGGTGTCACAAGACCCCTCTTTTTCGGTATTTATATAATGAAGACGAGCGGTAACCAACCCTCAACTAAGGCTCGGGTAACGCTCGACTACCGCTCGACCTTCGCTCGCCCACTGCTTGACTAAGGGTCGACTGCCGCTCGTCCTCCGCTGACAACTTGCGTGAAAGATGTTATGTTTTTTACCGGGCGATTCTATCGCCGCAAACCTAAATCCTTTACTATTATGCGTAAAGTAAACGGCCGATTCGTCGGTCAAATCAAAACCACCATGTTTGGCAAGTTGTCGCTCAAGAAAGACGGCACCATCGCTACCGCCGAGGTGGCGGCTAAAAACCTGCAAACACCGCTACAGATGGCGCGCCGCATCACTTGGTCGAACATCATCGCCAACTACCGCGTCCTCAAGGAGCCGCTCCGAGAGGGTTGGGAGAACATCCCGCAGGGCCAGTCGCTCTTCAACCAGTTCATCTCCGTCAACGCCCGTACCGCTCCGTACGCCCTGACCCGCGATGACTTCAAGGCCGGTGCCTGCATCGTCGCTCCCTACCAGATCACCCGTGGCTCCATCGACCCCATCAAGGTGGACGTCTCCGCAGGTGTCCCGATGGCAAAAACCAACATCGCC
>SFPF01000189.1 GCA_004552155.1 Bacteroidales bacterium
CGCCGCCGCCCCGACCGTTGACAGCCAAAAGGCTTCCGCGCCCGTCTACGGCCTCAACGGCCGCCGCATCGGCACGGCCGATGCCATGGACGCGCTGCCAAAGGGCGTTTATATCGTGAACGGTAAAAAAGTGATGAAATAATACAGCAAACACATTTTCTTGAGGCTTATTCTTTTCGAAGCGAGCGCAACAGGTATTATCGGTTGCGCTCGCTATTTTAATAGAGCCTCGAGTCTACCAATGTCCGTATGTAGTACGGTAATTGGTTGGTTACGATACACTGTTATTCCGTGGGCCTTAATTTTTAGGCGTATAGGTCAAAATATTAACGCCGCAAGTATGCCAATGGTGTAAGGCCGTATGATAGAAAAATCCCGAAGCCTGTTTTGCGGACTTCGGGATTTCGTCTCATTTTTTTTGGGGGGGGGATTTAGAATTTATGGATTACGAGCCCGCTGCGCAATTTCGGCTCGAACCAGGTGGCCTTGGGCGGCATGATTTTGCCGCTGTCGGCGATGTTCATGATTTGCTCCATGGAAACGGGATAGAGGGCGAGGGCAAGTTTCATCTCGCCGCTATCCACGCGCTGCTGCAACTCGCCGAGGCCGCGCAGGCCGCCAACGAAGTCGATGCGCTTGTCGCTACGCAGGTCCTTGATGCCCAAAAGTTCGTCGAGAATGAGGCGCGAACTGATGTCTACGTCGAGCACGCCGATGGGGTCGGACGGGTCAAATGTGCCAGGCTTGGCTTTGAGGCTGTACCACGTGCCTTCGAGATAGAGCGAGAACTCATGCTGCTCCTGCGGGCGATAAGGCTCGGCGGTCTTGGCCTCCACGACGAAGTTTTTGGTCAGGGCTTCGAGAAACTCTGCCGACGTGCGCCCGTTGAGGTCTTTGACGAGGCGGTTGTAGTCGAGAATGGTGAGCTGGTCGGCAGGGAAGCACACAGCCATATAATAATTGTATTCCTCCGCGCCCGTGTTCTGCGGGTTGGCTTTTGCCCGCTCCGCGCCCACGAGGGCGGCGGCTGCGCTGCGGTGGTGGCCGTCGGCAATGTAGAGGCTGTCCATACGGGCAAAGGCTTCGGTGATAATTTGCTGGTCGGCCTTATCGGCAATCACCCAGAACTGATGGCGGAAGCCGTCGCCGGGCGCCACGAAGTCGTATTCGGGCTGCGCGGCAGTTACTTCTCGATGTTGGCGCTGGTGCGGCGCACGTGCTTCATACGGTCCTCTTCTTTGTCGCGGCGCGTGAGTTCGTGCTTCTTGATCACGCCCGAAAGGTAATCGTCCACATTGGCGCACACCACGAAACCGTATTGCGTGCGGCCGTTCATGGTCTGGGCGTAGAGATAATAGTTTTCCTCGGCATCTTCCACGAGCCAGCCTTTATCCTGAAATTTCTGGAACTGTTCGGCACCGCTTTCGTAAACGCGCGGGTCGTATTCGTCCGTGCCTTCGGGAAAGTTTATCTCGGGCTTAATGATGTGGTAAAGCGACATCGCGTTGTCGCCTGCCTCTTGGCGTGCTTCTTCGGAACTAAGCACGTCGTAGGGACGGCTTTGCACTTGTTCCACGAGTGCTTTTGGCGGACGCACACCACGGAATGGTTTTATTTTGGGCATGATATTTACTTATTTACCTGATATTTATGATTGCCGTCCTTGAAATAGTCCACTATTTGCTGCGCTGCGGCAAGTCCGGCATTGATATTAGCCTCTGCGGTCTGCGCACCCATTTTCTTGGGCGTGAAGACATAGCGGTCGCCGAGTTTGGCAACGGCTTCGTCGTGTGCTTTGAGTTTGAGGTCGGTCACGTAGCGCAGGTCGGTGCGTTCTTCAAAAGCGCGGATCAATCCTTCCTCGTCGATGATGTCCTGCCGCGCGGTGTTGACGAGAATGCCGTTTTTGCGCATCTGCCGCGTGTCTGCGGCGTGGAGGGCACGTGGAGGCTCACGATATGGTTGTGGATAAATAAGTCCTCGAGCGTGTCGGTCACGTGGAAGCCTGCGTCGATAATTTTCTGCGGGCGGTTGAGGGGCGAGAAGCTCGACACGTCCATGCCCATGCCGTGGGCGATGCGGGCGAGGTTTTGAGCCACTGCGCCAAAGGCCAACAGTCCGAGTTTCTTGCCCATGCTCGTGCCGTTGAAGCGGTTGCGGATGGTGTAGATGAGCATGCCGATAACGAGTTCGGCCACGGCGTTGGCATTCTGTCCGGGCGTGTTTTCCACGATGATGCCGTGGCGCGTGGCGGCTTCGAGGTCGATATTGTCATAACCTGCGCCGGCGCGTACGATTATTTTAAGCTCGGGCGCAGCCTGCATCACTTCTTCGTCGATGATGTCAGAGCGTCGAGGATGTCCTTGATGCCTTTCACCGCCACGGGGGCAAAAGGCTTCTCTGTGGCAATCAGTACTTTCATGGTTGTTGTTAGATTTAGTAAAGTAGGGGCGTTTTGCAAAACGCCCGGCGAATGCGCAAAATAGACATAACCAATGCTGCAACCATCAACCGGGCGTTTTGAAAACGCCCCTACTTTTAATGTTTTGCTTCAAATTCCTTCATACAGTTAACAAGCGCCTGCACGCCTTCGATGCTCATGGCGTTGTAGCAGGAGGCACGGAAACCGCCCACGGAGCGGTGTCCCTTGATGCCCTGCATACCGGCTGCGGCGGCGTATTGCTGGAACTCGGCTTCGAGTTCTTTGTATTCTTCCTTCATCACGAAGCAGATGTTCATCAGCGAGCGGTCTTCTTCCTTTGCCGTGCCGCAGAAGAGTTTGTTGCGGTCGATTTCGCCGTAGAGCAGTTCGGCGCGGGCCTTGGCGCGGCGTTCCATTTCTTCCACGCCGCCTTGCGCCTTAATCCATTTCAGATTTTGCAGGGCGCAGTAGATAGGCACAACGGGCGGGGTGTTGAACATAGAGCCTTTATCGACGTGCGTGCGATAGTCGAGCATCGTGGGAATGGGGCGGTTCACCTTGCCGAGCTGTTCTTCTTTTACAATCACGAAGGTAACGCCCGCCATCGAGAGGTTCTTCTGCGCACCGCCGTAAATCAAGCCATATTTTGCCACGTCGAGAGGACGCGAGAAGATGTCGGACGACATGTCGGCTACAAGGGGCACGGGGCTGTCGAGGTCGCGGCGCAGTTCGGTGCCGTAAATGGTATTGTTGGTCGTGATGTGGAAATAATCCGCATCGGCGGGTATTTCGTAGTCTTTGGGAATGAAGGTGTAGTTAGCATCGGACCACTTCGCCGAAGAGCTTAGCCTCTTTGAGGGCTTTCTTGGCCCAAACGCCGGTGTTGAGATATGCGGCTTTCTTTTCGAGCAGGTTGAAGGGCACCATGCAGAATTGCGTGCTGGCACCGCCGCCGAGGAAGAGCACGGAATAGCCTTCGGGTATGCCGAGGAGTTCTTTGAAGAGGTCTTGCGCCTCGTCGATGACAGCCTGGAATTCTTTGGTACGGTGGCTGATTTCCATGAGGGAAAGCCCCATGCCCTGAAATTCCACACAGGCGTCAGCCGTTGCTTTCATCACTTCTTGCGGGAGGATTGACGGCCCCGCGCCGAAATTGTACTTTTTCATAGTCGATGTATAAGGTAGGTTATGAGTGAAATTTATCGCTGTATTATAAGAACTTTGCGAATATAGGGAAAAATGCGCTTATCTGCCAAGCAAAGCGGGATTATTTTGAGCGTGATGGAAAAATATAGGGTTGCATTGCCCTCATCGCCCGCTCTTTTCAATCAGCGCTCGGAGTTTTTCGTTGAAGTCGGTAGCGGCGGCGAGTTGCTCTATGGTGAGGTGCATGCGATATGTCCA
>SFPF01000190.1 GCA_004552155.1 Bacteroidales bacterium
GACTGAAATATGTTTCCTCGCGCGCGCGTAACGCAATTTTTTCCCCGAAAGACCCTTCAACCCAGCACTAATTCGTATAACCGTTTGTGATCAAACGGGTTGCGAGTGTATAGTTTGCACCTCAAACCCGTCACTAATGAAGGGTTTGTTTTGTCCTAAAATAGATTTATATATACACCTTTTCTTGGCATTTTCGGATGCGCTCGGCATAGCCCGTTCCAAGTATCACTATCCGCAAGATAGTTTTCATTATCAGCAAGATAATTTTTCGGATCATATAAGAAAGTTTTGTTATAAAGTTTGTAACATGTATTACAAACTTGCTAACATGTGTTACAAAGTTTGTAACATGTATTAGAAACTTTGTAACAAACTTTCTCTGCGCAAATAGTAAAAACTATCACGGGATTAGGAAAATTATTCAAGGGCTTAGCAAAAATTATCTGCCTTAAATTGCGGAGCGGGTAAGCAGAGAGCCAGACCTTCTAAGGCAATCTGGCTATGAATGGTTCTAAAGGGTTTGCGGCTCAAACCTTTCAGCCGCATCTTTCTAATATACTGATAGATAAGCGCAATACTGAAAGGCTGAAGGGTTTTTCGGGGAAAAAAATTGCGTATAGGAAGCGCCTTTTTCAAGCAATTTCAGCACCTGCTGGGAGAGCCGGGAACAGTCCGACATTGATTTTATTGCGTAAATTTTACGCAGAAATTTTGCTCGTTTAAAAATAACGTCTTATCTTTGCTGCGTAATTTTTACACAACATCATTATGGAAGAGAAAAAAAGAACGCAAGAGGAACTGAACTTCTGTTACAAGTACCCTCACCCAAGCGTCACGACCGACTGCGTTATCTTCGGCTTCGACGGCGCGAAATTGAAAGTGCTGCTCATTCAGCGAGGCATCGAGCCCTACAAGGGGCGCTGGGCTTTTCCCGGCGGGTTCTTGCAAATGGACGAAAGCGCTGAGGAGGGAGCCTTGCGCGAATTGCATGAAGAAACGGGGCTGGAAGGAGCGTATATCCGCCAGTTCCACACCTTCACCGCCCCCGAGCGCGACCCTCGTGAGCGCGTCATCACCATTGCCTATTACGCCTTGGTGCGCATGCAGGAAGTGAAAGGCGGCGACGACGCTGCCGATGCCCGGTGGTTTGCGCTGGACGAAGCCACGACCAAATCCTCCGCAGGGCAGAGCAGGCATTGCGCCAGCAGATACACTTTGAGCCGGTAGGCTTCGAGCTGCTGCCTGAAGCGTTCACCATCAAGGAACTGCAAAACCTCTACGAGGCGATATTAGGCGTACGTTTCGACCGCCGCAATTTCTACAACAAGATGAAGCGGCTGGAAATGCTGGAACAGCTCGACGAGACCATTAACCCCTCGCAAAAGAAAGAAGCCTTCCTCTTCCGATTCAACAAGGCGAAATATGAGGAACTGAAACAAAAGGGATTTAGACTGGAATTTTAGTGCAAGCGAGCGCAGAGCCGAACGATTGCGTTAAGCCAAATGAGCAAAATCGAGTTTACTCGAATTTTGCCATAGCGAGCAATCGTACATTTAAGAACTTGTGCGGGCGTTCTGCAGAACGCACCTACTGCCGAGTGCAGTCTACATTCAACGAAGTTAAATGAAACCAATAGGATTAAAAAAGAAACTTATGTACAGCAGAAGATTTACACCCGAGAGAATTTCGGAATTGGCGGAGAATGAGATATTTGTATTCGGCAGCAATTTAGCCGGTGCGCACGGCGGCGGCGCGGCTCTGCTGGCTTACAGGAAGTTTGGTGCGGTATGGGGCGAGGGCGCATGCAGGGCGGCGTGAAGACGATTAAGCCCTACGTGGACGAATTTATCCGCTTTGCGAAAGAGAGTCCTCGGCTTATTTTCTTAGTCACGCGCATAGGCTGCGGCATCGCCGGCTTTCAAGACAGGGACATCGCTCCGCTGTTCAAAGCAGCCATAAATGTGGAGAATATTATCTTGCCCAAAGGATTTGTGGATTATATCGTTCCTAACGAAACCGAGAATTATCACCAATAATGACTTTTGCCCGCGATTGATTTTGTCTGCGAAAATTTGTGCAAGCGAGCGCAGAACCGAACGTTTGTGCAAAACGTCTAGTAAATGGTTGGGGCGGGCTGTAAGCCCAAATGTTGCCCATAGCCCAGGGCAACGCCCTGGGGAAACGTAGACCGAGATTGATACATTCGGCATTTTTGCGCCTACGCAAAAATGCCACGCGCCGAAAGCGCGTAACCCATTACGCCCTTAACGCCACACGGGGCGTTGCCCCTCATAAAGCAGGTTGCTCTTACAGAGCGCGACACTTTAATCAATGCAACATCGTTTCCCCAGGGCGCTGCCCTGGGCTGAGTGCAGCAATTGGGCTTACAGCCCGCCACACTTGTGCAGCCAACGCA
>SFPF01000047.1 GCA_004552155.1 Bacteroidales bacterium
CGTCCATTGCGCTGGTTGGAATATGATGTAGGCATCAAAGAAATTACCGACGAGAATAAAATCCCTAAACCAGTCCAAACGCCAAAAGCAGACAGTGCCAAGGTGGACCTTCAATTCCCGAATAATGGAGCTCGGTTTGATTTATCTAATGAAGTGAATAAGCGTATTATTGACGATTTGGAAGAAAAGCTACGAGCACTTTTGGGCAATAAGAATGCAACGCGTATCAACATAACCTTGTCCTGTACGTCTTCTCCTGAGGGTGGCTTTGCACATAACTATTCCTTGTCGCAAGAGCGTATGCGTTTCGCTACCAATGTTCTATATGGGAGACTCGGGGCTGATAGGGATCGCGTATCATTCGATCAAGGGGCTTCTGTTGCGACATGGACGGACGTCGCTGCGCTACTCAAAAAAGACTCTCTTTTTGATAAGGCAAGCGCCGTTGAGGAGATAGCCGCTAAGTTTAAGAATAGAGACGACCAATGGAGGGCAATGAGAAGTCTGCCGTTTTATGGGGATCTGCTTACAAACAAATATTTGCCTCAACTTCGTAGGGTGGACTATATAATTTCATATACGGAGTTCCGTAATCCCTCACTTCAAGAAACCCGCGCGGATTATGAAAAGTATGGTCCAGGTCCTAATATAAACGAATACATGTATTGGCAGTTATATACCAATGCAGAAAATGATACTATTCGCGAACGCATTATCCGTGAGGCCCTGAAACAATACCCGGATAAAGAGGCCAAAGAGACCAGAGTATTTGCTCATGACTTGCAGGTAGTTCTGCTTCGTCATCACCGTTCGGACACGACATTGTTGGCTCCCTTTGCTGGCACATATGCCTGGGATGAAATCAATATTGCCCATGCTGTCGCCTTATTGGAGAACGGTGCTTATCAAGCTGCAATGGATCACATGCGAAGGGTGAAGGAAACAGAAAAAACGAGGTTCTTGCATTCTATCTGTGCCGTGCTTGCAGGCGAAAGAGGGAAAGTGCTTGATGTTGTGGCGCGTACTTCACAGCGAAACCGCGTGTCTGTCCTTTTGCATATTGATCAGAATGAGGCCGCCTATAAAACAGCCATGCAAATGCCTGATAGTTTGGCATTGACGCATTATCTACGCGCGGTCTGCATTAATCGTCTGGGAATAGCGAAAATAGATGATGCCATTGACAAAGCAAAAAAAGAGTTGGCAATAGCTATTGAGATGGACCCGGAACTCAAAGCGATTGCAGAAGGTGATGCTGACGTTAATAAACTTCTATTCGATGAAAAGGACGAATTGTATCAGCGCAAGCAAGACCAATATCGCCGGTTGCTCGAAAAAGACCGCGCTAAGCCCCGTTCGCAAAACTATGTGGAGCACGAAGGCGGCAAGCAATGGGGACCGAAATGGAAAGGGCATCATGTCATCGTGCAGCCTGATTAAAATGGTCTGCTTAATTAGATAACTCGCTAAGTCAATAATAAAGTATTCATTAAACGGTAAGGGCATTGTCAAAGGTATTAGTTTTGCGCCCTTCTAAGAATTAAGGTATAAAATGCACTTCAAGCATCTGATACTTCTTTCTTTATTCTTGTGTGTGCCGTTTCTCGGAAAGGCGCAGACGGATTTAGAAACGAAAGCAAAAAACCAAAATAGCTCCAAGCTTGACAGATTTGCCACGGACTATGTGCTTCAGCGCCCGCGCGTCACTAAGCGCTTCAAGCATAAGAAATTCGGCGACCACCTCTTCGTTGAAGGGGCGGCCGGTATCACGCTTGTACCCCAGCGCGTGACGAGAGTTGAAACGATGCCGCCGAGCGTTATCGGCAATGTGTCCGTGGGCGACTGGGTGTCCCCGGAGCATGGTTGGCGCGTTAGCGTTACGCCGGCATTCTATAAGGTGGACGTTACCAAGTTGAAGACCGTTTCTTTTTCTGCCGACTACATGATGAACTTCTCGGCCATTGCTCATTATAGATACAATGAGCGCAAACCTTTCGAGATGTTCGGTATTGCCGGCTTTAAGTATATGGCCACTTATTTCAATGGCACATACAGGCAAGGCTTGGGCTTCCACCTTGGTTTGCGCGGTCAATACAATTTTTCGAAGCTTACTTACATTTATCTCGAACCGCAGGTTGAGATGCTGAGGGACAAGACTATGCTAATCGTCAATGATATGCACTTCCGTCCCGTGGGCAACTTCCTGGCGGGCGTGGGCTATAATTTGCTGACCAAACCCGAACGCTCCACGGATAAGGCATCTTACAGCGACTTCTTCCGCGACGGCACGTTCTTCTCTTTCGCAGCCGGTCCCTCTGCAATCGCAACGCCTTATTTGGAAAGCTATAAAAGGAACTTAGGTATGCAGACGCAGGTCAGCGTTGGCAAATGGTTCAATCCTTCTTCTGGCCTTCGCCTGTCTGGACATGCTTCTATTTATAGGGACTATTTGGCCTACCTTTTAAGCTATAACACAAAGCGATATTGGATGCGCTCCGTTGGACTGCGTGCCGAATATATGCTAAATATGCACAACCTTTTCGGTGGTCCGCGTAAAGACAGGCTTTTTGAAGTCAATGCCATTGCCGGCATAGACTATTCTGTGCTTAAAGAAGCCAAGCAGAATAAACATTGCAATTTCGGCTTGGGCGGCGCGCTGCAAGGAACTTTCCGCATTTCAAATTCTACAAACTTCTTTATCGAACCGCGAGTAGATGTCTATGGCGGGAGTTATGTTAAGTCGGTGATATCTTTGCGCAATAAATCTTTGGACGTGGTGCCCTCCTTGTTGGCCGGCATGTCGTTTCATGCCGCTTATGGGCGTGATGAGCTTAAAGATAAGAAACAAGATTTTGAGACGAACTATTGGATGCATCATTTCTTTGTTGAGGCGGCTGGCGGCGTTTCAATGATGGCAAGACCCAATTCATTATGCTATCTCAAAGGTAATTTCCAGCCCAAGATGTATTATGGCCTCGGCAAATGGTTCACGCCCCTTGTCGGCACGCGCCTATGGGCAGAGCAATATCGCGCCAAGCAAAAAGGATATAATGCCCGCGTCATGGGTTTTGGCGCAGATGTCCTTTGGAATATCACCAATAGCCTGCTTGGTTACGAAAAGCAGCGTCCTCTTGAAGCCGTGCTGGGTTTTGGTGTCAATGTCGCAGCAAATTCAGATGCCAAGAAGGATAACCCGTATTTCTTTGGCGGCAATGTTGCCGTCAAGGGTATCTGGCATGTTTCGCCACTCTGGGGTCTTTATATAGAGCCGCACGTTCGCTTGTATAAGAGCACATTCATCAAAGACAACGGTTATGGTCATTTCGACCTTCCGATGGGCTTGATGGTAGGTACGCAGGTAGACTTTGCCGGCAATTACAATTACAAGCAGAACCGTGCCTCCTTCAACGAAGACGGCAAGCGCAGTTTCGTTTCTGTGGGCGGCGGTCTGTCTGTTCAAGGAAAGTATGTGAAAGATTGGGACCGTTACTGTGCATTTGGCGAGTTTGGTTTTGGACAATGGTTCTCTCCCGAAGCGGCTTGGCGCGTTACGGTTGCCGGTATGAAGAAAAAGATAAACGGCCGCGACTATGCCAAAGCATTGGTTGGCGCTGACTATATGGCAGATTGCAGCGCACTTGCCTATGGTTACAACAAGGACCGCCGCTTCAGCGTGCGCACTTTCTTTGGCGGCGCAGTGGGCGTTGATTATCTCAGCCATGACGTGAGCGGCGGAAAATCTTTTGTATCCGATGCCCACGTAGGTACACAACTGGCAGTTCGCGTCTTGGGTAATACTGAGGTATATTTAGAGCCGAAACTGTCCTATCAGTTTGGTGACCGCTATGAGCGTAGGCGCGACCATCTGCATCCTACCTTGATGCTGGGTGTTGCTTACAATATGAGCAAAAACGAAGGCGACATTCAGGCGGGCGATAAACCCAAGTACCGCCAGTTTATAAATCTTGGCGTGGGCACACTTTACGGCAGTCCTACGTTGAGCGGCATGGTTAATAGCAAGAAAGATGTTGCCCTGGGTGCAAGTTTAGGATATGGACGTTGGTTTAATGCTACCAGTGGTTGGCATGTCGGTTACCAGCATTCGATGATTAACAGGAAAAAGTCTGGAATGGCAAACATTATGTCCGTGCAAGCCAACTATATGGTCGATCTCGTGGCTGCTTTAAGCCGTCGCCCGGCCGATGAGCGCGTTTTCCAGCTCACGGGTATGCTCGGCGCGGGCTTGTACATGGGACAGCTTAAGGGCGACAAAGTGGGCTTCGCTCCCGGCGGTCAGGCCTCCCTGCAAATCGGCGCGCGAGTTGCGGATAATATAGATGTATATCTCGAACCCTCCGTCGATGTATATAGCAAGAAGGTGTTCTCCCGCAAAACTCAGCATCCCGCCGAAGGCGAATTGCGCCTGCAAGTCGGTACGCGATTTAATTTCTAAGATTTCAATAAAACCTATCAGGGTGTCCTTTTCTTTCTCGGAAATCGGACACCCTTATATATTTATTTAATGCACTATGAAACCACTAAAATTTAAGGCACTCCTCAAAACCACCATTTGGGGCGGCGAGGAAGTTACCAAACTCAAGAACCTCACGGACGCGCCGCGCCAAGTAGGCGAAAGCTGGGAAATCTCGGGCGTGCCCGGCAATGAAACACCCGTTTGCTGCGGCCCGGAGCAAGGCAGCACGCTCGAACAGCTCATCGAAAAGCACGGGGCTGAACTCGTGGGCAAGAAAAACCTCGAACGCTACAGCACAACCTTCCCCCTCCTCATCAAGTTTATTTCCGCCGCTCAGGATCTAAGCATCCAGGTGCACCCCGACGATGCCATGGCGCAGCGCATGGGACACCCTTACGGCAAGACCGAGATGTGGTATATCGTAGGCACGCAGCCCGGCGCATCGCTCTGCTCTGGCTTCAATGCAGACTTTTCTGCCGATGGCTATACCCAAAGCCTTGCCGACGGCACGCTCACTGCGCACCTTGCCCAGCACGACACGCACCCCGGCGACTGCTTCTTCATTCCCGCCGGCCGTATCCACAGCATCGGCGCGGGCAACTTCCTGGTAGAGATACAGCAGTCGAGCAACGATACTTTCCGCGTTTACGACTTTGACCGTACCGATGCCAACGGCAACAAGCGCGAGCTCCACGTGGCACAGGCCCGCGTGGCGCTCGACTATAAGGCTTATCCCGAATATCGCACGCATTATGAGGCAAAGGACGATTGCTGCACCGTGCTCGTGGACTGCCCGCAGTTCACCACGCGCCGCTACGCCCTCACCAAGGCTTTTACTTCCGATTGCAGCGGCATCGACTCCTTCGTTATCTTCATCGCCTATGAGGGCGCAGCTCTTCTCCGCGACGCCGAGGGTAACGAAGTGGCGCTTAAGGCTGGCGAGGCCGTGCTCTTCCCCGCTTCCAATACCTCCGTAACCATCGAGCCGCAGA
Organism: Bacteroidales bacterium; assembly: GCA_004552155.1. Lineage (GTDB taxonomy): Bacteria > Bacteroidota > Bacteroidia > Bacteroidales > Bacteroidaceae > Alloprevotella. Next base: position 5,467 of record SFPF01000047.1, read on the forward strand.
CTCCGCGCTTTGCTTGCCTCGACACGTATTGCAGATAACGGTTGGCAAGTTCACTCGTTTAATAGTTAACTCGTCTACTCGTTTACACTACACATTAAGGGCGTATTTTTACAATGCCTAACGGTTTTGGCATTGTGAAAATACGCCCTCGTTTTATGTTTTTATCGGGTTATTTCCCCTTCTTCACCACGCCGTCCAAGCCATCAATGTTGATGTTCTTGTTCACGCGGGCTTCGATGGAGTTGGCCTTCGCGATGTCGGCCATGTCCACGCCCGTCACGTCTTTCATCACGTCGAACGTCTGCTTGATGACCGTCGGCACGTTTTGCGCCACGCCCGAAGGCTCGGTGCCCGAGGTGCCGTAAACCGTCATGTTGCCAATCTTCGACATCGGCTCGGCGATGTTCTTGGCCACCTCCGGCAGAACTTTTTCGTTCATGCGCGTCAGCATGTCGATGATGGCCACCTGTCCGTACTTGTTGTAGGCTTCCGCTTTCTTCTCCATGGCTTCCGCCTCGGCGAGACCCTTGGCGCGGATACCCTCTGCTTCGGCGTTGAGGTTGGCCTCGATGGCCGTGGCCTGTGCGCGGCCTTTCGCCTCAATGGCGGCTGCCTCCTGCATGGCGGCATATTTCTCGGCATCGGCTTTCGCCTTCGTGGCGCGTGCCTCCTGCTCTGCGAGGTAGGCCTTTGCCTCTGCCTCGCGCTTCTGCTGCTCCAAGAGTGCCTGGGCATCTATTTCCACGCGGTATTTCTCGGCATCAGCCTTTGCGTTCACCTGAGCTTTTAGTTCGTTCTCCGTAATCTTGATGCGTTCCTGCGAGAGGATTTGCTCGCGCATGGTCTGTTCGATCTGCGCATCTACGGTTTTCGTGTTTATAGTCTTCTGCTGCTCCTGGCGCTGAATTTCGTAGGCGGCATCTGCATCGGCCTTCTTCGTGTCCGACAGCATTTTGAGTTCCGACTGTTTGATGCTCAGTTCATTGTTACGTTCAGAGATTTCCGTTTCCGTCTTTACGCGGATATCGTTGGCCTCTTTCTTTGCATTCTGCTCGGCTATGGCTATTTCCTTCTCGGCATTTGCCTTCGTGATGGCCGCGTTTTTCTTGATGGCATACGTGTTGTCGGCGCCCAGGTCGCGGATAAGGTTGTTGTCGTCCGTCACGTTCTGAATGTTGCAGCTGATGATTTCCAGCCCGAGCTTTTCCATGTCGGGCGTATTGATTTCCTCGAGTGTAAGCGCGCCGATTACCTCGCGCATGTTACCTTCGAGCGAGTCCTGCACCTGTGCGGCGATGCCCGTGGTGTCCATGTTGAGGAAGTTCTTTGCGGCGAGGCGCGTGCCTTCGTCGGAGGGCTGTACGCGCACCTTGCACACGGCGTCTACGTTCACGTTGATAAAGTCGTGCGTAGGCACGGACTTATTCGTTTTCACGTCCACCGTGACCTGTCCGAGGTACACGCGGTCGAGCCGCTCGAAGACAGGGATTTTGAAGCCGCCGGTACCGATCATCACGCGCGGCACGCGCTTGATACCCGAAAGGATGTAGGCGTAGCTGGGCGGTGCTTTCACGTACATCGTACCCAGCGCCACTAAGAGTACTACCGCAGCAGCGATAATAATCAAGACGAGAGTTGTCGTTGTCATAGTGTGTTGTTAGATTGATAAAGGTTATGAAATGGTATTTGAAAAGATTTACCTGTGCTTATACCTGCAAATTTATATAAAATCCCGCATTCTTTGCGCAGAAACGTCAAAATTTGCGTTTCTGCGCTTTTGTTTTTCAATTTTCTCGGAGATATTTTTTTATTTCCCGGCAGATATTTTTTGCGAAGCCCGAGCTATTTTTCCCTTTCCTATAAGAAAGTTTTTGTTACAAAGTTTCTAACACGTATTACAAACTTTGTAACATGTATTACAAAGTTTCTAACAAGCGTTACAAAGTTTGTAACAAACTTTTTCTTATATGATAGTAAAAAACATCTTGCTGAGGGTAAAAATTATCCCCGAGACAGTAAAGTCTATCTCGGGGATAATTTCTCTGCGGCCGTTTGCCGCCCGTTCAGATTGCCGCATAAAAAGCCTCGCGCGGAATGCGTTGCGATTGCATTCCGCGCGAGGCGTATGGGTTTGCTTTGAAGCGGCAAATAAACCTTATTTGCGCGTCTTGCCGTAGCGGCTCATGAACTTGTCTACGCGGCCGGCCGTGTCGACGAGCTTGGACTTGCCCGTGTAGAAGGGGTGAGAAGAGCTTGAAATTTCAAGTTTCACTACGGGATAGGTTTCGCCTTCAAACTCAACGGTGTCGTTGGTTTTGCAAGTGGAGCGCGAAAGGAACATGTCGCCGTTGCTCATGTCTTTGAACACAACGGGGCGATAGTTTTCGGGATGAATGCCTTTTTTCATATCTTTATCGTTTTATGTTTCAGTAGGTAAATGGATTTGTTTGGTAACAAAGGGGTGTAATGGGGTAAATCGGGTGCAAAATTACGACTTAAATTTTGCTCTTGCAAGATATTAAAGCGGTTTTTTAGCGTTAAAGGCCTATTATTTGCCTGATTATGGGGTTTTCGTTAATTTTGCACTGTCATTATCTGCTGAGAAAGTAGACGAGTAAATTAGTAAACGAGTAAAAAAGATAGAAAGCCATGCTACGGTTTGTTTCCCTATATATATTAATATTGTGTAGCTCGCTGCCGCTGCGCGCCGGCTTGATTGACAGCCTGTTTATCAATGCGCCGCAGGACGTGCTGCCGCTTTTGGGGCAGACGGAGCGGCTCGACCTCTTGGACCTTTACGATTACCGCCTGAAAGCCGAGGTGGAAAACCGGCTCGGCGGCAGGTCGCTGCTCGAACATAAGGACTCCTGCATGCTCCGCCTGCGCGTCTCTGATGCAGAAAGTTGGGAGATGCACTGCGTGCAGGGCGAGGGCGGTGCGCTGCTCATTTGCCTCAACTCCGTGCGTGCCGGCGGCGAGATGACGCGCCTCTCCGCGTACAATCTCTCGTGGCAACCGATTAAACTGGCGTTCCCCAAGCCGGATTGCAAGCATTTCCTCACCGCTGCGCCCGCCGATTCGCTCACGGATGCCGACCTTTCTACCCTCCACGCGTTGCTGCCCGCCCTTCCCGTGGCGGCTTCTTGGCAGGAGGGCAACCGCTTGCAGTTGCGCATCGATGCTTCCGCGCTCACCGCCGATTGCCTCCGCCCTTTGACCTATGAATATCGCAAGGGCGCATTCGTGTTGCAGTAAGGGAGAGGGGCTCAATCTGGCAGCGCATCGAAAGGATTCGCTTTGAGGCGGGCTGTAAGCCCAGTTGCTGCCCATAGCCCAGGGCAACGCCCTGGGGAAACGTATGCCGCGATTATTACATTCGGCATTTTTGCGCTGGCGCAAAAATGCCACGCACCAAAAGCGCGTAATCCCTAAACGCCACACGGGGCGTTGCCCCTCATAAAGCAGGCTGCTCTTACAGAGCGAGACACTTTAATCAATGCATCACCATTTCCCAGGGCGTTGCCCTGGGCTGGGGGCAACAATAGGGCTTACAGCCCGCCCCAGTCATAGTGTTTTGAAAATATGCCGCCTACAATGCCACAGACAACGAACTCCAAGCCCTCTTTCGCGCCTGAAATTGCGGGCGTGGGCACAAATCGCGGGAAATAAAGCATTATTGTTAGCAAAAAAGGCAGTATCAAGGCAGAAAGTTTGATTTTTTGTTTGTCAGAAAGAAAAATGTAACTAATTTTGCCGCTATCTATTCAGACTTACGCTGAGCAAACAGATAATATATAGGTATTAGTCATTATATAATCGGATAATCATTTTTATTGTTCAACTTAATTTAATAATCACGCACATGAAGAAATTTTTACTTCTGATTGCTGCCGTAGTGGTTACTATGACGGCAAGCGCACAGTCTAAGACTTTTGCCAAGTCTCAGGTAGGTGCAAAGGTTGAAAAGCAGAAGTTGCCCGACTTCCTGCTTAAGGCAAAGACTGTAAATCCTTTCGGCGACTTCAAGAAGGGTCTCGTTGCTACTCCGAAGAAGCAGAAGATCCAGTCGCGCGAGGACGAACTCGATGAGTCTAAAGTCCTCGATCTCTGGTGCTGGGCAGACTCTATGGCCTCGATCCAAGGCCTTATCAACATGCCTTCCTCGGCAACGGAATTGCGCTGGGGTGTGTCTTTCTCTGAGGATTTGATGCAAAAGTATATTGGCAACACGATCGACCAGATTGCTTTCTACACCACCCCCGGTACGCTCACTAACTGCTCTGTTTGGGTGATGAGCCTGGCCACGGGCAAGGTTGTTTGGCAGCAGGCTTGCAGCCTCGTTGAATTTGATGCTAACGTCATCGCTTGCCAGAATCCTTACACCATCACGGGCGAACCTGTTATGGTAGGTTACACGGCATACGTTAAGTCACCGTCCGTTCAGGGCTACCCCGTAGCAGCTTGCGTTTATCCCACCTCTGTGGACGGCGGTGCTTATTTCTACTATGGCGGTTGGTACAACACCTCTACTTGGTTCTACGAAGACTGCTACGCTGCAAACTTCATTCAGTGCTACACCAGCGGTACGGCTGGCCGTAAGAACAACGACCTGACCGTTATCGGTACTGATGGCCTGCGCGGCGAGCTCTCTGCCGGTAACCAGCAGTTCGGTGCTTACGTGCGCAACTATGGTATGACGGATATCACCTCGTTCGACTACACTTACGAGGTAGACGGCAACGCAACCAGCGGTACGGTTAATCTTACCACTCCTCTCGGCTACCTCGGCGCAAAGGCTGTGGCTGTTACGGCAGTTAAGCCCAACAGCAAGGGCATTTACAATGGTACATTTACGGTTACAAAGGTGAACGGCGGCAATGACGGCGCAGCAGAAGACAACGTAGCCCCTGTTCCCGTTGTGGCCCTTGATGGCGGCGTGAAGAGAATGAATGTTATCGAAGAGTGGACCAGCACGGAATGTGGCTGGTGTCCGCGCGGCATCGTTGGTCTCGACAAGATCAAGAACAATTACAAAAACGACGTTATTCCTATCTCTGTTCACACATGGTTTAATGAAAAAGGCGACGATGCGCTTGATGTGCCCTCTTATGAAGAGGTTCTTGTGAACTATTATCGCGGTTTCCCCGATGCTGCAATCAACCGCGAAATTACTGGCGTTGATCCGTATGCCGCTTACGAAAATCTTCCCAGCATCTTCAATCAGCACTGCGAAGCTACCCTCGGTCTTGCAACTTCTGATGAAGATATGGGTGCCAGCGTAAGCATCACGCCTTCTATCGAGTTCAACATCGACGTTCCTGCTAAATACTATGGTTTGGCTTACGTGATCACTGAAGACAACATCACGGGCGTAGATCAGCTCAACTACTACTATGGTCTTCCCGATAACTACTTTGATGGTGCTGACGACCTGAAATTCCTCCAGACGGTTACTCCCACGGACCAGAAGGCAGTTTCTGGAACCATGTACTACTATTACCAGCCCACGTTCAACGACATCGCCCGCACGATTGACTCTCCTTGGGGCGACGAGCACCTCCTGCCCGCTTGCAAGGCCGGCGAAAAGGTAACGCTTGATCCTGTTGTTATTGAAATGCCCAGCAGCATCGAAAGTTCTAAGACCGACGACGTTAACGTAACGGCTCTTCTGATTGACCAGCGTACCGGTGTCATCGTTACCGCCAGCCGCGTGAAGTTCGGCGAAAGCGGTTGGGCAGTAGGCATCAACAAGGTTGAGAACGCTACCGACGAACCCGTTATCGAAGTAGCAGAAGGCGCATTCAACGTTACGGCTGAAAACGCTACCGCTAAGGTTTACACCATGGATGGTAAGCTCGTGACCAGCGCAACGGTTAAGGGCAGCGCTTCTATCCCCACCTTCGGCAACGGCGCATACATCATCCGCGTTGAAGCTAACGGTCAGAAGTTCGCTAAGAAGGCTATCTTCTAAACCAACAAAACGCTCATAAAAATCAAGGCGAGCATCCCGCGCGGGGTGCTCGCCTTTTTGATGGATATAAGTATTGATTATTTCGCTTATGCCTCGTCGAAGAGCGAGGGTCGCTTGTCGCTTTCGGCAAGTGCTTCGCCCTCGGTTTCTTCGTCCTGCTCCTCGGGTTCAGGTTCGGGGAAGCGGGTAGGTTCTAATTCCTCCACGCGCTCCACGGCGCAGGTGGTGAGGCGCTTGCCCTTTGCCTTGAAGCCTTTGACGGCGATATATTCCTCCACGTCCACGACCATAGGATCGCGGAAGGCGTCTGCGCCGCCATAGACGAGGCTGATGCGCGGATAGACCTGGTCGGTGAGCAGCACGAGGCGCGAAGCCGGGTTGTCGCCCAAGAAGTTGAGCGGACGCGTCTGCGCCGTGCGCTCAAAGCAGAAGCGCTTCACGTAGGCAAAGCCTTGCTGGTCGGCGTCGAAGAGCACTGCGCTCCACACCTTGGCGGCATCAAACTTTTCCACGCGGAGAATGCCCGTAGGCTCGTAGTGGTTGTTCACGTCGAAGGAGGTGGTGTAGAAGTTGCCGTTTTCCAAAACCACAAGCACTTGGTCGTCCGAATGGAACTCGCCGAGATATTGCCCGCGCTCGTCGTAGTTGAGGCGTTGCACGTCGTGGTCGAACCACACCTTGCGCCCGCCGAGCGTAGAGCCGCCGAGCGCTTTGAGCGAGATGTGATGGACGGGGAGCTTGGTGAGCAGGTTGCCCCGGCTCTGACGGCCCTTGACGAGGATCTCGCCGAAATCTTTCTCAAACGACACGCGCTTGAGCTTCGGGTTGGGGCGCAGCGTCACCTTGATAATCTCTGCCTCGCCGTTGCCGTTGGCCGTGAGGTAGAGCACCTCGGAGCCGGGCGTGCCGAGCGTGAGGTCGTATTCGCGGTCGTGGGTTATGGAAGTGACGTTGAAGCGTTTGAGGAACGTGCTGCCCGTCTTGCCGTCGCGATAAACGGCATTGTAGATAGTGCGCTTGTCGCCTCGCTTGAACACGTCGATGTGTATGATGCTCAGCTTTTTGTTCTTCTCTGCCGCCGAGCGGGCGGTGCTGCCGATAAATACCTTTTCCTGCACGCGCGTGATTTTATAGGTGCCGTCGGAGTAGAAGATAATCACGTCGTCGATGGGCGAGCAGTTGGCCACGAACTCGTCCTTTTTCAGCCCCGTGCCCATAAAGCCGTCGGTGCGGTTGATGTAGAGTTTCTCGTTGGCCTCGATGACTTTCGTGGCTTCGATGTTGTCGAAAGAGCGGATTTCCGTTTTGCGCGGGAATTGGTGCGCGTATTTATCCTTAATCAACTGATACCAGTTGGCAGTGACGCTCACCATATCGGCAAGGTCGCGGTCGATACGCGCCACCTCGTCCTTCATGCGAGCGATGAGTTCGTCGGCCTTATCCTTGTTGAATTTCAGAATACGCGCCATGCGGATTTCCATAAGGCGGAGAATGTCGTCCTTGGTCACCTCGCGGATAAACTGCGGGTAGAACGGCGTGAGGCGCTCGTCGATATGCGCGCAGGCGGCGTCCATATCTTTCGCGTTCTCAAAGGCCCGGTCCTTATAGATACGCTCCTCGATGAATATCTTTTCCAAAGAGGCGAAGTGCAGGCTTTCCAGCAATTCGCCGCGGCGGATAAGCAGTTCCTTGCGCAGCAGATCCTTGGTGCTCTCCACGCTGCGGCGCAGCACGTCGCTCACGGTGAGGAACTTGGGGCGCTTCTCGTCGATGACGCAGCAGTTGGGCGAGATAGAGACCTCGCAGTCGGTAAAGGCGTAAAGCGCGTCGATCGCCTTGTCGCTCGACGTGCCGGGCGTGAGGTGCACCAATATTTCCACGCCGGCGGCCGTGTTGTCGTCCACCTTGCGGATTTTGATTTTCCCCTTGTCGTTGGCTTTGAGAATGCTGTCGATCAGGCTCGTGGTGGTCTTGCCGAAGGGGATTTCGCGGATAGCGAGCGTCTTGTTGTCGATTTTCTCAATCTTGGCGCGTACTTTCACGTTGCCGCCGCGCATACCGTCGTTGTAGCGCGACACGTCGATGCTGCCGCCCGTGAGGAAGTCGGGGTAAAGGCAGAACGGCTCTCCGTGCAGGTAGCTGATGGCGGCATCGCAGAGCTCACCGAAGTTGTGCGGCAGGATTTTTGCCGAAAGCCCCACGGCAATGCCTTCCGCGCCCTGCGCCAGCAATAGCGGGAACTTCACAGGGAGCGACACCGGCTCCTTGTTGCGCCCGTCGTAGGAGAGTTTCCACTCGGTGGTTTTGGGATTAAACAGCACGTCGAGGGCAAACTTGGAGAGCCGCGCCTCAATATAACGCGGCGCGGCGGCATCGTCGCCCGTAAGGATGTTGCCCCAGTTGCCCTGGCAGTCAATGAGCAGTTCCTTCTGCCCGAGCTGCACGAGCGCATCGCCGATAGAGGCGTCGCCGTGCGGGTGGAACTGCATCGTGTGGCCCACGATATTGGCCACCTTATTGTAGCGCCCGTCGTCGAGCCGCTTCATAGAGTGGAGTATGCGGCGCTGCACGGGTTTTAGGCCGTCGCCGAGGTGCGGCACGGCACGCTCGAGGATAACGTAAGAGGCATAATCGAGAAACCAGTGCTGATACATGCCGGTCAGTTGCAGGTTTCCGTCGCTGTCTTTCACGTCGGACGGCTGGTAAGAAGAATGTGCTTGTTCTTGCGGATTTTCATTTGCGCCGTCTTGCGGCGTAAGGTTTGCATCTTCGCTCATGGAAAAGAAAAGGTTGTAAGATAAACGTGTCGATTGAATCAAGTGTTAAGTGCCTTCCAGGCAGTTAATGCTTTAATCATTATTAGTTCCTTATGTTACTAATTCAACTAACGCTTTTATAAGGATGTATAATCATCAGTCGCTACGCGGCATTCTACCATTTTCGTGAGCTCACGAAAATGGTAGTTTGTTTTCACTTATGCAAAAATATAAAAAAAGCGATTATCTGCCGTGGAAAAGGCGGTTTGATTGCTGCTCGGCGGGCAAAGGGCGCGTTCTTGCAAACGTCCTGTATCACGAGGCCGGCGAGCGTCAGGCCGAATATGGCGGTGATGTGCATCAGCGAACCATTGATTTGCGCCTTGCGGGCGTCCAGCGCGCCCAGCGAAGAGGCTTCGGGCGGCGTGCCGGCATTGGGCAGGAGCTCGTCGCTGTACACGCACTTAAACTTGCGGCGCGGCAGTTGCTTGGTGCGCTTGAAGCGGCGGCGCAAGGCCGCGCCCAGAGGGCAGCCCGTCACTTTCCAGAACTCGGCAACGCGAATGCGCGTCGGGTCCATTTTCAAGGCTGCGCCCATTGAGGAATAGAAGCGCACGGGCAGAGAGGTGGCGTGAAGGATAAGCGCGGCTTTGTCGGCAAGCGCGTCGATGGCATCTATCACGTAGTCGAAACTTTCCAGTTGGAACTGCGCCGCTGTTTCAGGCGTGTAGACCGTTTTCAGGCCGATGATTTCTGCCTCGGGGCTGATGCTGCGCAGGCGGTCGCAGAGCACGTCTGCTTTATACAGCCCCACGGTCTGCGTAGTGGCGGGCAGTTGGCGGTTGATGTTGCTCTCGCTCACGCGGTCGGGGTCGACCATTGTGATATGCCCCACGCCGGTGCGAACAAGGCTTTCGGCGCACCAGCTTCCCACGCCGCCCACGCCGAAAAGCAGCACGCGCGTCTCTTTCAGGCGTTGCAGTGCATCGGGACCGAGGAGGAGTTGTGTGCGGTTGAATATTTCGCTATACATATAATATATAGTAAGGGGCGTATCCGGGAAGAATACGCCCCAATCTTTTTGGCTTTGTTATTTGATGACCTTGCGGCCGTTTACGATATAGATGCCACGGCGCGGCAGGGCGTTGAGGCGGCGACCTTGCAGGTCGTAAATGTCAAGCTGCCCTTCATGGTTCTTCTGAACGGTGTTGATGCCCGTGATGCCGTAGATCTGCTCAAGAAGGGTCGAGGCATCGGCTTCAACCGACGGGTTCTCGAATATTTGCCATGCGCTGCCAGAATCGCTGCTCGTCCAGATGTTTACGGGTGTTGAGAGTTGCGGGCTGGCGCAGAGGAAATTATCGTCTTGCGTCGTGGTGTTGAAGGCGAAACCGTTGGTAACAGGCGTGATGTTAATTGGCGTCGGCGAACTTTTGCGCACCCACGTTGCAGAGGAAATATTGTCCGCCTACGTTGAAGATAAACCAGTTGTTGTTGGGCTGCGTCACGTTGACGGTGGCAGCGTAGTCGGAGGTATACATCGTTTCGCCCGCGTTCGCCACCTTTGTAGCTTCACCAAGCCAAATGTTTGTGGTGCTTTGGGCGGGTTTGTAAATTAAGCGGCCAAGCCCATAAGCATTGTGCAGCACGTAAGCTGTGCCGTTTTCCAAATCTGAGAGCGAAGAAATTTTCGTCAATTCGTCCGTGTCGGTCGAACCGCCGCCCGTTTCTCCCCCTCCGCCGCCACCGCTGCCAGTGGCGGGCTGGCCGTAAAGATGAATTTCGTTGATGAAGAGATGATCGCCGTAGCCTTCGTTGAAAGTAAGGCGGAAATAGCGTCCCGTTGCCGTGGCAGGCAGAATGGCTTGCGGGCGGAGTACATTGGCTAAGGAAACATTACTGCATGCCGTGGTCCAGGAATAGCCGTCGGCGGAAGTCTCAACGGTTACGGCGCGGGGGTTGTAACTCACGTTGTTAGTGCCGTAAGAATAGCGTTTCGTGTAAAATTCCAGTGCTTTGAGGTCGTAGTCTTCAGGAGCTTTGATGACTACATAATGCGGGAAGTCAACGGTCGAGGCGTCCCATTGTGAATGCCAATAGGTTTCTTCGTCGCCGTCGAGTACCTGTGCGGCGCGGCCGTTGCTGCCCTCGCCCGTTGTCTCTTGGTCGCTCCAAGCGGTCACTGTCCACGAGGCGGGGTCAATCAGTTCTGCGCCGCCGAGTTCCATGCTGTATTCTAGTTGATGTTGTTCACCACGCTGTTGTCGGTGTTCAGCGTCACGCTTGTGCTGCCCTGGTCGGTAAGTCCGTAGCCGCCAGAGGTCATGTAGAAGCAGCTGGAATATTCGCTCGCCACGCCGTGGCCGTAGTCATTGCGCGCTCCGGCGGAGGTGCCGCCGTCGGTGTGGGTATAAGAACCCCGATTGAGGTGATACCAGGTATTGTTGCTCGCAGAGTGCGCATAGCAGTTGCGGTAGTAGGCTTTGCGTAGTTTTTGCCCGTTCTCACCAATATAGTTTTCAAGGAAAGAATAGAAAGACGAAGGAGAGAAGTTCTTTGTAGAACCCGCCATGCGGTGCGTGGCGAGATATTGCCATTCGCTTTCGCCCTCCAGTCTGTACCATGCCGAAATGAGCATGCTGTTGTAGGTCACAGTTGCGCCGTTTTCGTTCACAACTTTCTGCGAGTAAGGCGTGGCGTTGCAGATAAACTGCACGAATTGACCCGGATTCCAATAAGTGCCTTGTTTGAAAGCCTTGGTGCCCGTGCCTTCGTTGCCGACGTCGCGGCGACCGGAGTTTACCTGAATGCCCATATAAAGGTCGGCCTGCCCGATGCACATGGCGTACGTGCCTACATAGTCGTGCCCCGTGGGTATCATCACTTCCTGGTAGAGCCAGTCGCAGTTGCTCGACGGCGCGGAAGAACCTGAGTACCAAATATGCGTGGAGGGGGAGGACAGGCTGGTGGCGAGATAGGCTGCAGTGCCGTTCTCCTTATAGAACTTCCAGTTGCTCATTGAACCAAAGCGGCTGCCCGTGTTTGAGAGTGTGAACCTGTACCAACCGGCTGTTGGGAAGTTTACGCCAGTGAATGCCGTGGCATCTGATTCCGATGAACCTTTGCTGAGCGATATGTTCCCGCTGTAAATATTTGCGCCCGTTGCGGCCGAGGTGATGGTCAGCTTTGGCGTAGCCTGCGGGGAAATAAATGTATTGCACGCAGGTATATCCGGAAGGCCACGAGGTGAGTTTTGATGTGTTGAGGCTGGAATTTACAACCGGCGAGCCGTTTTGCTCGTAATAGCCCCGGCAGGCGGTGATAACGTCGGGGGTCGACTGGTAGTTTTGTGCTGTTAAGGCGCCAGGCAGCAATGCTGCGAGCGACAGGAAGAAAGCGAATAACTTGGAATACATGTTATTTTTGTGTTACAATTATGATGCAAAAGGAAAGCATTGTCCTATTTTTCGCTGCTAAGATACGTATTTTCTTATAATATAATGCAAAACACGCCTCCGTTTTTCACAAAAATACCTGCAAAATAGAACAAAGCGGGCGTGTCGCCTGACACGCCCGCCTATAATAATATTATATATATAATATTGTATGCTCCCGATTAAAGGTTGGGGTTAATGGTGTTCCACTCTGCAATGGGAGGCACGATGTTGAGCGTAACGAGTTCGTCGCGCATCTTGCACAGGTGAGCGTAAGAAGCATCGAGCTTCGCCATTTCGGCGGCTTCGCCCTTCGGCATCTGGTAGTGGCAGCCCGTGGTGTCGAGCGTGGTGTCCATGGCCATCATGATGTTCTGATACTTCTCATTGTTTACGTATGTGCCGGC
>SFPF01000048.1 GCA_004552155.1 Bacteroidales bacterium
GAGCGCAGCCGACATTATGTAAATGTCTTGCTAATTTATATTTTACATGAGAAACTTGTCTCGTCTACTCGTTTACTTGTAAACTCGTCTACTAATAAACGAACGTATGATACGTTTTATGATCGGCTTACCTGCAAGCCCTTATCCGAAATACTCATTTCGACGAAACGAGCGGCGGGCATGATGGGACTTTCTGAAAGCAGGGCGCGAATGCGGCGGGCCGCCTCGATATCTTTAGCCACCATGTAAAGGAAACCGCCGCCGCCGGCGCCAGGCAATTTGTAGCCGAGGCAATAATCGTGCACCTTGCGACAAAGTGCCTCGACGGCTGGCGGATTTGTGCCCGCATCGAGCCGTTTGTTCTGCTCCCAAGTTGCGGCGAGCAGGCGGCCGTAGGCTTCGAGGTCGCCCTGCTGAATGGTGCGGAACATCTCCAAGGCGTGCTGCTTCATGTCGTCGAGCAGGGCAAGGTGTTCCGTGTTGTTGAGGAACATGCCGCGCACGATTTCGGCAAGGATATTCTTGGCTGTGCGCGTGATGCCGGTGTAGTAAAGCAGATGGCAGGGCGCAGTTTCGGGCGCGGTAAAAAGCGATGAAGGCAACCAACGCGCCGTAGCGTTTTGGTCGAAACCGGGATTGGTCTGCAAGAGTTTGATGCCGGGGAGTACGCCGCCGTATTGGTCCTGCCAGCCGCCGCCCGTAGTGAGCAGTTGCTCGAGGACGAGCGTGCGGTTGCAAATCTCATTTTTATCCCAATGCAGGCCGCAGAAGTCCGACACAGCACCCAAGACCGTGGCGGCCAAGATGCTGCTCGTGCCCAAACCCGACCCTGCGGGAATGGCAGCAAGGAGGGTAATCTCTATGCCGCAGCCGAAGTCCTCGAGTTGTTCGCGCAGCGTGCGGTAGGGCGTGTCGCAAAATCCCGGCAGGAAACCGGCGAGCGTAAGCGCGGCTTTGGGAATGGAGAACGGCGAACCCACCTTATTATATTGTTTCAATTCCTCGAAGGTTTCGATGCGTTCCATTGCCCCGAGGTCGATAGAGCGGCAGATGATAACCGGCTCGGCGGAGGGCTTGACATAGACCTGCAAAGGCGGTTGACCGTTGAGTTCGATGGCAAGGTTCACCACGTTGCCGCCGCTCACGAGGCTGTAAGGCGGCGTATCAGTCCAGCCGCCCGCCACGTCGATGCGCACGGAACTGCGTGCCCATACGATTTGGTCGGAATAAGTGGTGTGCACGGGGTGGCTCTTGCGGCGCAAGGCATTGGCAGTCAGTCCCTCGCGCAGAAGGCGGAACGCCTCATCGCCTGCGGCGTCTTCCCCTTCCTTTCCTGCAAGGCGCAAGGCCTCTGAACGGAACATGGCATCGTGAATGCGCGTCATGAGCGGCGCGTCTTGGGGCAAAGCCTCGGGCAGAGGCAAGGCCGCATCGGCAAATTTATGAGCCGCGTCCTTCAAATTCACTTGATAGAATACGCTGCGCCGCCAGTTCTGGGCGAGTGCCGGGAGATTGTCGTTCTGAAACTGCTCGCGCTGCGCAAAGAGGCGGTGCAGATTGGCTTTCGCCGAAATATCGTCGGCAGAATAGCGCGGCAGGCTGCGCCAAAGGGCGGTGACGGCAGCCTCGGGGGCATCGGCAATGAACCATTGCAACAGACGCTCCATATCGGGCAAAGAAGCCGTGGCGGGGAATAGCGGCGCGGCTTGCAGGTCGGCGGCATTGCCGAGGTCGGCCATAGAGATGCCGCGCTTAGCGAGCCAAGACGTGACGGGCTGACCGAGATAAAGCGTTTCGGGCGCGTCGAGCCTGCCGCGGAAGGCATCGGTGTAGCCATAAGGGCGCAGCACGAAGTCGGACGCGCCGACCGGCTCGATGTCAATGCAAACGCCGTCGGGCACAGAGAGTTGCCAATTATTCTCGGGAATGCCCGTGAAAATATGATGCTTCCCGTACTGCCACGTTTCGGGGATAAAGGAGTTTTCAATCCATACGAAACTGTTGCAGGCTCCGGGACGCTGGGAGATGACGGCGTTCTGCGTGAACACAGAGGGCTGCTTCTTGACACCCTTCTGAATGATAAACCGCTGATCCTTGACTAAATTCTGTATTTCGAGGGAGGAAGAGAGCAGTTCGGGCGAAGTGCCGAAATGGTAGAACTCGCCTCCGGGCAACGGCAGCACGGCTACTTTCAACTCTGCCAGTTCGGGGTCGTCGAAAGTGGGGTGCAGGCCGAGCGCACCGCCGAAATCGGTGTAAAGGTCATAGTAGTTGATGCCCTCCACGCCCTTTTGCGCCAGCAGCCCGTCGGCCGTTTCGCCGTGAGCCGCGCCTGCTCTTCGGGCGAAGGCTTTTGCAACACGAAGTCGAGCACATCAGGGTTTTCGCGGCTCATCATAAACACGCCATGATGCGAAGCCTGCTCCACGTCGGCCCACAGACCGTAGCACACCACGTCGGCATCGGGGATATCCTGCAAAGGCTCGGTGGCACGCAGGTACACGTCGCCGCTGGCAATGAGGGTGCGCAGCCCGGCGGGGGCTTTCTCTAAGATGCGCTCGTAGAGCGGCATTTGGAGGTCGAGCAGCGTCTGGTTAATCTTCTGTCCCCGCGCCCAACGGAACACCGGCACTGGCGTGAGCACCTTGCCGCTCGAGGCGTACGCCGGCAAACGGCGGCTCTGGCCGCCGGCGTGGAGCAGCACGCGCTTTTCCTTTGCGAGCCATTCCTTGAACGAGGCTTCGGGGGCATCGTCACGCCGTGCCGCCTCGAGCAGCCACGCCGTACCGCCACCGGAGCCGAGTTTATGGCCTACGGGGTCGGAAGTGCAAAAATATTCGTCATGGGAAAGGCGCGTAACGTCGTGGAAACTATTAACGACGTTGGGCGGAAGGGAAAGTAACTTTTTCATAATATCAAGACTGACGGAAGGTCACACATTTATTATATATATAGTTGCAAGCGGTGTAGACCACCATGCCGCAGACGTAGGCAATCGGTTCGCCGACGAGCGGCAGAAGGAAATGGAAGCACAGCCATTGCAACGACCAGCACACCGCCGCGCCGATGAGGAAACGCAGCGCCTCGGCGTGCCAATGCGGATTTTTTGAAGAAAATACCCACAGCTTGCCGAGCACAAAACTCGAACAGATGCCGAGGGCATAGCTCACGGCGTTGGCCACGTCGACCTGCACGTCTGCCCAGCGCATCAGGGCAAAGGAGACGCAGGTGAGCAGGGTGTTGAACACGCCCGCCGCGCCGAAGCGCACGAGGCGGCGCAGTTCCGCGCCGGTTAGCCAGCCACGCAAGCGAAAGCGCATCATTGATCCTTGTTTTCTACAAAACCCTGATACTTTTCAGGCAGGCCTGCCATAATCGTATCGTACGACTGTTCCATAGCGTGCTTCACGTTTTCCTCGCCCTGCCCCGTCGGTAATATGGGCTTGTGGATAATGAGGCGCATCTTGTGGCGATGCACAAAGTTGAAACCCGCCATACGCGTAAGCACGTCGAAAGAGCCGTTGATGGTGAGGGGCACAACGGGCAGGCCGATTTCGTCGGCCAATTGGAACGCGCCCTTTTTGAAGCGCCCCATGTGGCCCGTAAAGGTGCGCGAACCTTCGGGGAAGACCACGAGCGACGTGCCGTGGCGTAAGGTATTGCGGGCATTCTCGATGGTCTGCTTTATCTTCTTCGGTCCCGATTTGTCCACGAAGATATGGCGAGCCTTCTCGCAGGCATAGCCCACGAGCGGCATCTTGCGCAGGGATTTCTTCATCATCCACTTAAAGTTGCGCCCGAGATAACCATATATCAAGAAGATGTCCATCGGACCTTGGTGGTTGGCCACAAACACATAACTCTGCTTATGGTCGATGTTTTCCCTCCCCTCCACCTTGACGGGCAGCAGCAGGACGTTGCAGATGAATTGCGACCAAAGCTTGCCGGGATAATAGCCCCAAAAGTGCGCGCTGCCGAGGAGACTGCCGACAATCGTGACGAGGGCTGTGAGCACGGTGGCGATGAATGCCAAAGGCAAAGCGATGAAAAGCTGATAGGTTTTATAAATGAAGTTCATAATGACTATATGTTTCGTTTTCAATTGACATTTTCGGCTGCGCTCACCTTGCACAATCTTTTCACATCTTTGCGGCGGGCTGTAAGCCCAATTGTTGCTCCCAGCCCAGGGCAACGCCCTGGGTGAGCGATGTTGCATTGATAAAAGTGTCGCGCTCTGCAAGAGCAGCCTTCTTTATGAGGGGCAACGCCCCGTGGCATTGCGTGCGGGTTTACGCGCTTGGGGCGCGTGGCATTTTTGCTTCACGCAAAAATGCCGAATGTATTAATCGCGGTCTACATTTCCCCAGGGCGTTGCCCTGGGCTATGGGTGACTTTTGGGCTTACAGCCCGCCCCAATCCATTTTCGGCGTTTGGTTATAATATCAACCGCTCTCGCCTTGCGCAAGCGTTCTGAAAAAATATTTGCGCAGTTCTCGCGATGTCATGCCGCGCCGCTCGGCATAGTCCTCCATCTGGCAGGCGTCGATACGACCCACGCTGAAATATTCGGCGGCGGGGTGCGACAGCATGAGTCCCGCCACAGAGGCATGGGGCTGCATCATGCCATTTTCGGTGAGCCGCACGCCAACCAGAGAGAAAGGCAAAAGGCGGTCGAAGAGAAAGATGATGCTTTGGTCGGGCAAGGAGGGATAGCCCACTGCGGGGCGAATGCCACGATAGTTTGCCGCGAAAAGGTCTGCCTTATTAAGCCACTCGTCAGGCGCATATGCCCAATAGACGCGGCGCACGTCCTCGTGCATCTTCTCGGCAGCCGCCTCGGCAAGACGGTCTTTGAGCGTTTGGCAAAGCATTTGCCCATATTTTTCCTCGTCCTCCGCCTCGGCGGCAGCATCGCCTTCGCGCACGGAAGCGACAAAAAGGCCGAGCACATTTTCGGGCGGCAAAGCCCGCACATCGGAAGAGGCGGGCGGGGCGGGACTGATATAATCAGCCAAAGAAAGGCAGCAGCCGTTGGCATCGGGAACTTGGCGGCGCAGCATAGGCAGTCGCATCGGGACATCGACGCCCTGCCCTTCGGAGGGCAGCACGCAAATATCATTCCCCTCGCTCCAAGCAGGCAGCAAGGCAAAAGCGGCGGCGCACTGCCGGTCGCGCCAAGCGCCGAGCAGACAGCGGGCCTCGTCCATGAGTCTCTGCGCCTCGGCAGCCCGGCCGCGCTCTTCGGGAGAAAAGCCGCCCAGCCACGCCGCACGGCAGGCAGGGCAATCGTGCACGCCCGCCGCAGAAGCGAAACGCGCAGGTATGCCCCATGCGAAAAAGAAGTAGTTCCAATCTATGTAGGGCACTAAATCTTCTACCTTATAGCCGAGCGCCTCGTGCATCTTTATTTATCGGCAAAAGGAAACGGGCTGACCGTGATAGCGCTCGTCGGTGATATGCCCTCTGTTGTAGATGGGGAAACCGTTGCAGAAGGTGCGTTCCACGCGCCAATGATATGTATGCCCTTCCACGGGGCTCCAGTTACATAGGCTCTGAATGCGGCTGGGCGTTACGGTCCACGGCGTATGGGGACGCACGATGACGATGTCGGCCTTATAGCCCTCGCGCAAGAAGCCTCGGTTTTCAATTCTGAAAATACGCGCCGGCGCGTGGCACATCAATTCTACCATGCGCTCAATGCTCACCACGCCTTCATCTACAAGTTCAAGCATCGACACGAGCGAGTATTGAAGCATCGGCATGCCCGAGGCGGCCTTCACGCAACCGCCCACTTTATCGCGCAGACGGTGCGGAGCGTGGTCGGTGGCCACGGTGGTGATGCGTCCGTCGGCAAGTGCCCGGCGCAGGGCGGCGCGGTCGGCCTCCGTCTTAATGGCGGGATTGCACTTGATGCGCGTGCCGAGGCGGGCATAGTCCTTGTCGGTAAACAGCAGGTGCGCCACGCACGCCTCGGCCGTGATAAGCGGATTGCCCGCCTCAAACAACTCCAATTCGCGCTCCGTGGAAAGATGCGCTACGTGCAGGCGGCTGCCGTATTCCTTGGCGAGGCTCACGGCAAGCGCCGTGGATTTATAGCAAGCCTCGGCGGAACGGATTTCGGGGTGATGGCACACGTCGGGGTCTGCGCCATAGGCGGCTTGGCAGGCTTTGAGATTTGCCTCTATCGTGGGCGTGTCTTCGCAGTGCGCCACGATGGGCAGCCGCGCGTGTTCGAAGACGGCGCGGAGCGTGCGCTCATTGTCCACGAGCATATTGCCCGTAGACGACCCCATAAAGAGTTTGATGCCGCACACCTTGCGCGGATTGAGGCGTTCCAACTCGTAGGCGTTGCCGCCCGTTGCGCCGTAGAAGAGGCCGAAATTCACGAGGCTCTTATGCTTTGCCGTTTCCCACTTCTCGTTGAACGCCTGCATCGTGGTGGTCTGCGGCACAGTGTTGGGCATGTCAAACACCGTGGTCACGCCGCCCGCAGCGGCGGCCTTGCTCTCGGAGAAAAAATCAGCCTTTGCCGTCAGACCCGGGTCGCGGAAATGCACGTGCGTGTCAATGACGCCGGGCAGGACGTAAGCGCCCTCGGCGTCGATTATCTCGTTCACGGGACTGGACGGCTCGCCGTCGCGACCCTCAATGATTTCGTCTATACGCTCATCGTCGATGACAATCGAACCGACAAAGCGGCGCAGTTCATTGACAATCGTGGCGTTCTTAATCTGTATTCTGAAATGCATGGATTGGTTTATATATTATTTAGTAGACGAGTTTACGAGTAAACAAGTAGACGAGATAAATATGTCGTGCTAATTATTATTACATAGTAACATGTCTTGTTTACTCGTCTACTTGTCTACTTGTTTACTCGTTTAATCTTCCCCGTAAGGGCTGCCCAGCGCAGGCGCACCACACCAAACAAGGCTTCGCCGAAGATGCCGCCGCTCATCTTACTCGTGCCCAACTGGCGGTTGACGAAGATAACGGGCACTTCCTTAATCTTAAAACCAAGTTTGTAAGCGGTGAATTTCATTTCTATCTGGAAAGCATAGCCTTTGAAGCGAATGGCATCAAGGTCGATGGCTTCGAGCACGCGGCGGCGGTAGCACTTGAAGCCTGCCGTAGTGTCGTGGATAGGCACGCCCGTCACGAGGCGCACGTACTTGGAGGCATAGTAGCTCATCAAGACGCGCCCCATAGGCCAGTTCACCACGTTTACGCCACTCACATAGCGCGACCCTATGGCCACGTCATAACCTTCCACGGCGCAAGCCTCGTAAAGGCGCGTGAGGTCTTTGGGGTCGTGGCTGAAATCGGCGTCCATCTCAAACACATAATCGTAGCCCTCGGCCAAAGCCCACTTGAACCCGGCGATATACGCCGTGCCCAATCCAAGTTTTCCCTTGCGCTCCACGAGGTGCAACCTTTCGGCAAACTCCGTGGCCTGCAAGTTTTTCACGATTTGCGCCGTGCCGTCGGGCGAGCCGTCGTCGATAATCAGAATGTCAAACCCGTGGGGCAACTCCATCACGGCGCGGATAATCGCCTCCACGTTTTCCTTCTCGTTATAGGTGGGGATAATGACAATGCTGTCGCTTCTGTTCATGACTGTGCAAAAATATAATTATCTTACTACAAAAGTAGGAATTTCGTGCGAGATACTCCCAACGAAATTCCTACTTTCATACTATTTACTACTAAATCCGCCACAATTAAGGCATATTTGCTTCAAGCAAGTCGGCCGCGAGCTGCAAATCCTCTTCTTTCAATCCATGCGAAAGCAAGAAACTGCGGTCGGCGCGGAACAAGGCGGCAGGGGGCGTGCCCGCTTCCGACAGTTGCAAGGCGCGGCGATAGAGGGGCAAGGCTTCGGGCAAGGAGCGCGTGAGCCAGGCAAGGTGCGCGGCGTTTTGGCAATCGGCGGCAGTGGGCTGACGCTCCAAAAGCCAGCTGTAAAGCCGCTCGGCATCCTCATATTTTTCCATTAGCAGGCTGCTCCACGCCAAAGCGCGGCGGGTGCGGGGCTGCTCGGGCTTAAGATAATCTGCCTTAAAGAGCCGCTGTCGCGCCTCCTCGGGCATGGCGGCAAAGAGATAGCATTCGGCGGCACGCACAAGGGGCGTGGTGTCGGTCTCTTCCGTAAGCTGCGCCACACGGTCATAAAGTTCAGCCGCACCCACATAATCCGCCCTGCGGCTATGCAACTTGGCGAGCCGCGCCAGCACCCAAGAGTTATCGCCGCACAGCAGCAAAGCCTTATTGTAAACCTCCTCGGCATCGACCAGTTCACCTAATTGCTCGCGGCAATAACCCAATTTTTGCAAAGCCTCTGCATGGGCCTGGGGTTCGATGCCAGCGGTGTGGCAGAGGTAGTCGCTATAAAGGCGATAGGCATTGTCGAACGACTGCACGTGCAGGGCGATATCGGCTGCGGAGATCAGGGCTTCGGGGCGTTGCAGCGCAGGCGCAAGCCACTGGTTGTCGGTCATCAGGAGGTGTTGCTGCAAGGGCGAAACGCCGTCGCGGCTATAAGGCGAAAGGCTGAAGAAGCGGCGGAGGTCTTTCATGTAAACGCGCAATTCTTCCAAGAAACTGCGCGGCGGCGCATCGGCGGCATTGAACCGCGCGGCAATGTCGTTTTCTTCAAGCATTTTCTTCAACTGCTCGCCCAAGGCTGCGCCTGCCGCTCCGCCCGTGAAGGAGGAAAAACTGTCGGCAATGAAGCAAAAGGCGAATTTGTCGGTCTCGCAAGCCATCGGCTGCGCCATGAAGGCTTGCACAAAACTGCTATTTGCGCTGCGGATGGGAAAACGACGTTGAAGAAAGGCATGCGCTGCATCAGTTGCTTGAATGTAGGGAGGAACACGTCTGCTCCCTGCTCGGCAAACTTCTGTATCTCCTGTATCTTGCGCCGCCAAGGAGCATCGGCCTCAACGTTCCATACCGCCGTGTCCTGACCTTCCGGGTCTAACTGCCGGGCTATTTCGTCAATATCTATATTATCGCCTGCCTTGGGCGTTCCCATATTCTTGGCCTGCCGCATCACTTCGGGCAGAATATCCTCGCGCAGGCTTTTCTCTATATGCGGGGTGGCAAGGGTGAGCAATGCCTGCTGCTGTATCTCGCACACAGCCGCGGCACATTCCTCCCGGCTTAAAAGTTCTGTGAGCCGCGCCGCCGCGTCGGGATAGTCGGCTATGCGGTTGCTATGCTGCAAGACCGCCAGCGTCACGCCCACGATGCAACGGGCGCGGAGTGGCGCGGAGGGCGACGAGCAACCGTCGAGCAGGAGATGGAGCTTACGCACGTCGAACATGGAGAGCAAGGCGAGGGTGAGCGCACCGGCGGCCATGAGCTGCGCCGCCTCGCGCCCCGTCGGCGTTTCTTCCTTAAAGAGCGTTGGAACTGTAAAGAAATTTTGAAGGGCATCTTGCTCGGCTGCCGTGAGGCGGGGCGATGTCCACAGGGCATCGAAACGGTCGCGGAGGGGCGCGGGCGCAGAGTAGAGCTGCGTCAAGTCGCCGCGCCCGGGCAGGGCTTGCAGCGTGCGGCGGGTGCGGGCATACGCCGTGTCGGCATGGCGCACGCTGTCGGCGCGGGAAAGGTCATCGCAGAGTTCTGCGGCGGTTCTCAAAAAGGAATGGTAAAGATTGTGGCGGTCGGGGTCGGCCACGCCGAGCGACATATAATTGAGCAGGGCGGAATAAGCGTTGCTGAGTTCGGCAACTGCACGCCCCGTTTCCCAATCGCCCAAAGCGTTGGCGGCTTCGGCCAATGATGCCAAAGCGGAACTGAGGCGCGACTGCGCGAGTGCTTTCTGCGCATCGCTTATCAAATATGTTGAAGTTTTTGGGTCGGACACAATTTTAGTAAACGAGTAGACGAGTAGACGAGTAGACGAGTAGACGAGTAGACGAGTAAACGGGTGACTACGCTCTATTTATGCGAAAGCGGGCGGGGCAGGCGCATGGTGTCGGCCATTTGCGGGTCAAGGCCGTAGTGGTTGATAAGAATGTCGGCGCAGCAATTCAAGCCGCGCTCGTTGATTGAGTCCACCGCCATATTATAGCCTTTGATAATGGTTTGCCATTTGCCATCGGGCAATGCCTGCTTGCCCTTCCGGCGCAGCAGGCGGCTGTGGCTCGCTTCGCCGCCCACAGTAGGGAGCAGCATATTGCCGCGTGCCGCAGCGGCGGCGGTATAAGGTTCTGTGAGCATGGCGGCGGCAATCTGTCCCTGCGCAACCATGCGCATACGAATGTTGAGGTCGTTGATTTGCGGCAGATACACCTGCTCCGCGCCGAGCCCGTTTGCCTTCAACGTTGCCTCCAGCCTTTCGAGGCTTTCGCTGCTGCGGGTGATGCCGATGTCGCGAGGCCACGAGCGTCCATGCGTCGTTGAGGGCCAAGGCTGTTTCCCAGCCCTCCGCCGCTTTCTGCCCCGCGCGTTTGGCGACGAGGTGGTCGGAATAGACTATGTCTGCCGCGCCGCGCGTCAACGCCGTGTCGCAGGCCAGTTGCGAGCGGTAGGGCGTCACTGCCACGTCCAGCCCGAGGCGGCGATAGATACCGTGCGCCTCGGCGTAGAAAAAAGGCAGGCAGTCGAGGGTGGCCATCAATGCAAGGGAGCAATCGGCATTTGCCGTGTCGCCCTGCCCTGCCCCGCGCTGAGCCGCATCGCCGCGGGAAGAATTGCCACCGCAAGAGGCAAGGAGCAACGCCGAGGCGAGCATCAGGGAAAAGACTTTCGAGGGAAAGGTCATCTTATATATAATATTGTCTATTGAGTTTTTATAAAAGAAAAGGCCAATAAGCCACAAGTATTTGGTGTGGACTTATTGGCCTTATTTTAATAATGCAAGATTGGCGGGATATTAACCCTTAATTGCTGCGATGCCGGGGAGCACTTTGCCTTCGATAGCTTCGAGGAGCGCACCGCCGCCGGTAGAGATGTAAGACACCTTGTCGGCCATGCCGAACTTGTTGATGCAAGCCACGGAGTCGCCGCCGCCGATGAGGGAGAATGCGCCGTTGGCAGTTGCCTTGGCAATGGCTTCGGCAATAGCGCGGGAACCGCCCGTGAAGTTGTCGAACTCAAACACGCCGGCAGGACCGTTCCAGAGAATGGTCTTTGCGCCTTCGATGGCTGCAGCAAAGAGTTCGCGGGTCTTGGGACCTGCGTCGAGGCCTTCCCAGCCTTCGGGAATTTCGCCGGCAGGCACCACCTGGGTGTTGGCATCGTTGGAGAAGCTGTCGGCTGCCACGCAGTCAACGCCGAGCACGAGGTTCACGCCCTTTTCCTTAGCCTTCTTGATGATGTCGAGGGCGAGGTCGAGCTTGTCGTCTTCGCAGATGGAGAGGCCTACGTGGCCGCCCTGTGCCTTTGCAAAGGTGTAAGTCATACCGCCGCAGAGGATAAGGTTGTCCACCTTGTCCATGAGGTTCTCGATGATGCCAATCTTAGTAGACACCTTAGAACCGCCCATGATTGCGGTGAAGGGGCGCTTGATGTTGCTGAGCACGTTGTCTACGGCCTGCACTTCCTTCTCCATGAGGTAGCCGAGCATCTTGCGGTCGGCATCGAAGTAGTCGGCGATAACGGCAGTAGAGGCGTGCTTGCGGTGTGCCGTACCAAACGCGTCGTTCACGTATACGTCGGCATAGGAAGCCAAAGTCTTGGCAAATTCCTTCTGGCTGGCTTTCATTGCCTTCTTAGCCTCTTCGTAAGCGGGGTCGGTCTTCTCGATGCCAACGGGTTTGCCTTCTTCTTCGGGATAGAAGCGAAGGTTTTCGAGCAAGAGCACTTCGCCGGGCTGGAGGGCGGCAGCTGCTTCGGCTGCTTTGGCGCAGTCGGGAGCAAACTTAACGGCAACGCCGAGGTGTGCGCTCACCGGTTCTACGATCTGCGAGAGAGAGAACTTGGCGTTCACCTTTCCTTTGGGCTTGCCCATGTGGCTCATGATGATGAGTGCGCCGCCGTCGGCGAGGATTTTCTTAAGCGTGGGCAGTGCGCCGCGAATGCGGGTGTCGTCGGTCACGTGACCGTTCTCATCGAGGGGTACGTTGAAGTCAACGCGAACAATGGCCTTGAGGCCTTTGAAATTGCATGTGTCGATTGTCATAATGCTTATTATTAATATTGTGTATAAGTTTTTCCGCACAAAATTACGAAAAGCGATAGAAACATATAGGCAAATGCCTTATTAAATGTCTTCTACGGCGAATTTTCCGGGATATTTTCCTTCGTAAGGCCGATAGTAATCCATAATGAGGCGCATATCTGCCTCCACGTCGCCCGAGGGAACGAGTTCCTGGGTGCAGACGATGCGCTTGTTCTTATAGTCTATGGCGTAAAGCTGTATGGGCAAACCGGCTTTGAGGGCAATGAAATAGAAGCCGCGCTTCCACTTCGTGGCCAGCGAGCGCGTGCCTTCGGGAGTCACCGCCAGTTCGAAGCGTTCGGCTTTCATCGCCGCCTCTGCCACGCGGTCGGTGAGGCTCACGTGACGGCTGCGCTCTACGGGAATGCCGCCCATGCTACGGAAAAGCACGCCCATAGGCCAGAAGAACCATTCCTTCTTCATCAGGAAGCCTGCCGTGCGCCCGATAGAATGGTAATAAAGTTCTGCGATGATGAAGTCCCAATTGCTGGTGTGCGGCGCCACGCAGATGATGCACTTGTCGCGGTAGGGCACCGTCATTTCCACCTGCCACCCCATTTTTCTGAAAATCAGGCGGCACAAACTCATGAACATAGGCGCTTAGGCTTTGACTATTTTGGCGAAGATTTCTTCTGCCTTTGCATCGAAGTCGGCGAACTCGTTGTTGAAGGCAAGCGTCTCAGCCATGAGGCGTTCGAGCGTTTCGCGGTTGTCGCCGCCGCACATAGTCAGAGCCACGCAGTCGGCAAAGAGGTCGCCGCATACGTTATGCACGTGTTTCTTGAATTGTCTTTTGTTTGCCATATGTATAAAGTTGTTGTTAGTAAACGAGTTTACTATCCAGTTTATCTATTGTTTTATCAATTCTTGTCCTTTAAGGATGGCCTGCTCGTTGACGGGCAGGAGGTTGTGGTGGCGTTCGGGGAGCGTTTTCTTCAAGGCGAGCATCACGCTTTCCATCTTCACCACGGGGTGTATTTTCAGCAGTCCGCCGAGCACGAACATGTTGAAGCACTTCATCATTTTGAGTTCGGCAGCCGTTTCCATGGCCGCGATGTGATAGGCCGTGATGTCGGTGCGCGTGGGCGGTTCGAGAATGCCGAAGCTGTCGTAGATGATGTCGCCGCCGGGCTTCACCTTGCTCTCGAACTTGTCGAGCGAGGGAGAATGGGCGAGGAAATCTTTTCATCGCTCACGATGACGGTCACGTTGGCCGTGCCGCCGCGCTGCTCCGGCCCGTAAGCCGGCATCCACGTCACTTCCTTTCCCTCCATAAGTGCGGCATAGGCCAAGATTTTGCCCATTGAGAGCACACCTTGTCCGCCGAAGCCTGAAATCAATATTTCGTGTGTCATATTTTTTAGTAGACAAGTAAACGAGTAAACGAGTAGACGAGTAAACGAGTAGACGAGTAGACGAGTGGGCTACTTGCGCTGACTGTCTTTAAGGTCGCCCACGTGATAATATTCAAACATATGTTCTTCCATCCACTGGTTGGCCTTCACGGGCGAGAGTTTCCAACCCGAGGAGCAAGTGGATACAAACTCGATGAGGTTAGAGCCCTTGCCCTCCATAGAGTTCTCGAAGGCGTGGCGTATGGCTTTCTTGGCGCGGCGTATGGCTGCCACGTTGTGCACGCTCTGGCGCGTCACGTAGGCAGTGCCTTCGAGCGTGGCGGCTATTTCCGTGAGTTTGAGGGGATAGCCGTGCAACTGCGGGTCGCGGCCGTAGGGGCAGGTCACGGTTTTCATGCCCACGAGCGTGGTGGGGGCCATTTGCCCGCCCGTCATGCCGTAGATGGCGTTGTTCACGAAAATCATCGTGATGTTTTCGCCGCGGTTCAGGGCGTGGATAGCCTCGCCCGTGCCTATGCAGGCAATGTCGCCGTCGCCCTGATAGGAGAACACGAGGCGGTCGGGCCAAAGGCGCTTGCAGGCAGTGGCGAGCGCGGGGGCGCGGCCGTGGGCAGCTTCCTGCCAGTCGATGTCGATGTATTTGTAGGCAAACACGGCGCAGCCCACGGGACTGATGCCGATGGTCTTTTCTTCCATGCCCATCTCGGCAATCACCTCTGCCACGAGCTTATGTATCACGCCGTGCGAGCAGCCAGGGCAATAGTGCATATTCACATCGTTGAGCAACGCTGGCTTTTCGTAGACCAGATGCTCGGGACGGATTATTTCTTCGCGTGTCATAGTTTTTTTAGTAGACGAGTTGACAAGTAGACGAGTAGACGAGTTGACAAGTCAACGAGTATATATATATAATATTGTATAGAGAGAACCAAATCACTTTTTCATGCCCGGCAGGCGCAGCGCCACCTCCGCCATCTTCACGATTACGGCAAAGAGGCCGAGCCAGTAGCACCACATGAGGTAGGGCTGCTGCTTCACGATAAGCAAACCCACCATTGCCACCAAGGCCATGAGAATGAATACGCTGTTGAGCACATTGCGGATGAAGAGGTTACGCGTCATCTTCCTCCGCTCGGGCTCGCGCTCGGGGTGCTTGAGGCGTTCGAGTATGTCGTTTTCCTCTTGCATCAGTCCACGAGTTTTTTAAGCGCGTCCACAATTTCGTCGGGACTGGGCACGATGCCGCCCAGTCGCCCGTAGTGCCCCACGGGAATGCGTCCCTCGGCGGCGAGCTTCACGTCGTAGACCATCTGCCCGGCGTTGATTTCCACCACGAGCAGGCCCTTCACGCGGCGCGACAGCGCGGCGATTTCCTTTTCGGGGAAGGGCCAGAGGGTGATGGGGCGGAACAGTCCCACCTTGATGCCCTGCGCACGGGCATTCTCCATGGCTTTGTAGGAGATGCGGGCAGCCGAACCGAACGCCACGATGGCGAGTTCGGCGTCTTCGAGGTTCGTTTCCTCAAAGCGTACCTCGTTAGCCTGAATGTCGCGATATTTCGCCTGAAGATGCTCGTTTTTCTTCTCCATTTCGGCGGGGTCGAGTTCGAGCGAGGTTATCACGTTGGGCTTTCTGCTTTTCAGCCCGTGCCCATTGGCAGCCCAGGGACATTCCTTCACGATTTCCTCTTCCGTGCGGCGGGGTTTGTAAGGCGGCAGTACCACCTTTTCCATCATCTGCCCAATCACGCCGTCGGAGAGTATCATGGCGGGCGTGCGGTATTTGAAGGCGAGGCTGAAGGCGAGGTCCACGAAGTCTGC
The DNA here is from genome assembly GCA_004552155.1 of Bacteroidales bacterium. GTDB lineage: Bacteria > Bacteroidota > Bacteroidia > Bacteroidales > Bacteroidaceae > Alloprevotella. Next base: position 15,345 of record SFPF01000048.1, read on the forward strand.
CATTTCCTGCACCGAGGCCGGTGCCAGCACAATCACGTTGTAGTCGCCGTTGCCGCCGCCGCGCGTGGCTTGGTTGTAGTCGCTCTGCGAGGGCTGAATGGTGCCGAGACCGGGACCGCCGCGCTGCACGTTCACGATCAGACCGGGGATTTCCGCGCCCGCCATATAGCTGATGCCTTCCTGCATCAGCGCCACGCCGGGACTCGACGAGGAGGTCATCACACGCTTGCCCGTGCCGCCACCTCCGTAGAGCATGTTGATGCTCGCCACCTCGCTCTCTGCTTGCAGCACCACCATACCCGTGGTTTTCCACGGCTCGAGTGCGGCAAGCGTTTCGAGCACCTCGCTCTGTGGCGTAATGGGATAGCCGAAATAGCCGTCGCAGCCGCAGCGTATGGCGGCGTGGGCTATGGCTTCATTGCCTTTGAGCAAGAGTATTTCGTTTTCTTCTTTCATAGTCTTTTAAAAAAGTGCATGTAAATGAACTATATATATTATTGTGTGCTAATCTTCTTTCACCCTGTACACAGAGATGCACCCGTCGGGGCACACAATGGCGCACGAGGCGCACCCGATGCACGTGTCGTTCACTTCGCGACAATAGGCATAGCCCCTATGGTTCACCTCGTCGGTGGTGAGTGCCAGCGTATTCGTGGGGCACGCCACGACGCAGAGGTTACAACCCTTGCAGCGTTCCACGTTTACGACAACGGCTCCTTTCATTTTTGCCATGGCTGTATATCTTTTTCTTTTGTAAAAACGGCGAAAGGGACGGCAACCGTCCGATGCTTCGGCGGTAGCAGTCCCCTTTTTCGCGGTATTTATTGGTTGTACATGTCTTTGTTGTAAAAATCGAGAATGTCCTGCAACATTCTTTTGCTCTCGGCGGCGGGCCCTTCGGGGTCGAGTTCTTCCGATTTGAGGAAGCAACCAATCGCCTCTGTCCACTGCGAGCATTTCATATAGGCGCGCCCTTCGAGATAGTAGAGCCTCGCCTTGTCTGCGCCCTCTACGGCGTGCAGCCGGCGTACCTTTTCCAAAGCCTCGGCGGTGCGTCCCGCCTCAATGTCGCGGGCAATTTCGTCAAACTTCTGTTGCATTTGCTTTTTCGATGTGAGCAAAATTACATCTTTCTGCGCAGAAACGCCAACTTTTCACAATCTTTTTTGCGCGGGCAATAGATAAAGCGAGGGGCGCGCCGCGCGGCACGTCCCTCGCTTTATCTATATAAGTCAGATTTTACAGCTTCTCAATGTCTTCGGGCGACAGCCCTGTCACGATGTGTATGTCCTTAGCACTCATGCCCATCGCTTTCAATTTCTTGGCAGTCTCAATGAATCCTTGCTGAACGCCAGCCGCATGGCCCTTCTTCGGCGTCTTCCAAGGCATGCGCATTGTCGCGATAGTAGCGTATCGCGGCATCATACTTGATGCGCTCATCGCGGCTGAGCGCGCTTATCTCGGAGATTTGGGCCAAACGCTCGAATATCGGGTCTTTGGCTGTCCAAGGCAGTCTGTTGAGTGCTTCCATATGCTTCAATACATAAATCCAACCAATTTGGCAAACGCCCGGTAAATGATTGGGGCGGGCTGTAAGCCCAAATGTTGCCCATAGCCCAGGGCAGCGCCCTGGGGGAACGTAGACCGCGATTGATACATTC
>SFPF01000049.1 GCA_004552155.1 Bacteroidales bacterium
CGGTGATTCGCTCCTGCGGCTCTTGCGCGTAGGCGGTGTTCAGACTTAGGAATAAAGATACAAGAAGATATTTTATGTTTTTCATAAGCAAATGCTTTTAGTAGACAAGTTTACAAATAAACAAGTAGACGAGACTGAGATGTCTTGCAAACTATATATTTCATATGTAACTTGTCTTGTTTACTCTTTGCTAGTATACTTGTTTATTGTTTCTTCAAAAATTAAAACTGCACCCCACGCCGTACGCGCCGTTCTTCTTCGTGCCCGGCGTTTCGATGACGGCAGGTTCGATGCGCAGACTAAGGTCGGGCGTGATGTCGAACACGCTCAACTGCGCGTCCACATAAGCATCGATGACCGAGAGCAGATAAACGCCGGCGAAGCAGAAGATGCTCAGGTCGCGGTTGCGGCGGTAAAAATCCTTTTTACGCTTGAAGATGCTTTTGAAATGCTCCTCGCGCCCCGAGATGTCGTAGCGCGGCGGCAGCATCTCCATATAGCTGCGCGTGTTGGGGTCGTCGTCCATGATGTCGAGATATGCCTGCGAGTAGTCGCGATACATCTGCTGGTTCCAAAGCAGCGCGTAGGTACAGCCGAGGAAGCCGCCGTAGATGAACGGGAGTTTCCAGTATTTGCGGTTATAGATTTGCCCTGCACCGGGCAGCACGAGCGAGAGCCACAGGGCGCGCTTGGGGTCGGGCACAAACTGCCGCTGCTTCATAAATTTTTTGGAGCGCTTCATCGCCCTTGCCGTCGCTTTGGATAACGCAGCGGTGTCGGCAGGCGTTTGGCTCAGCGAGTCTATGGCCGTGAGGCGCAGCGTGTCGGGCGGCAATACGAGCGAATCGCACCTTGCCCCATATAACGCCGTACGGCCGAAACAATTTCCGGCCATAACGGTAAGCAGTAGTGCCAGCAAGAGGCGCATGCAAAAGGGGCAGATGATTCTCATGCTTAAATGTGTATCGGGCACAGATTTTATACGCCCTACTTCATTTTATCGAATAGCGCGATAATTCTTTCGAGTTCTGCTTCCGAGGCGAAGGGAATCGTGATTTTGCCTTTGCCCTGCGGCGAGCAGGTCATTTGCACCTTGGTGCGGAAGAAGCCCGAGAGCGTGGCGCGCAGTTCGTCGTATTCTTCGGGCAGGCGTTTCGCCTTGCGGTCTTTCAGCGTGTGCCGTCCGCTTTTCACGGTCTCGCCGCTGTTGATGCTTTTCACCATCTCCTCCACCTGCCGCACGGAATAACCCTTTTCCTTAATCTCGTTGAAGAGTTTCACTTGCAGTTCGGGGCGACCCAACGAAAGCAGGGCGCGGGCGTGGCCTTGGTCCACGTCTTTGTTGCGCAGCGCCATTTGCACCTGTGCCGGCAACTTGAGCAGGCGCAGATAGTTGGCAATCGTGGCGCGGTTCTTGCCCACCTTCTCCGAGAGCTGGTCCTGCGTGAGACTGTATTGCTCGATGAGGTTCTGATAGGCGAGGGCTATTTCGATGGCGTTGAGGTCTTCGCGCTGAATGTTCTCAATGAGCGCCATCTGCATCATCGTTTCGTCGCTCGCCGTGCGGATATAGGCCGGCACGGTGCGCAGGCCCGCCAGTTGAGAAGCGCGCCAGCGGCGTTCGCCGGCAATGATTTCGTAAGTGTCGTCGGAGTGCTTGCGCAGCGTTATGGGCTGAATGATACCGATTTGCCTAATAGAGTCGGCAAGTTCTTGCAACGCAGCCTCGTCGAACTCTCGGCGGGGCTGGTTGGGGTTGGGTTTGATTTGGTCAACGGGCACTTCGTTGATGCTCGAAGAGCCGTTTGCGTGTATTTCTTCGTCGGTCGAGATAATGGCATCGAGCCCTCGGCCGAGTGCTGGGAATTTCTTGTGGGCAGGCATAGGTATGGGTCGTTTATATGTTTACTCTTCTACCCGCCTGCTCAAAATTTCTTTTGCCAAAGCGAGGTAGTTCTTTGCGCCGGTCGAAACGGCATCGTAGAGAATGGCGGGCAGGCCGTGGCTCGGTGCTTCCGAGAGCTTCACGTTGCGCTGTATGACGGTGCGGAACACGAGTTCCTGGAAGTGCCGCTTCATTTCGTCGTAGATCTGGTTGGCCAGTTTGAGGCGACTGTCGTACATCGTGAGCAGGAAGCCCTCGATTTCGAGTCCAGGGTTGAGTTTCCGCTTCACGAGTTTAATCGTGTTGAGCAGTTTGCTGATGCCCTCGAGGGCAAAGTATTCGCATTGCACGGGAATAATCACCGAGTCGGCGGCCGTGAGGGCGTTCACCGTGATAGTGCCGAGCGAGGGGGAGCAGTCGATAAGAATGTAGTCGTATTCCTTTCGCAGCGGGTCGAGCATGTTTTTCATCACGTGCTCGCGGTCGCCGAGGTTGTACATCTCCACTTCCGCGCCTACGAGGTTGATGCTCGAAGGCACCACGTCGAGCCGTTCGATGTCGGTGGTGTAAATCGCTTCGCGCACGTTGCGGTTGCTCACCAGGCAGTCGTACACCGAGCAGTCCACCTTGCTCAGGTCTACGCCGAGCCCCGAGGAGGCATTAGCCTGCGAGTCGGCGTCGACGAGCAGCACGTTTTTTTCTAAGGTTGCCAATGATGCGGCGAGGTTGATGGCCGTAGTGGTTTTTCCCACGCCGCCTTTTTGGTTGGCCAAAGCAATGATTTTGCTCATATATATGGATTTAATATATAAGTAAGTTCGTATGAGAGCGGGCGGCGGGGCAGTCCTCCTGCGGGGCAAAACCGCGTGCCGCTGCCTATATCTTTGCAAAGATAGGCATTTTTCTTATAAGATAAGGTGTATAATGCCCATTTTTCGCATTGAAGGCGGTAGCGCGGAGGTCTGAGAATATTTGTAATGCGGGCTTGATTGTCCCCTTTTGTGTGTGCGCGAAGTACATAAGGGAAAAGAGCTGCAGACTGCCCACGGCTTTGTTAAGCCAAAATGGGCGAAGCCAAACGAACCCCAAGACGCTTTTCGCCCTTCCCAAGAAAGTTTTTCCTAAAAGCAAGATATTTTTCACTATGTGCTAAGAAATTTTTTGTTACAAACTTTGTAACGCATATTACAAACTTGCTAACACATGTTACAAAGTTTGTAACACATGTTAGAAACTTTGTAACAAAAAATATCTTATAGGAAAGGAAAAACTATCTCGGACATCGTAATAATTATCTTGCTTATCCTGAAAAATAGCTTGGGGCAAATGCGCTTTATCTGCGCGAAATATCTCAAAAATCTTGTTTTGGTAAAAAATATTCGGCAAACCGCCCCTTGCCCCTATTGCAATATGGGCTTATATTATAAGCAAGTCAATTATTTTGCGTAATTTTGCAGCCGATATTACTACCAATTTGCGAAAAATCCTGATTATCGTATGCGCGGTGTTGGCGGCACTTTGTCTGTCTGCCAAGCCGGGACGCTTGCTGCTGCCGACGGGGAATGCCCTGCCGGGGGATAGTTCCGTGCCCGAGGCGAAAGTGCTTCGCCCTGTCGCCGACACGCTGAAAGAAGCGGCGCAGCGCGACACGGTAATAGACATCAACTGGCCCGACATCGTGCGCCCCGCCGATACCGCCGATAGCCTCCGCGCCGGTATCACCCTCCCCGACAGCCTCGCTGCCGATAGCCTCACGGCCGACAGCCTCGCTGCCGACACGGCTAAGGCGCAGCCGCGCAAGCCGGGCATCGACTCGCCCGTGGAATATGCCGCGCAGGACTCGATTGTGTACGACGCAAACACGGGCTTCGCCACGCTCTATGGCAAAGCCAACGTGAAATATCAGGACATGACGCTCGACGCCGCCAAAATCACGATGTGTCTCGACAGCAGCCTTGTGCATGCCGTGGGACTGCGCGACACGGCGGGCGTGTATACCGAAAAAGCCGTGTACAAGCAGGGCGGCGACGAGTATCAGAGCGAGACGATGTCGTTTAACTTCAAGACGAAAAAGGGGTTTATAAGCAACGTAAACACTACTCAAGGCAACGGTTACTTGCAAAGCTCCGAATCGAAGCGCACCGACGACGGCACGCTCTATCTGCGCCATGCCAAATACACCACCTGCGACGCCAAGCACCCGCACTTCTACCTGAAACTCTCGCGCGGTAAGGTGCGCCCGGGCAAAGAGACGATATTCGGCCCGGCATACCTCGTGGTGGAGGACGTGCCGCTGCCGCTGGCCGTGCCCTACGGCTTCTTCCCCATCAGCAAGAAGTATTCGAGCGGTTTCGTAATGCCCTCTTACGGCGATGAGACCTCGCGCGGCTTCTATCTGCGCGACGGCGGCTACTACTGGGCGGTGAACGACTATTTCGACCTTAAAGCCTTGGGCGAAATATACACGAAGGGATCGTGGGGCGCGAGCCTCGAGTCGAACTACAACAAGCGTTACCGCTTCCGCGGCAACGTCTATTTCAGTTTCCTGCGCACGGTGGAGGGCGAGAAGAACATGCCCGACTACAGCGTGACGAAGAGCATGAAAATCCAGTGGACGCACACGAAAGACTCCAAGGCGAATCCCAACACCTCGTTCTCGGCACGCGTGAACTTTGCCTCGGAAAACTATGAGCGAAAGAACTTGGAGAGCATGTACAATCCCCTCTCCTACACGCAAAGCACCCGCACCAGCGCCGTGAGCTTCTCGAAAAACTTTCCCGACATCGGCCTGAGCATCTCCGCCTCGGGCAACCTGACGCAGAACGTGTCCGCCGCAAAAGGCAGGTGGGCAAGGAGCGATGGTATGAGAAAATATCCGTGAGCTACACCGGACAGCTCTCCAACAGTATCACGACGAAGGAAAGCCAGCTCTTCAAGTCGAACCTTATCAAGGACTGGCGCAACGGCATGACCCACCGCGTGCCTATCGATGCAACGTTCCAGCTGTTCAAGTATATCAACATTTCGCCCTCCATCTCTTTCCGCGACATCATGTACGCACAGCGCATCAACCGCTCGTGGGACGCGGAGAAGCAGCAGGAACTGCGCGACACGACTTACGGCTTCTACAACCTCTACGACTGGAACCTCGGCGTATCGGCCAACACCACGCTCTACGGTATGTACAAACCCGTGCTGCGCCTCTTCCACGGCAAGGTCATAGCCATCCGCCACGTGTTCAAGCCCAGCGTGAGCTTCAGTTACGCGCCCGACTTCACCGCCGCGCGCTACGGCTACACGAAGACCTACGACCGTATCGACCAAAACGGCACCGTGACGGCACCGTGACGCCCGTGAAGTACTCGCCTTACAGCAGCGGCCTTTACGGCTACCCTTCGGGCACGAAGCAGGGACTGGTGACGATGTCGGTGTCGAACAACTTGGAGATGAAGGTGAAGAGCGACCGCGACTCTACGGGCGAAAAGAAGATAAGCCTCATCGACGAGCTCTCCGGCACGCTCTCCTACAACCTCGCCGCAAAGGAACGCCCGTGGAGCGACCTCTCCACACGCCTGCGCCTCAAGCTCACGCAAAAATATACGTTCTCGCTCTCAGCATCGTTTGCCACTTACGCCTATAAGTTCAACGAGAACGGACAGGTGGTGCAGAGCGACCGCACGGAGTGGAGCTACGGACGCTTCGGACGCTTTCAAGGCATGTCGCAAAGCCTGTCGTACACGTTCAACAACCAAACGTTTAAGAAGCTCCTTAACTTCCTCACCGGCAAGAAGTGAAAAAGGCGCGGAGCGGCGGCGCGAAGAAAAAGGAAAAGGCAAAGACAGACGCAGATGGCTACATGGCGTTTAGCATGCCGTGGTCGCTCACCGTGTCTTACGGCATATCCATGTTCGAAGACCGCTCTAAGGAAATCAACGTGCGCCGCATGCGCTACCCCTTCTCGTTCACCCAGACGCTCAACTTCTCGGGCTACCTGCGCATATCCGACGGTTGGAACATCTCATTCTCATCGGGCTACGACTTCGTGCAGAAAAAGATTTCGATGACCACTGCCTCCCTTGCCCGCGACCTCCACTGCTTCGAGATGTCGGCCTCCGTGGTACTGAAGCCTTACTCTTCGTTCAACTTCACGTTCCGCGCCCGTGCTTCCGAGTTGGCAGATGCCCTGAAATGGGAAAAGCGCAGCGCATACAGTTCTAATATTGACTGGTACTAACTCGCCGCCTACTCGTATACTTGTTTACTAGTCTACTGAAAAAAACTATGTTCAAACATCTTAAAACAATACTCGCCGCCGCGCTTTGCGCGTTAGTGCTTTCAGCTTGCTCCGATGCCGAGCAGACATTCCACCAACTCGCCTTTGAGCAACCCTCGAATTTAGTAAAAGAACTCTATGCCGACCAGCGCACCGACAGCGTTGTATTCGTAAGCTACGACCCCTGGACGGCAACCGCCTCGGAAGAATGGCTCGTGCTCTCGCCCACCTCCGGCAAAACGCAGGCCGGCGTGGGCGTGCGCAACATCGTGCGCCTGAATTTCCGCACCAACGACACCGGGCTTTCGCGCACGGCAACCATCAACGTCGCCTCATACTTTAACGGCTCTTGCCGCGTAATCCAATACCCATATATTAATATAATATATCCCTATGCCCGTCAGCAGGCCGACGGCACGTACGTCTTTGAGCACCGTCTGCAAGCCTCTGCCACCACGATGCAGTTCGTCTACAACGCCTTTGCCGCGCAGCCCTCTCTGACCAGCGATGCCGACTGGCTGACCTTTAACGCAGACGATGTGAAGACCGGGCGCAACACGCTCACCCTGCAAGTATCGCCCAATCTCACCGAGGAAGAACGCACCGCCCGCCTCACCCTCACCTCCAACGGCATCAGCACCGCCGTCACCATCTTCCAACCCTCCTCGCTCCCGCAATAATCGCGTTTTATTAGCAGCCGAGGTCCGTATTTCAAAAAAAAGGCGTACTTTTGCAAGCGCAACGGCTCCGTAGCTTAGTTGAATAGAGCGTCAGATTCCGGTTCTGAAGGTCCTGGGTTTGAGTCCCAGCGGAGTCACAAAGAAACACTTTTATCTTTCCCCTTGCGGTAGTTTCGCAAGGGGATTTTTGTAACATTTTCAATAAAAAGAAAGGTTTCATATATAAAAGGCAGGGTTTTGGCGCGTGCCTAAAATATTTTTTTGTAGTTTTGCAGAAAGCAAACTAACAACCCCAAAAGTTATCATACTATGAAACCAACGCTTTTCCTGCTTGCAGCAGGCATGGGCAGCCGTTACGGCGGCCTCAAACAGCTGGATGGCCTCGGCCCTCACGGCGAAACAATCATGGACTACTCCATCTACGACGCCATTCACGCCGGCTTCGGCAAACTTGTGTTCGTAATCCGTAAGGACTTTGAACAGGAATTTCGCGACAAGGTGCTTTCTAAGTACGAAGGCCACATTCCTTGCGAACTCGTGTTCCAAGCCCTCGACGCGTTGCCCGAAGGCTTCACCTGCCCCGAAGGACGCACGAAGCCCTGGGGTACGAACCACGCCGTTATGATGGGCAAGGACGTGATTAAAGAACCCTTTGCCGTGCTCAACTGCGACGACTTCTACGATCGCGACGCCTTTAAGGTGATGGGCAAATTCCTTAGCGAACTTCCCGAAGGCTCTACTGGCAAATATGCCATGGTAGGTTTCCGCGTGGGCAATACGCTCTCCGACAGCGGTACCGTTTCTCGCGGCGTTTGTGAGAATGACAGCCAAAACCATCTTACTTCCGTTGTTGAACGCACTAAGATTCAGCGTTTCGACGGCGTAGTGAAATATCTCGACGATAATGGCGAGTGGGTGGCTATCCCCGACACCACGCCCGTTTCCATGAACTTCTGGGGCTTTACGCCCGACTACTTCCAGCACAGCGAGGAGTATTTCAAGACGTTCCTCTCTGACCCGAAGAATATGGAGAACCTCAAGAGCGAGTTCTTTATTCCTCTTATGGTCGACAAACTGATTAACGACGGCACGGCTACTTGCGAGGTGCTCGATACTACTTCTAAGTGGTTCGGCGTTACTTATCCCGAAGACCGTCCGGGCGTTGTGGAGAAGTTCCAAAAGCTCGGCGAAGAGGGCGTTTATCCCGAAAAGATGTTTTAATGTTGCATTTTTAAGCAATAAGCAATAAATAAAAAGGCGTTCCGTGCAAATCGCGCGGAACGCCTTTTTATTTACGGGTTGTCGGTGATGTTATTTCACCTCGATGTGTTGCAAGAGCTTTTCTTTCTGTTCGGGTGTCTGCTTAGGCAGCGTGACGGAAAGGATGCCGTTTTCAACTTGTGCGCTGATGCTCATCTTGTCCACATCGTCGGGCAGGATAAGTGCCTGCTGGAATTTAGAGTAATAGAACTCGCGGCGCAGGTAGCGGCTCTCGTCTTCCTTGCATTTCACGGCCGTGCCTTTGGCTTCGCCGTTGCAGCCGCAGTTGTCGCCTTCCTTGTGTTCCTCTTTCTTCTCCATCGAGATGATGAGGTTGTTGTTTTCGTCGATGTGGATGTTGAAGTCCTTTTTAGTCATGCCCGGAGCGGCAACCTCCACAACGTAGGCATCGCTGCGTTCGAGCACGTTGATGGCCGGTGCGGTGGCGTTGGTCTTGTTCATCCAGTTGTTGTCGAAGAAATCGTCAAAGATTGAGGGCAACCAGTTTTGAGAATAGTTTCTTGAGCGTGTCATAGTGATAATCTCCTATATTTAAATTGTTAGACATTTATTCTTCTTTGCGCTTCGCTTCTTATGGCTTCGCGCTTTCACCCTAACAATTCGCAATCGGCGTGCCACCCGCCCGCTTTTAACGCCGACTGCCAAAACATTAACGCTTCGCAAACTCTCTTAAACAAAGCCTCTGCCAAAGCGACGCTTTTCAGGTCGTTTTGGCAGAGGCAAAGCGTTTTGGTGAAGCAGGTTCTATTTCATTTCCCAGTCGGCCGCCTTGGCGATGCGGCGGGGAATTTCCGTGTTGTCGATACGTCCGTTGAAGAGTTCGCTGCCTGCGCCGATGGCAAAGAGGGGCACGTAGCCGTTGGAGTACGAGGGCACATTCAGCCAATATGGTGCGGGCGTTGTCTGCAAGGGCATCTGCGCTGGCGTAGAGCGATTTGCTTTGCTCTGCTGTGCCGGCAGCAAGCGCGTCGAATGCTTTTTTGAGGCGGCTGAGTTGCTTATCGTTAATCGTCACACCATTGCCGAAGCCCCAGTTCTCGGCAAGGTCGCGCTCCACAAGTTCCCAAGTGAAGGCTTTACCGCTCTGGCGAAGAGCAGAAAGGTGGCGGCTATACGCCTCGGTGCTCATGCGCTGGTATTTGAAGGCATCCGTATGCAATTCGTACGGGCCGCAGCCGAGGGCGATGCCGCCCGTTTCGTGGTCGGCCGTCACAACAATCAGCGTTTCGTCGGGGTGCTGGCAGTAGAACTCGTATGCCACGCGAATGGCCTCGTCAAAATCTTTCACTTCATGGAATACGGTAGCGGCATCGTTGCTGTGGCAAGCCCAGTCAATCTTGCCGCCTTCCACCATAAAGAAGAAACCTTTGCCGTCGCGCTCCGATTTGGAGAGCTGGCCGATGCCGGCACGCGTGATGTCCTGCAAAGTCAAGTCGCCCTTCTTGCGGTCGATGGCGAAAGGCAGGGCAGTGGGATTTTCCTTTGCCGCAGTTTCGGTTTGGAAGAGGATAATCTTTTCGGCCTTGCGCATTTTCTTTTTGAAATCCTTATAGCCGCGGGCAATCACGTAGCCAGCCTCTTCGCACTGTGCATAAAGGTCTGGCGCACCGGGGTTATCCTTATCGGTAGGTTTCAGGAAATCCGAACCGCCAAAGTAGTCGAAACCCGTCTTAGGCAGTTGCGTGCCGATTTTATAATACTCGCCGCGATAGCCCACGTGGGCGTAGAACGCTGCCGGCGTGGCGTGGTCGATGGAAACGCTCGTGGCTACGCCCACTGCCGCTCCGTTCTCCTTGGCACTGACGGCCACGCTGTAAATAGGTGTTGCAAGGTCGGCCAGCAAGCCGAGCGCACCGTTCTTTGTCTTATGTCCCGTGGCCAGCGCCGTGCCTGCTGCGGCGGAGTCGGTCACGCCGTTTGTGCCCGAGTAGGTCGTGACGAGCGCCGAGGCGGGAAAGTCAGCGAAGCACAGCGGCGTAGTGCCGATGCGCCCTTCGAGGGCCGCGAGATAGGTTTCCGTGCCGTTTACCTGGTTGACGCCCATGCCGTCGCCGATGAAATAAAACACATACTTGGCCTTGCCCTGCGCGAGACCGGTCAAGGCGACTAAGCACAAGGCTGCCGCCAAAAGCAAACGTTTTAATGGGGAATAATTCATAGGGATTATAGATATTTATAAGGTTATAGATTTAAAAAAATCGCTTTTCTTACGTGCAAAGTTAGGGTAAAAGAAACAAAAAAGCAATGGCGGCGACCATTGCTTTTTTGTAAAATCTTATAGCATCGGCTTAAATGCCGGCCATTTCGAGTACGTGGCGCACGGCCTGCTCCAAGCCGGAAGCATCCTTGCCGCCGGCCGTGGCGAAGTGGGGCGCACCGCCGCCGCCGCCCTTGATGAGCTTGGCAGCCTCGCGCACCATGTTGCCGGCGTGCCAGCCGCGGCCTTCCACGAGGTTCTTGCTGATCATCACCGTGAGGAGCGGTTTGCCCTCAAAGGTGCTGCCGAGCACGCAAATCATGTTTTCGGGCAGCATGCCGGAGATTTGGAAAGCGAGGTCCTTTACGGCATCGGGGGCAACGCCCGAGGGCAGCACGGAACTAAGCACTTTCACGCCGCCCCGCTCCGTCGCGTTGCCGACGAGGCGGTCGCGCAGGGCGGTGATGCGCTCTTTCACGAAGTCGTCCACCTGACGCTTCAATCCGTCGTTTTCCTCGATGGTTTTCTTTATGGCAGCCGTGAGGTCCTTTGCGCCGGCAAAGAAGTTCTGCAAGCCGCGCAGGATGTCCTCCTGTGCATAGATGCTTTCCTCGGCGGCTTTGCCCGTGATGGCCTCGATGCGGCGCACACCGGCGGCGACGCTGCTTTCAGAGAGGATGCGCACCAAGCCGATGCGCCCCGTGCTCTTGACGTGGCAGCCGCCGCAAAATTCAACGCTCTTGCCAAACTGCACCACACGCACGCGGTCGCCGTATTTCTCGCCGAAGAGGGCGATGGCACCGAGTTGCTTGGCCTCTTCGATAGGCACATCGCGATGGTCCTGCATCGGAATGTCCTCGCGGATACGTCGGTTTACGATGCGTTCCACTTCACGCAGTTCCTCGGGCGTTACCTTTTGGAAATGCGAAAAGTCGAAGCGCAGGTAGTCGGGCGTCACGAGAGAACCCTTTTGCTCCACGTGCGTGCCGAGCACCTCGCGCAAGGCTTGGTCGAGCAGGTGCGTGGCGGTGTGGTTGGCTTCGCTGGCATGGCGTGCCTCAGCGTCCACCGTTGCATGGAACTCGGCGGCGGGATTAGCGGGCAGTTTCTTGGTGAGATGTATGGGCAGATTGTTCTCGCGCTTCACGTCGAAGGTCGCCCACCTGTCCGCCCATTTCGGCGTAGAAAGGCGTGGAGTCTAATACAAGTTCGTAATACGTCAGCTTCTTCTGCTGTACGCGGCGGTAGCGCAGTATGCGGCTTTCTGCTTCGAGGGCATCCCAGCCCACGAACTGCGTTTCGCCTTCAGCGAGCACCACCCAGTCGTCCGTTTCCACGGCAGCGGCGTTGCGGGCGCGCTCCTTTTGTTTCTGCATTTCGGCGTTGAAGCCGGCTTCGTCTACTTTCAAGCCCTTTTCGGAGCAGATAAGTTGCGTGAGGTCGAGGGGGAAACCGTACGTATCGAAGAGGGTGAATGCCTTTTCGCCGTCCACGGTGTCGCTGCCTGCCTTGACGGTCTGCTCAATCACGCCTTCGAGCAGCGAGATGCCTGTCGAGAGGGTGCGGAGGAAGGACTCTTCTTCTTCTTTCATCACGCGCCCGATGAGCGTCTGCTGCGCGGGCAGTTCGGGATAGGCGCCGCCCATTTCTTCCACGAGGGTGGGCAGCAGGCGGTAAAGGAAGGCTTCGCGCTGGCCGAGGAAGGTGTAGGCGTAGCGCACGGCGCGGCGCAGGATGCGGCGGATTACGTAGCCTGCCTTGGCGTTGGAGGGCAGTTGCCCGTCAGCAATAGAGAAGGCAATGGCACGCAGGTGGTCAGCCACTACGCGCATGGCCACGTCGGTCTCTTCTTTTTCGCCGTAGGTATAGCCGGAGAGTTCGCCTATCTTTTTAATGATGGGCTGGAACACGTCGGTGTCGTAGTTGGAATGCTTGTCCTGCATCACGCGCACGAGGCGTTCGAAGCCCATGCCCGTGTCGATCACCTTATGCGGCAGCGGCTCGAGCGAACCGTCGGCCTTGCGGTTGTATTGCATGAACACGAGGTTCCAGATTTCGATAACCTGCGGATTGTCCTTGTTCACGAGTTCGGCTCCCGGCACGGCGGCGCGCTCTTCGGGCGTGCGGCTGTCGATATGTATTTCGGAGCAAGGGCCGCAAGGGCCGGTGTCGCCCATTTCCCAGAAGTTGTCGTGCTTATTGCCGTTGATGATGTGGCTTTCAGGGAAGAAGCGTCCCCAGATAGCGGCGGCTTCGCTGTCGCGCTCGAGACCTTCTTCCTTAGAGCCCTCGAAAACGGTGACGTAAAGGTGCTCGGGGTTGATTTTCAGCACGTCCACGAGAAACTCGTAGGCCCACGTGATGGCTTCTTCCTTGAAGTAGTCGCCAAAGCTCCAGTTGCCGAGCATTTCAAACATGGTGTGGTGGTAAGTGTCGTGGCCCACCTCTTCGAGGTCGTTGTGCTTGCCGCTCACGCGCAGGCATTTCTGCGAGTCGGTCTGTCGGCGGCATTTCGGTTCGGTGTTACCGAGAATGATATCCTTGAATTGGTTCATGCCGGCATTGGTGAACATGAGCGTGGGGTCGTCTTTGATCACCATCGGTGCGGAGGGCACGATGAGATGTCCTTTCGATTCAAAGAACTTCTTGTAGGCTTCGCGTATTTCGTTGGCAGTCATATTGCTTGATGCTTTGAATATATAATTATGCGTTACCTTCGGGAATACCAAACGGCGTGGCGGTGCGTCCGCCCGGTTGCTGGGGCGCGCCGCCCGGCAGGTTGATGGTGCCGAATTGCTTTTCGTATTTCACGATATTGTCTTGCAGTGCGAAGAGCAGGCGCTTGGCGTGCTCGGGTGCGAGCACGATGCGGCTTTTCACGTTAGCCTTGGGCAGGCCCGGCAGCACGCGGATAAAATCGAGCACCACTTCGGCGCTTGAATGGGTGATAATGGCAAGGTTGGCATAGATGCCTTCTGCCACTTCGGGCGTAAGCTCTATTTTGAGCTGTCCGTCTTGGTTTTCTTTATTTTCCATGATGTATATATATAATATTGTGTATGCTTGTTTATATGACAAACCGAAATTATCTGCAAAAGTAGGATATTTTGTTGTAATAACGCGCGTATTGTGCCGATATTCCGCTACACATCTGCTATGAAAAGCGCAAATTAAGGTGGAAACGTTTGTGCAAAGCGAGTGCAGAGGCCGACAAACTTGTTTGATCGGGCTATGCCGAGCCGCAGCCAAAGGTGCATGTATATGAACTTTTCTATAATAACAGCGGAAATACCTATTTCTCCGTTAAAAAACGTCCGATATTTCTGAAAGTTTTACCTTTTTAGTGCCTTTTCAACCATTATAACAGGTGAGAATGTTTTTATTGTTGTACTTTTGCTCCACAATTTCAAGGGAGTTCGCGCTAAGGAACTTGACTTTTATACCAAGCACGCGCGCTCTATGTTTAATCACTAATTCTTTACAACATGAAAAAGATTTTTACGCTTTTGGTTGCCGGCCTCGTCGGCACGGCAGCAGCCACCGCCCAAAAGGCAATGGAGCACAGCCGCTTTTTCGACAACTGGTCCATCGGTCTCGTAGGCGGCGGCATCACGCCCACCACGCACTCCGCATTTTGGGGCAACATGCGTCCCACTTACGGGCTTGAAATCACCAAGCAAATCACGCCCGGCTTTGGCCTGGCTGTGCAAGGTACGATGGCACACAACATTACGAACAGCCGCCTTGCCGTTGACGCGCACAACATCAGCCTTCTCGGAAAAGTTAACCTTTTCAACCTCTTCGGCGGTTACAGCGGCGAGCCTCGCGTCTTTGAAATGGAAGCCGTAGTCGGTGCAGGCTGGGCACGCGAATACTACAAGGCCTCCGTGCAGCGCGACTACAACTTCTTCACAACCAAGTATGGCGTTAATTTCAACTTCAACGTTGGCGAGAAGAAGGCATGGACGATTTCCGTGAAACCTTCTATCGTTTACAACATGCAGGCCGACCGCGCAGACTCTTACATTGCTTACGATGTGAACAAGAGCGCCATCGAACTCATGGCAGGCGTGACCTATCATTTCAAGAACTGGACGGGTAAGCACTACTTTACGAAGGTGCGCACCTACGACCAGGCAGAAGTTGACGGCTTGAACGCTAAGATTAACGACCTCCGCGACGCCGTTAGCGATAAGGAAGGCCAACTCGCCAAGGCAAACAACACCATCGGCGAACTTCAACGTCAGCTCGCCGCTGCCAATCAGTCGCTCGCCGAATGTATGAACCGCAAGCCCGTTACTGAGTACGTTACGAAGAACACGCATTCCAGTTCTATGGAACAGACCGTAACCTTCCGCCAAGGCAAGTACACCGTAGATCCCGCCCAGCTCCCCAACGTTGAGCGCGTGGCCACGTTCCTCAAAAACCACCCCGAGGCTACCGTAAGCATCAAGGGCTACGCTTCCCCCGAGGGCAGCGCCGAAATCAACGCCAAGATTGCCAAGGCACGTGCAGAGGCTGTGAAGAAGATCCTTGTTGAGAAATACAAGATTGCTGCCGAGCGCATCTCTGCCGAGGGACAGGGCGTGGGAAATATGTTCTCCGAGCCCGACTGGAACCGCGTGAGCATCTGCACCCTTGAAGAAAACAAGGAATAATCGCCGATAAGCGAGATTTGATTTGAAACCATAGCCATGGGCTGCGTCATCGTTTGGCGCAGCCCATGTTTTTTTGTTTTTCATACCGTCGCGGAGGTAACGCCCTGCGCCGAGCGGCGCGATTTGCTCCGTGATGATTTTTATTTTCAGGCAGATAATTTTCACTATTTGCCTGATATTTTTTCCTGTCCTATAAGAAAATTTTTATTACAAAGTTTGTAACACATGTTAGAAGGTTTGTAACACATATTACAAAGTTTGTAATACATGTTAGAAAGTTTGTAACAAAAAATCTCTTATAGGAAAATGAAAAATATCAAGGAGAAAGGGGAAAATTTATCCTTGACCGTAAAAAACATCTTGCTGAAACGCGTGGCAGACTGCCGTGGGAGCGGCGGCGATGCGCCGAGGGCGATAAGCGTCCTTAGCGGAAAATGGAGATTCTCTTCGGTAATTGCGGCCGTTTTATCGCTTACTCGGAAAACTATGCCTAAATTTGCACTCTCTGCCTTTGGAAAGCGCGGCCGACGCGCCCGACAGGGCAAAACACAGTTTCAAGATGTTCCCCATTGCCTTTCAAGAAAACATCACCCGCCTGCTCGGCCCCGAAGGGGGCGCGAGGCTGCTCGCCGCGCTCAACGATGAGGCCGCGCCCGTAAGCGTCAGGTTCAATCCCTTCAAAGGCGGAGCCGCCGCGAAGGCGGGACTGCCCGTTGCGGAGCCCGTGCCATGGTGCGCCGACGGCTTTTACCTCGCGGAGCGACCGCAGTTCACTTCCGATCCCTTGCTCCACGCCGGGGCTTACTACGTGCAGGAGGCCTCGTCGATGTTCATAGCCCAGGCTTTCAAGCAGATAGACTTCGAGCCGCGCCGCGTGCTCGACCTCTGCGCCGCTCCTGGCGGCAAGAGCACCCTGTGGCGCGCGCTGCTGCCCGACGATGCCTTGCTCGTGGCCAACGAACCAATCCGCCCCCGCGCCAACATTCTTGCCGAAAACCTGGCAAAATGGGGACACCCTAATGTGATTGTCTCCAATGCCTATGCCGACGGCTTCGCACCCCTGCACAGTTTCTTCGATGTGATAGCCGCCGATGTGCCTTGTTCGGGCGAGGGCATGTTCCGAAAGGACCGCGCCGCCCGCGAAGAGTGGACCGACGGCAGTCCGTCGGCGTGCGCCGCGCGGCAGTGGGACATCGTGAGCACGGTGTGGCCCGCGCTGCGCCAGGGCGGCTACCTCGTGTACAGCACCTGCACGTTCAACCGCGAGGAAAACGAAGACATCGTGTGGCGCATCATGAAAGAACTCGGCGCAGAACCTGTGCCCATCGACTGTCCCGCCGAGTGGAACATCGAGGGCGACCTTACGGGGCGCGGACTGCCCGTGAACCGCTTCCTGCCGGGACGCACGCGCGGCGAAGGCCTGTTTCTTTGCCTGCTGCGCAAGACTGCCGAAGCGCCTCAACCGCGAGAGGGGAAGGCGGATAAGAAAAAGGGCGCGGCAGCCGCGAAAGCGAAAGCCGACAAGGCGGCACTCGCGCTCGCCGGGCAATGGCTCGCTTCGCCAGAGGCATTTGAGATAGAGGCTGACCGCGACGGCAACCTCCGCGCCCTGCCGAAATCGACGGCGCAGGACATGCGCCGCGTGGCGGCCGCAGTGCGCACGCTATCGCTCGGCACTCCGTTGGCGCAACCCAAGGGGCGCGACCTAATTCCCTGCCACTCCTTGGCGCTCAGCACCGCGCTGCGCCGCGAGGCTTTTCCGAAATTTGAACTATCGCGCGAAGACGCTCTGCGCTACCTGCGTCGTGAGGCAGTAGCCCCGGCCGACGCATCGCTGCGCGGCTATGCCTTGGCCACCTATCAGGGCTTCCCCCTCGGTTTCGCCAAGGCGTTGGCAGGACGTGCCAACAACCTTTATCCCAAAGAGTGGCGCATCAGGACAGACTATTTGCAAAACACATGAAATACTACGAATTTACCTTTTCCACCAATCCCCGCTCCGAGGCCATTGAGGATGTGCTCGCCGATGTGCTTGCAGGCGCGGGTTTTGAGAGTTTTGTGCGCACGGGCGAACTGGACCTGCGCTCCGTGCCTGGCAGCGATAACCCCGAAGCCCCGGAATTTGCCGCCCCGGCAGAAGAGGAGCAGCAGTTTAAGGCGTATATCCAAGTCAAGGAGTATGATGCGGAAGCCCTGCGCGAGGCAGTCGAAAACTTTCCCCTGCCCGGCGTAAGCATCTCTTATGAAATGCGCGAGGCAGAGGATAAGGACTGGAACGAGGTGTGGGAGCAAAATTATTTCCAGCCCCTCGTTGTCGGCACGCGCTGCGTCGTGGCCGGCACGTTCCACAAGGACGTGCCCGAGGCTGACTATCACATCACGATTAACCCGCAGATGTCGTTCGGCACGGGGCATCACGCCACCACTTACCAGATGCTCGAGCGCCTGCTCGACGAGCCGCTCGCCGGCAAGCGCGTGCTCGACATGGGCTGCGGCACGGGCATTCTCGCTATCCTCGCCCGAATGCGCGGCGCAAGCGAGTGCGTGGCCATCGACGTGGACGAATGGTGCGTGAAAAACACGGAAGAAAACATTGCGCTCAACTCCGTGGACAATATCCGCGTAGTGCTGGGCGATGCCTCCGCGCTGGCGGCCGAAAAGCCGTTCGACGTAATTATTGCCAATATCAACCGCAACATACTCTTGCAAGAGTGCTGATGAGCGGCTTCTACGAGAAAGACGTGCCCCTGCTCCGCGAAGCGGCGGAACGCCTCGGCCTCGCCTTTGGAGACGGGCGCGAAAGGGATGGCTGGGCTTGCATAAAGTGCCGTCGGCAGGCCTGACGCCGCGCCGAAAGCAGTCAGCCGCACGGCAAATGCAGCGCGGCTCACTTCACTCCAAACACTCAATCCTCTACCCCCGGCTGTTGCCCCGGCAGAGGATTGAGTGTTTTTCTAAAACAAATTATCAATTTCCAGGTAGCGAAAACGGCGCGGCGTTGTATAAGATAATAGATGGACAAGCAAACATACATATCCTTAGCCCCCCTTTGTCGCAGCGCAGCAGAAGCGCAGGCGGCGCGATACGTGCACGACGAGGCGGAAAGGGAGGACATCGTGCAGGATGTGTTGCTGAAAATGTGGGAGCAGCACGAGTTGCTGCAACCTGACCCGCAGAAACTCAAAGCCTACGCCGCCACGCTGGCTCGCAACATCTGCCTAAACAAGCAGAAGCACCGCCAGCGACACCCTTTCCTAAGGTTCCTTTGGGGCGAAGAGCGCGAAGAAACGCCCATGCCCGAACCCGCCGCAGCGGAAACGCCACACAGCAAGTTGGAAAGCGAGGAAATGCAGCGCGTGTACCGCTCGGCACTCGCCCGATTGCCTGAAAACCAGCGAAAAATATTCCTGATGCGCAGCGAGCACGACCTGCCGTTCAGCGAAATAGCCTGCATTTTGGGTACGACCGAGTCGTCGGTGCGCGGCATGCTCTGCAAGGCGCGGGCGCGGCTTTTGGAATTTATTAAAAAACAAATCAGATGAACGACAAAGCATATATACAGAAACTGCTCGACCGCTACATGGCGGCCACGGCATCGGAGGACGAGGAACGGCGGCTTCGAGAATGGTTTGCCGCTCACGACGACGTGCCCGAAGAATGGCAGGCCTACGCCATCATGCTCACCGTAATTGCGGCGGCGGGGCTGTTTGCCCTTCATGAGCCGCAAGAACCCGCCGCGCCCGTGGCGCAAACCGCAGCTCTCGTTCAGCCTGCCGCTGCCCATCTATCCGCGTCTACCGAAAAGGCCGCACCTGTCGCGCCACGCCTTGCCGAGGCCAAGCGCAAGGCACAGCCGGTGCGGCGCAAACCTGCCGCAGCGGTAGAACATGCCGAAGATGTCCCCGTAATCCCTGAACCGTCAGTAGAAGAAGCCCCGCCTTCGCCCGAAGCGCTCCAGTTGGTGGAAGAACTGCTGGCGCAGGCCATGGAAAACAAAGAGGACAAGGAAGAGCGCATGTGCCGCGAACTGATTGAGGAAGTTTTACACAATATTAATTATACATCTCACCAAACCGAACTGACATTATGAAAAGCCTAATTCTCCTTTTCGCCGCCGCGCTGCCAAGCCTCACCGCCGCGGCACAGACCGCCTCCCTGCAAAATGCAGAAGCCTTGTTCCAAAAAACGAAGAACTGCATCCAGACGGATTACAACTCCGAGCAGGGGCGCGACCGCTTGGACTCCACATATTACCTCCGCATGAAAACCTATGCGATGCCCTACGACAAGAAAAAGGACAAGGCAGCCTGCGATGCCGTAGTGGCGGAACTGCTCGACGCCTATCAGAGGGAAGCGCCGTCAGCCTCAGCCAGTTTTTGCCAAAGCAGCCCTTTGAACATCGCTGCCACGCACCAACAGCAAGTGAGCATGTATTACGCCGAAAACAAAGACCCGTTCATCGCGGGCACCGAGGGGCGCAACTTTGCCTTGCTGCGCTATACCGACCAGAACAACCCGACCTATCGCCGCGTGCATGGCGTGGAATGGTGGTACGACAAGGTAAATCGCCAGACATACTTTCGCGTGTTCCACATTTTCGGACCTGGCACGAAGCAGGCTTATGAAAAGTCTGTTTTTAACGGTAACTATTTTGAGAAAGAGGCAACTGGATTGTTGGAAGAACTGCTCTTCCAAATCGAAACCTTGGGGAAATTTTACAAAAACGAGGATAACGAAATAGATCGCGCCACCGTGCAACTCATCAACGAGCGCATCGACGCCTATCTGCGTTCCAAGAAAAAGCCAGACGAACTGAATGCCCTCTTGATGAAGCTTGAAAAAATCCCCGGCTACTACACCGAAGTGCTGGAAGGCAAAGACCAGCGCAAAGGCTACTCGCCCGCCGTGGCGGCACAGATGATCAGCGATGAATTGCAGGGCAAAATATTCTGCATCACCACAGAAAGGCGCGGCAGCGAAGATTGCCGCCGCTACGGCGACAAGTCCAAGAATTTCCTGATACAGATAATTTTGGACAAATAGGAAGAAAGGGGATTTTCAAAAGCATCTCGTTTCCACAAATTCGGACTTCCTTATAAGCAAAGCGGCTTTTATGGCCGCTTTTTTGCTTGTCCTCACTATTTTTACGTATCTTTGCAAAATATAGCAAGAAAACTCATAATCCTATCAATATTAAAAATCTAATATGATGAAAACAAAATCTTTGTTGCTCGCCTGCCTCGCCGCGCCTGCGCTGGCTATGGCGCAGCCGAATGCGGAGACGCAGCCGCTCGCCGGCTTCTATTATGGCGACATGCAGGCTCCGACCGGCTGGGAATGGCAAAGCCCCGACTCGCTCGCTTACAACAAGCAGCAGCCGCACGCATGGTTTTTCTCCTTTGCCGACACAGAAAGCGCGCGAAAGGTGCTG
The DNA here is from genome assembly GCA_004552155.1 of Bacteroidales bacterium. Classification (GTDB taxonomy): domain Bacteria; phylum Bacteroidota; class Bacteroidia; order Bacteroidales; family Bacteroidaceae; genus Alloprevotella. The sequence goes on from SFPF01000049.1 coordinate 20,406, forward strand.
CCCGAACACAGCACGCTGTTCCAGTCGCTCAACGGCACATGGGATTTCCACTGGGTGCGCACACCCGAACAACGCCCTAAGAACTTCTATGAAACATCTTTCAGCACTGCCGATTGGGATAAGGTGGAAGTGCCGATGTGCTGGAACATCGCCGGCATCGGCAAGGACGGCAGCCTGAAATACGGCTTGCCCATCTACTCTAACCAGCGCGTCATCTTCCACCACAACGTGGCAGTGGGCGACTGGAAGGGCGGCGTGATGCGCGAGCCGCGCAAAAACTGGCTGACCTACAACTACCGCAACGAAGTTGGCTCTTACCGCCGCACGTTCACCGTGCCCGCAGACTGGAAAGGGCGCGTGGTCTACCTCAACTTCGACGGCGTAGACTCTTTCTTCTACCTCTACATCAACGGCCGCTACGTGGGTTTCTCGAAAAACTCGCGCAACCTCGCGCAGTTTGACATCACGCCTTATCTGAAAGAGGGCGAGAATGTTTTGGCGGTCGAAGTATATCGCAACAGCGATGCCTCGTTCCTCGAAAGCCAGGACATGTTCCGCCTGCCGGGCATCTACCGCGATGTCTACCTCACGGCGAAGCCCAAGGTGCAGGTGCGCGACATCGTGTGCATTCCCGACTACGATGCCACCTATACCAACGCTACGCTCAACATTACGGCTAAGGTGCAGAACCTTGACAAGAAAAAGATTAAGGATTATACCATCGACTATGCCCTTTACGAGAACGAACTTTACGGCGAAAGCAACCAGCCCGTTGCAGGCGTGACGGCCGTGTCCGCCCTCAAAGAACTGCTGCCTAACGTGGAGCAGGACGTTTGCGTGCGCCTCGAAGCCGGCACAAAGGTGAAGCCCTGGAGCGCAGAGCGCCCGCAAATGTATGTCCTCGTGGGACAACTCAAAGACAAGAAGGGAAAGGTGGTTGAAACGTTCTCCACAACCGTGGGCTTCCGCAAAATCGAAGTGAAGCAGACGGAAGCGAAAGATGACGAGTTCAACCTCGCCGGCCGCTACTACTACCTCAACGGTAAGCCTATTAAGATGAAGGGCGTGAACCGCCACGAGAACAATCCTGACCGCGGCCACGCCATTACCCGCGAGCAAATGAAGCAGGAAGTGATGCTCATGAAGCGCGGCAACATCAACCACGTGCGCAACTCCCACTACCCCTGTGCCCCCTACTGGTACTATCTTTGCGATAAATACGGCATTTATCTCGAAGACGAAGCTAACATCGAGAGCCACCAATACTATTACGGCGATGCCAGTCTCTCGCACGTGCCTGAGTTTAAGAATGCCCACGTGGCCCGCAATATGGAAATGGTACACGCCACTGTGAACCACCCCTCCGTATGTATTTGGAGTTTGGGCAATGAAGCCGGCCCGGGCAACAATTTCGTGGAAGCCTACAAAGCGATTAAGGCCTTCGATGCCTCGCGCCCCGTGCAGTACGAGCGCAACAACGACATCGTGGACATAGGTTCTAACCAATATCCCAGCATCGCGTGGGTACAGGGTGCCGTGAAGGGTAAATATAATCTCGTTTATCCCTTCCACATCTCCGAATACGCCCACTCTATGGGCAACGCCGTGGGCAACCTCATCGACTACTGGGACGCTATCGAAAGCACCAACTTCTTCATCGGCGGCGCAATTTGGGACTGGGTGGACCAAGCGCAAAACTACTACGACGCCAAGACGGGCAGCAAGTTCTGGGCCTACGGCGGCGACTTTAACGACAAGCCCAACGACGGAACATTCTGCATGAACGGCGTGATGCGCCCCGACCTCTCGCCCAAAGCGCAATATTTCGAGGTGAAGAAGGTGTATCAGAACGTGGGCGTCCGCGCCGTCGGGACGGCGTCTGCATTTCCAAACCCGCAGCCCTGCCCCTTCAGGGCGGCACGCTCAAAGCCCGCGAGCGCAAGACCGTTACCCTGCCCTTCGACCCTGCCAAGCTTGAAGCAGCGAGCGAATATTTCGTGAAAATCCAATTTGTGCTTAAAGCCGACAAGCCTTGGGCCGAGAAGGGCTATGTTCAGATGGACGAGCAACTGCCTGTCAAGGCGGCCGACATCACGCAAAGCGTTTACGCCGGCGGCAGCACGCTGCAGAAGCCCGTTGAAACCGCCGACGGCATCACCGTGACGGGCGAAGGCTTCAGCGTGACGTTCTCCAAGGCAGAAGGCACTATTAGCAACCTCACTTACGGCGACCAGACGGTGATTGAAAGCGGCAAGGGTCCGAAACTCGACGCTTTCCGCGCCCCCACCGACAATGACAACTGGGCGATGTATAAGTGGGCGAGCTACGGCCTCGACAACCTGCACCACAAGGCCGTGTCCAATTCGTACAGCCAGCGCAAGGACGGCGCGGTGCAGCTTGCATTCACCGTGGAAAGCCAAGCTCCTTACGCCACAAAGATGCACTACACCAACGGCGACCGCGAACCGCAGGGCACTTACACGTTTGAGGAAGACAAGAACCGACCCTTTGGCGAAAACGACTTTAAGTTTACCACCAATCAGATTTGGACGGTTTATCCCGACGGCTCTATCGAATTGCAGAGCGCGATTACGTCCAACAAGCCCAGCGCAGACCTCGCCCGCATCGGCTTTGCCATGCAGTTGCCCAAAGACCTCGACAACTTCACATATTACGGCCGCGGCCCGGTCAATAACTACAACGACCGCAAGACTTCTCAATTTATCGAACTGCACGCCCAGCGCGTCGGCGACGACATTATGCTGCCGAAGCCCCAAGCTATGGGCAACCGTGAAGAGGTGCGCTGGTGCGCCCTCACCAACGACCGCGGCCAGGGTGTGCTCTTCGTGGCCGACGGACAGATGAGCGCATCGGCTCTGCCGTACAGCCAGAAGGAACTCGCCGAGGCAGCACATCCTTACCAGTTGCCTGCAAGCAGCGGCACGCACCTGCATCTCGATGCCAAGGTCACCGGTCTCGGCGGCAACAGCTGCGGACAGGGCGGCCCGCTCGCACCTGACTGCACCAAGGGCGACGACCACAACTTCGGCTTCATTATCCGTCCGCTCAACATCGGTCGCGCCATGCCCTCCGTCATCACCGAGAAGGCTGCCGTGAAAGGCATTGGCGAAAAGCCCATCACGATTTCCCGCTCCCGCACAGGCGTTGTGAGCATCGCTTCTCCCTATGCCGACCGCAAGGTGATGTACACCGTGGGCAATAGCAAGAAGGCGCAAGCCTATACCCAGCCCTTCGACCTGCGCGATGGCGGCACCGTCAAAGCATGGTATGCCGACGCGCCCGCTCTGGTCATCGCCGGCACGTTTGCAAAGATTGAGGAAGTGCCCCTCGAGGTGATTTACGCTTCGAGCGTCGAAACAGGAGAAGGCGATGCCTCTCACCTTACCGACGGCGACCTCGGCACGATTTGGCACACGATGTACAGTGTCACGCTTGCCAAATATCCCCACTGGGTGGACTTCGACGCAGCAGCCGTCAAGACAATGAAAGGCTTTGTCTACACGCCGCGCACCGACGGTCCGAACGGCCGCGTCAAGGACTTTGAGATTTACGTGAGCAACGACGCCAAGAATTGGGGCGAACCCGTTTGCAAAGGTTCATTCCAAAACAGCGGCGAACCGCAGCGAGTGCTCTTTGCAAAGCCCGTCAAGGCACGTTACATCCGCTTCCGCGCCCTCAATGAGCAAGGCGGCAATGACTACGCCTCGGGCGCAGAGTTCAACCTCATCGCAGAGTGATTTTTGAAAACGAATAAAACTTAAGGAATAGGGGCGTATGGCATACGCCCCTATTCCTTATCCGCCTATCCCCGTTTACCCTTCAACTTGCCAACTCATCTACTAAAACTACAATGGAAAAAACAATCAAAAACCCCGCCTTCACGATGCTTTACTTCCACGGTTTCGCCTCTTCCGGCGCGAGCGGCACGGTAGAGACCCTGCGCAAGATGCTGCCCTCGGCCGAAATCGTTGCGCCCGACATTCCCGTCGACCCTGTCGAGGCGTTGCCCTTTCTCAAAAGCCTCACGGAGGAAGTAAAGCCTGATGTCATCGTGGGCACCAGCATGGGCGGCATGTATGCCCAGCAAATGCGCGGCTATCTGCGCGTCTGCGTCAATCCCGCGTTCAACATGTCGACGGCGAGCAAGCTGCTGCGCACGGGCACGTTCAAGTTTCTCAACGGGCGAAAGGACAAGGTGAAAGAATTTCGCATCACGAAAGAAACTATCCAGCACTTCAACGCCATGGAGCGCGGGCAGTGGGACGGCATCACGCCCGAAGAGCAGGATTTGTGCTACGGCCTTTTCGGTATCCACGACAAACTCGTGAATACTTACGCCCTCTTTTTGAAGCACTATACGCACGCCCGCAAATTCGACGGCGAGCATCAGCTCAACGACAGTGCCCTGCGCCACGCACTCCTACCCCTGCTCGGCGAACTGCTCGGCGAACGCCTCGAGCAAGCAAAGCAGCCCCCGCTGCCCGATTATATGCAATACTGATTGCCGCGCACATAAAAAATCCGCCGCAGCGTCTCATGCAGACGTTGCGGCGGATTTTATTTATATATGTATCAAGTTTACTTGTTTACCGGCAAACTTGTTTACTCGTTCACTAATATTATACCAAGTGGGCGATAAGTTCTTCGCGGTCGCCGGGGAGCAGGTCGATGACGGGCACCTCCACCATTGTGTAGCAGCCGGGCTGCTGGCGCATCGTGGCGCGCGCCACGCAAACGAGCACCTGACCCGTGAGCGCGGGGTTGTTGATTTTCATGTTGAACTCGAAGAGCTGGTTCTGCGTCTTGCCGCTCACGCCCTTGCGCACAAGGTTCACGCCATGCCCCATGTCGATCACTTCGTCCACGCTGGGCACTTCGATAACGTGGGTCTCGTCGTTGGCAAAGTAGGGGTCGGCCTTGATATCGGCGGCCACCTGCGCGTAGTCGTGACCCGGCTCGATTTCCACGTAAACCATGCGGCGGTGAATGCCCTGACCCGTAGGAATAGTCATGGAAAGCGCGGCCTTAACGCCCTTGATGGCTTTCACGGCCACAGTGTGGCCCATTGACATACCCGGACCGAAATTCGTGTAACTCAATCCCTTGGGCGCAATCGCCTGCAAAAGTGTGCGCACTACGGAATCGCTGCCCGGATCCCAGCCTGCGGAAATGATGCTCACGGCACCCGCCTTGCGCGCTGCCTCGCCGAGGGAGCGGCGCAGGGAGGTGATTTGCGTGTGAATGTCGAAACTGTCCACGGTGTTGATGCCGAGGGCGAGGATGTCGAGCGCAAACTTCTCTACGCTGCGGGTCGGCGTGGCGAGAATGGCTACGTCTACGTTTTCCAACTCGCGAATGTCGCCCACCACGCGGTAGGGTTTCAACTGTGCAGGCTGTTCGTCCTGGGGATTACGGCGCACGATGCCGGCAACCTCGAAATCGGGCGCGGCTTCAAGTGCTTCAATCGTGTAGCGGCCTATGTTGCCATAGCCCACCACGGCGGCTCTTATCTTTTTCATGTTTTGGGTGTTTGTTTTTAGTAAACGAGTAGACGAGTAAGCGAGTAGACGAGACAAAGATGTCCTGCTAATAATATTTAATATCAGTAACTTGTCTTGTTTACTCGTTTACTTGTCAACTTGTTTACCGGTTTCTATGTTTTTTAGTCGCTGCAAATTTACGCGTTTTTCGTCATCTTTACTTCCTTGCGGATAATTTTTCGTTTCTCCTTTCAATTATTTCCTTCCTCCTTGATAGTATTCACTATCCTATATGAAAGTTTTTGTTACAAAGTTTGTAATGCATATTACAAACTTTGTAATACATGTTACAAACTTTGTAACACATGTTAGAAACTTTGTAACAAACTTTTTCTGCGCAGATAGTAAAAAATATCAAGCAGAAAGGGAAAATTATCTGCCTGACAATAAAAAAAGGGTGGCACAAAATTTTGATTGTCCTGCACCAAAGTCTATTTTCTGGCTTTACCTCCCCCCGTGTTTCTCCATTTCGTGAGCATAAAACAAGGCCGGGTTCAAAGATTTGGACTTCTTCAAAAAATTTTCAGTGAAATACAATACAGTGGAATGGGAGAACGGTGCTGACTTTGCCCCTGAGTATCTCTTGGAATTGCCAGAAGCATAACACATCCCTATCTTCCGTCAAACAAAAGCGTGCCACCCGACACCGGGCAGCACGCTTTTTTGTTGCGTTAGAACGAGAACTGAATTACTTCTTGAAATAACGGTTGTAGAGACCTTCGAAGCCACGGCCGTGACGGGCTTCGTCGCGGGCCATTTCGTGAACCGTGTCGTGGATAGCGTCGAGGTTGAGTTCCTTGGCACGCTTAGCGATGCGGGTCTTGTCTTCGCAAGCACCTGCTTCAGCGTTCATGCGCTTTTCGAGGTTGGTCTTGGTGTCCCAAACGCAGTCACCGAGGAGTTCGGCAAACTTAGAAGCGTGTTCTGCCTCTTCCCAAGCGTAACGCTTGAAAGCCTCAGCCACTTCGGGATAACCCTCACGGTCTGCCTGGCGGCTCATTGCGAGATACATGCCCACTTCGGTGCATTCGCCCATGAAGTGGTTGTTGAGGTCCTTAATCATTTGCTCGTCGCAACCTTTGGCAACGCCGATTTCGTGTTCTGCAACGAAAGAGAGCGAGCCCTCTTCGCTGAGTTCCTTAAACTTAGAAGCGGGAACGCCGCACATGGGGCATTTTTCGGGAGCTTCGGTACCTTCGTAGATGTAACCGCAAACGGTGCAGATGAATTTCTTTTTCATTTTGAGTAAGTTTTTAGATTGTTTGTTTTTAGAGGGACGCGATGTCCGTTATTGTTGCTGCAAAATTAAATCTATAATCTTGTTTCAGCAAGGTTTCGGGCTGTTTTTTATGGCCAAGTTTCACAATGTTTTTGGTTTCGGGCTTCACCGCCGCACGGTTATCGGGACGCTCGCCGGCAAGCCACAAGATGCCCCGCTCATCGCACACGGCAAGTGCGCGGAGTTTGTCGATGCGCGAGCGGCGGCGGTTGGTGAGATAGTCACTCACGAGTTGCGTGCCGCGCATTCCGAAAGGTGAGAAACGGTCGCCCGTCCGCACACTCCTTATATATATATATGTATCCAAGGCATCGGCATCAAGGACTGCAATGTTCGGGTCACGCGGAATGTCGCCGAGTCGCTCGCGCAGCAACCTCTCAACGCGCAGCACGCGGCCATCAGGCAGAGAGAGGCAGCCCTCGAATGGCAAGGCGGTTTCGGGAACGGGCTGCGGCATGGAAGCAACCTCCACTGCCGTGCCTGTGCGCGTGGCAAGGTGCGCGGCAGTTTGCCAGCAGCCGCCCGCACGGGCAGAAAGGATTTCGTCGACCTCCGTGCCGTTGAAGCCGTAGGGCGAAAGCAGTTCAAAGAGCAAAAGATTGGGGGCAGGAGTGCGCTGGAGCGCGGCAAGGTCGATTTTCAAAACATCTCCGCAGCGGCGCATCACCTGGTCGGCAAGCGCAGACACTGCATAGTCGAAGAGCCGCTCTGCATCGGCAAGGCGACGAACGGTGTCTGCCAGCGTGGCATCGGCCGAGGGGTTGATGGTGCGGAGTAAGGGCAAAAGTTCATGACGGATTTTGTTGCGGCGAAATAGTGTATCGGCATTTGTGCTGTCGATAACGAAAGGCTGCCCCTCGCTTTCGAGAAACTGCAAAATCTCCGCGCGCGTCGTTTTGAGCAAGGGACGCACCACGCCGCCGCGCTCGCTGCGCATACCCGTCAGACCGTGAATGCCTGCGCCGCGCAGAAGGTTGAGCAAGAAGGTTTCGACGTTGTCGTCGCGGTGGTGCGCCACGGCAACATAGTCGAGTTTGCGCTCGCGCCTCAGCGCGTCGAACCATTCGTAGCGCAGCCGCCGCGCCGCCATTTCTATGCTTTCGTGTCGCTCGGCTGCCGCCGCCCGCGTATTGAAGCGCGCCGTGTGCAAGCGCACGCCGCGCTGCTCGCAGAGTTCTCTCACGAAGCGCTCATCGCGCTCGCTCTCCTCGCCGCGCAACTGAAAATTACAGTGCGCCGCCTCAATCTCGTAACCCTCGCGCAGCATACAGAGCAGCAACGCAACGGAGTCAGCGCCGCCGCTCAGAGCCACAAGGTAACGGGAAGAATGTGAGAGAGAAAGAAAGTGCATTGGCAGGATTTGTTTTTAGGTGGGTTCTATTCATTCCCACCAATAAAGATATAGGGTTCAATAGAAACTTTATAAACTATATCGCCCCTACGATCAATAAGACACTGATACTTTAATGCCTTCCGCTTCGAGCAGCCGCGCAATGCGGTCGAGCTGTTCGGGCGCAGCCTTGCGCAGGCTTTGCACCGGCGTTTCGCGGGCAATGGTATAAATCATCACCTCCGAAGGCGCGATTTGCTTCACCGCCGCTCGGCATCTGTGCCTGCCATGAACATTGTCTGCACAATCACGTGCCCCTTGAAAGCCGCGAGCGCCTTGATGATTTCAGCCACGTCGTAGTGTCCCTGCGGACGATTGATGCGCTGAATATAGTCGGGGCAAACGGTGTCGAGTTTCTGAATATTGTTGTCCACGGTCATCAATGCTCGGTGCACCTCCTCGTTCGGCGTGCGCGTGGCATTGCTCAGCACGCTCACCTTGGCGTTGGGGAAGAAGCGGTTGCGCAGCGCGAGCGTGTCGGCAATGATTTCGGGAAACTGCGGGTGTGCTGTCGGCTCGCCGTTACCGGCAAAGGTGATAACATCGGGTGCAGTGCCGGCCGCCTGCATTTCTTCCAGTTTGTGCTGCAAGGCGGTGCGCACCTCCTCGCGCGTGGGACGCGGCAGGCGGACAGGACGCTCGGCGTTTAAGCCGCACTCGCAGTAGATGCAGTCGAACGTGCAAATCTTGCCATCGGCCGGCATGAGGTTCACACCGAGCGACACACCGAGCCGCCGGCTATGCACGGGGCCGAAGATGGGCGAAGGATAAATTACGGTCATCGTATTTCTTTTTTAGGAAAAACAAAACGGAGGCACTTCCCGAGTGGGAAAGACCTCCGCGTTTGTTCTTTGATTGGCGTTTAGCTTAGCCACATTAGTCGGCTTTCTGCACGTTGACACGCTTTTCTTTGATGCGTGCTTTCTTACCTGTGAGATTGCGCAGGTAGTAGAGCTTAGCGCGGCGAACCTTACCGATCTTGTTCACTTCGATGCTGTCGATGTTCGGCGAATCGATGGGGAAGATACGTTCTACACCCACAGTGCCCGACATCTTGCGAACGGTGAAGCGCTTCTTGTCGCCGTGACCACAGATTTTGATTACAACGCCACGATACAACTGGATACGCTCCTTGTTACCCTCGATGATTTTGTAAGCTACGGTAATCGTGTCACCGGCCTTGAAAGAGGGGAAAGACTTACCTGTGGCAAATGCTTGCTCAGCAATTTTGATTAAATCAGCCATTTTTGAATAAAGCTTTTAGAAATTGTCTGTCGCGCCGTAGTGCGTAACGGGGAACACTCATCCCGACAGCGGCCTTACGGCAACGCGGGTGCAAAATTACGCATTTTCTTATAAGCAAACAAGTTTTTTAGCGGCAATTCTCTTTAAGTAACCAAGAAACAATTATAAATTTGCATACGGAAAGCAGTAAATCTATCCCATACATATATAAAATGACCCATCAACGCCCTCTTTTTCTCCTTTCAAACGACGACGGCTACGAAGCCAAAGGCCTGCAATGCCTCATCGAGGCGCTCCGCCCCGTGGCAGACTTGCTCGTAATGGCTCCCGAGGACGGACGCTCGGGCGCAGGGTGCAGCATTTCGGCTGCCACGCCGTTGCGCTACCGCATCGTGCGCCAAGAGCCTGGGCTGACGCTCTGCGCCTGCTCGGGCACGCCGGTCGACTGCGTGAAGGTGGCACTCAACGAGTTTGCCGACCGACGCCCCGACCTCGTGGTAGGCGGCATCAACCACGGCGACAATTCTTCGGTCAACACGCACTATTCCGGCACAATGGGCGTAGTGACGGAGGGCGCGCTGCAAGGCATTCCGTCCGTGGCTTTCTCGCTCTGCGACCACAGCGCAAACGCCGACTTCGCGCCGCTTATGCCCTACTTGGCAGACATCGCGCTGAAAACGCTCAATGCCAAACTGCCGCCCTTTACCTGTCTCAACGTCAACTTCCCGAAAGCCGCCTCATTCAAGGGCATTCGCCTTTGCCGCATGGCACATAGCCGCTGGGAGCACGAACTGGCACGCCGCGAGCACCCTTGGGGCGGCACGTACTTTTGGCTGGTGGGCGACTGCCGCGAACTGGAACCTGAGGCCGACGACACCGACCGCTACGCCTTGGCGCACGGCTATATCGCCATCACGCCTACGCAGCTGGACGTGACTGATTATAAGCTGAAAGAACATCTGAAATCTATCTTTCTGTAAATAAATAAGGGCGTTCCGCAACGCCACCACCCTTTTACGACTACTGATAAAATGCGCTATTTCCTGATTGCCGGCGAAGCGAGCGGCGACCTCCATGCTTCGGGACTGATGAAAGCCTTAAAGGAGGCCGACCCCGAAGCCGAATTTGCCTTTTACGGCGGCGACTGCATGGCAGCCGTGGGCGGTACGCTGCTGCGCCACTACAAGGATCTTGCCATGGCAGACTGCAAGCGGCAAATAGCCGAGTGGCAGCCCGACGCGCTTATCCTCGTGGACTATCCCGGCTTCAACTTGAAGATGGCGCGTTTCGTGCACGACCGCGCCATTTGCCCCGTGTTCTATTATATTTCCCCGAAGATATGGGCGTGGAAAGAGCGGCGCATCAAGGACATCAGGCGCAACGTAGACCGCCTGTTCTCCATTCTGCCTTTCGAGATAGATTTCTTTGAAAAGAAGCACCATTACCCCATCTCTTACGTGGGCAATCCCACGGTCGATGAGGTGACTGCCTTTTGCGCCGAGCACGGACAGCCGCAGCCCGACGGGCGCACGGTGGCACTCCTACCGGGGTCGCGGCGGCAAGAAATTCTCGACAACCTGCCCACGATGCTGCGCTCTGCCGAAGCGGCGGGAAAGGGCGATGCGGCGTGGGAGTTTTGCGTGGCATGCGCCCCGGCCATTCCCGACGAGCTGTATCGCGAAGCCATGCAAAAGGCTGAGCAGCAAGGTTTCCATAGCGCGGACAGATTTCGCCTGATACGCGGCGGCACTTACGAACTCCTGCACCGCGCCACGGCCGCCCTCGTGACGAGCGGCACGGCAACGCTTGAGACCGCCTTGTTCGGCGTGCCGCAAATCGTGTGCTATTACATTCCGCTCGGCCCCGTTATCCGCCTTGCCCGCCGCCTCTTCCTCAAAGTGCCTTATATCTCTTTGGTAAACCTTGTGTGCGGCCGCGAAGTGGTGCCCGAACTGGTTGCTTCCGACATGAACGCCGCCCGCCTCACGCCCGCCCTGCGCAGCATTCTGCCCGGCGGAGAGGCACGCGACGCTCAGCTGAAAGGCTACGCCGAAATGCGACGCCTGCTCGGCGAGCCGGGCGCACCGCAGCACGCGGCACGGGAGATGGTGGAGATTTTGAATCGGAAATAAAACTTATATCGACAATATTATATATATATACATATATGGACTTTGCTTACCTCTTGTCCCGCCTGGACATTCAGCAGATTTTGAGCGCATTCATCGTACTCTTTGCCGTTATCGACGTACTCGGCTCCACGCCGATATTCCTAAGCCTGAAACAGCAGGGGCGCCCCGTGAATGCTTGGAAGGCCACGCTGATTTCGCTCGCGCTGATGCTGGCTTTCTTCTTCGCCGGCGATGCGATGCTGCGGCTGTTCAACGTAGACATCGAGTCGTTCGCCGTGGCAGGCTCGCTGATTATCTTTCTGATGTCGCTGGAGATGATTCTCGATGTAGAAATCTTCAAAAACCAAGGCCCTATCAAGGAGGCCACGCTCGTGCCCGTGGTGTTCCCGCTGCTGGCAGGCGCAGGCTCGTTTACCACGCTGCTGTCGCTGCGGGCGGAATATGCGCAGGTGAACATCATTATCGGCCTGTTGCTGAACATGGTGTTTGTCTATATCGTGCTTAAAGCCACCGACCGCGTAGAGAAAGTTATCAGCAAGGCCGCCATTTACTTGCTGCGCAAGTTTTTCGGCATCATCCTCCTTGCCATTTCGGTGCGCCTCTTCACGGCCAACCTGTCTAATCTGCTCGAAAATCTCTCGCGATAAATACCGAGTGCAGCCGACATTATGAAAATGCAAACCCTCGACGTTATCTATAAATATTATCCTGAGGACAATGCCTTGCGCCGCCTCTTGCTCCATCACAGCCGGCAAGTGGCCGACCGCGCTCTGGCGATTGCCCGCAAGCACCCCGAGTTGCAACTCGATACGGCGTTTCTGGAACGCGCCGCCATGCTCCACGACATCGGCGTGTTCCTGACCGATGCGCCGGGCATACATTGCCACGGCACGCAGCCCTATCTGCTGCACGGCCGCCTGGGCGCGGAGCTGCTGCGCGGCGAGGGCATGGAACGCGAGGCCCGCGTTTGCGAGCGGCACACAGGCACGGGACTGACCGCGCAGCAGATTGCCGAGCAAGGCTTACCGCTGCCCGCCATAGACCTCCTGCCAGAAACGGAGGAGGAACAGGTAATATGCTACGCCGATAAGTTTTATTCTAAAAGCCACCCCGAACGCGAGCGCACCGTAGCGCAAACAGCCGAAAGCCTCAAGAAGTTCGGCGAGGCGGGCGTGCTCAAATTCCTCGCTTGGGCAAAGAAATACGAATAGGAAGCGTTGATAAACGCCCCGAAATATCTAAGCAATCAAATATGCAACAAATTTGGATCAGCGCGGCCGGACTTTGCGGCGCGAGCATACTGGGTTCTATCTTGGGCTTCGGCATCAAGAACATACCGCACAAGTGGAACGACATCATCATGGGCTTCTGCGCCGGCATGATGCTGGCGGCAGCGATTATAGGCCTGATATTGCCGGCCGCAGACTCGGTAGAGGGCGCAGGGCTTTGGCTCATCGTGGCAGGCGTGGCAACGGGCGTGGCGTTCCTCAACTTAATCGACTTCTTCACGCCCCACCTTCATCAGCTCTCCGGGCTTGACCCCGAGACGCACCGGCAGAATGCTTCTATCAACCGCGTGCTGCTTTTCGTGCTCGCCATTGCCATTCACAAACTCCCCGAAGGCATAGCCGCCGGCGTGGGTTTCAACAGCGCCGACACGGGCGGAGCAGAGGCGGTTGCGCTCGGCATCGCCATTCAGAATATCCCCGAGGGCATGGTCATCGTTGCCCCGCTGCTGCTCTGCGGCGTGAGCCGGCTGCGCACGCTGCTGATTTCCGTTGCCATAGGTCTGCTCGAGGTAGCAGGCACGTGGATAGGCTACGCCGCCGGCGCAGTATCGGCTGCCGCCCTACCCTTCATGCTTGCCCTTGCCGGCGGCGCGATGCTCTATGTGGTGAGCGACGAGATGATACCCGAAACCCACGCGCATGGCTTCCAGAAGCAATCTACCTACGCCTTGCTCACGGGCTTCATGACGCTGCTCTTGCTCGAAAGGCTGCAATAAACCATCGGGCGTATCCGATACGCCCCTTCTAAATACTCCAATACTATGATTATTATCGGCATCGCCGGCGGCACAGGGTCAGGAAAGACCACCGTCGTGCGCAAAATCGTGGAAAGCCTGCCCGAAAACTCTGTGGCGGTCATCCCGCAGGATTCTTATTACAACGACCAGTCGGACCTGCCGCTCGAGGTGCGTAAACTTACCAACTTCGACCACCCCGACGCTTTCGAGTGGCGGCTGCTCGCGCATCAAATCGAGGAACTGAAATCGGGACGCGCCATTGAGCAACCCACTTATTCTTACATCACCTGCACGCGCCTGCAAGAAACGGTACACGTTGAACCGAAAGACGTGATTATCGTGGAGGGCATCATGACGCTCTACGACAAGTCGCTGCGCGAACAGATGGACTTGAAGATATTTGTCGATGCCGAGCCTGACGAACGCCTGCTGCGCGTCATACAGCGCGACATGGCGGAGCGCGGGCATCCGTTGGAGATGCTGATCGGCAAGTACCGCAATATCCTGAAACCGATGCACGACGAGTTCATCGAACCGACTAAGCAATTTGCCGACATCATCATTCCCAACGGCGGAAACAACGAGCGCGCCATCGCCATGATGAAGCTCTATATCCTTTCGGCCTTGAAAGAACAGCAGTTCAGGGCATCGCTGAATATCGACAAATAGCAAAAGAAAGAGGATGCGCCGATTGGTGCATCCTCTTTTGTAATTGTAAAAAACTTGGGGCTAACCCCTTAATGCGTTTTAGGCTTCTGCCTGAGGCTCCACAGAGACAACGCTGCGGTCGCGGTTGCCGCGGTGGAAAGTAACCGTGCCGTCAACGAGGGCGAAGAGCGTGTGGTCCTTGCCCATGCCGACGTTTTTGCCGGGATAGTGTACAGTGCCTCTCTGGCGAACGATAATGTTGCCTGCGATGCAGGTCTGTCCGCCCCAGATTTTAACGCCTAATCTTTGTGAAGCTGATTCGCGGCCGTTCTTAGAACTACCGACACCTTTTTTATGTGCCATGTTTTCTTCTGATTTTTTAGATTAAGCAATAACTTGTTTGATTGTGAGTTCAGTGAACTGCTGACGGTGACCGTTCAGCTTGCGGTAGCCTTTGCGGCGCTTCTTGTGGAACACGAGCACCTTGTCGCCCTTTACGAGCACGGTTTTAACCTCGCATACTACCTTTGCACCCTCTACCACGGGAGCACCTACTTTAACTTCGCTGTCTGTGTCGAGCAGCAGCACTTTCTCAAATTCAACAGTCTGACCGGCTTCGGCTTGCGGCATATGGTTCACGAAGAGCTTTTTGCCTTCTTCGGCCTTGAACTGCTGACCGTTAATCTCAACGATTGCGTACATTGTTGTTTTGATTGTGTATAAACGGTTTATTCCGGGAGGCGTGCAGCACCCGCTGCCCCTTGTTTAGCCCCTTCGGACTCTAAAAGCGCGGCAAAGTTACTAATTCTTCTTGAATTACGATGCTTTGCCGCGCTTTTTCTTATAAGAAAAGTGCAAATTTAACGATACGGCACGCTTCTGAGTGCTTTTAAGTTATTTCTATTTCGCTGAAATGCGCAGTTTATAGTGTTGCTTTTCGTTGGGCACGCGGTATTGCGGCAACGTATCTACGTCCTGTCCGCAGGAAGCATTGCCTACGCCGCGATGGCGGGCATCGAGGTGGAGCACGGTATAAGGACGGGGCGTAAGTTCCCAAGCGTGCTGCGCGTTCATCAGGTCGGCGTCCGTATAAGGCAGGGCTGAGAAAGACACATCGCCCTCCGTCTCAATCTTTACGCCGAAGCCCTTGCCGTCTGAAAGGACAAGTTCGCGCAGGGCTTCGCGGCCGCCGGTTGTTTGCGGCTTGATGTAGCGTTCAGACATGGTGCCGACGGTTGCCGAGTAGCGGCCAATCATCACGCCGTCCTTGCGGTCGCAATAGTTCTCCCAAGGGCCGTAGGCGTAGTAGTCTACATTTTTGAGCGTGCTGTCGATGCCGCACACGAGGCCGGCGCGGCGTAGTGCGTCGCTCTTCGGCGTAAAGGTGGCATCGATGTCCATGATGCCTTGCGGCGCAATCGTATAGACGATGTCCGTGGCGCAGAGCTCGCCGTCGCGGCTGGTGGTGATGACAAAGAGCCCGTCTTTCAGTTCAAACTTGAAGTCGGCCTTTTTCGCCAGTCCGTTGTCGGTGTTGCCAAAGCGGTCGTTTTCTATCCAGCGATGGTTGTCGTAGCGGAAGCCCTCGCCCTTATATATAATATTGTGTCCGTCTAAAGCGAGTTCGGTAAGTTCGCCCGTTTCTTTGGAGAAGGCTGCCTGAATCTTGTCCGCCCGTTTCTTTGGAGAAGGCTGCCTGAATCTTGTCGGAGGTGAAGCGCCATTCTGTTGCCGTTTCTTTTGTCTTGGCGTTGAGCGATTTCTGAGAGGTTGCCAATGCAGGCAAGTTGCCGCGATTGAGCAGGGCCACCTGCTGGTGGGCCACTTCATGGCCGGCGGGGCAGAAAGTCTGTGCTTCGCGATACACCACGCGCAGGTTGAGCAGCACTTCTTCGCCCTTTGCATGGGCTTTCTTCAAATTGACTTTGGGCAGTTTGAAGCTAATGCCGTGGGCTGTGCCGGGCAAAACGGCGGGCAGCTTCATGCGCTTGGTTGCCACGATATTGCCATTGTGCACTACGTCGTACACAAAGTCGAAGGCACTCAAATCCTGGAACGCGTAGGCGTTGGTCAGCCGCACGTCCACTGTTTGCTTGTCTTCGGAAACGTGCTGCACGAGGAATTTCACGAACTGATGCGCCGCTTTGACCTCTGCCAGTTTCGCGCTTTCCTCGCGCGTGGCGGGAATCACGCCGTTGCTGCAGAAGTTGCCCTGATGCGGGCCGGGAAAGTCGTAGCCCGTGTGCAGGCGGCGAATGCCTTTTTTCAGTTCGAGCGGCTCATAGATGGCTTGGTCCACCCAGTCCCAGATGCAGCCGCCGATGCAGGAATTAGAACTCTCGATAATGTCCCAATATTCTTTGAGGTTGCCGATAGCGTTGCCCATAGCGTGGGCGTATTCGCAGATAAACATCGGTTTGTCGAGGTTGCTCGTATTTTGCTTCATCCACGCCATGCCGGGATACATCTTAGAGTAGAAATCCGAGAAGCGGCCGCCGCCATAGTTGCCGTTGGAACGCGTGCCTTCGTAGTGCACGGGGCGGTTGTCGAGTTTCTTTGCCGCGTCGTAGCAGGCGCGGAAGTTCTCGCCGTTGCCGGCTTCATTGCCGAGGCTCCACATCACGACGGAGGCGTGGTTGCGGTCGCGCAGCACCATGCGGTCGATGCGGTCCACGAAGGAAGGAATCCACGACTTGCGGTCAGAGATGCTTTGGTTGGCATGGTCTTCGAGGTCGGCTTCGCACACGCAGTAGAGACCGTAATGGTCGAACATCGCATACATGCGGGCGTTGTTGGGATAATGGCTGGTGCGCACGGTGTTGATCTCGTTGGTCACGGCGCGTCCGCGCTCGGGATCGGTGTCGTGGCGGTTCACACCTTTGAAGAACACGCGCTGGCCGTTGATATAGACCAAGGAATTCTTGATTTCAATATCGCGGAAGCCGTATTTTGTGGAGAAGGCCATTTCCTCCTTGCCGTTTTCGTCTTTCTGCACCACGCGCACGGTGTAGAGATTAGGCTGCTCCGCGCTCCAATGGGGGCGCAATTCCAATAAGCCTCGCCCTTCTTGGCCTCGTGTGCCTCGCCGGCGGCATTGTTTTCATAGACAAGCTGCCCAGCGGGGTCGTAAACCGAAATTTTCAGCGACTTCTTCGCAAGGGTCTTGCCGCCGTCCCAAATGCCGTCGAAGAGGAAACTTGCGTGAAGCGTAGCGTCTTTGCGGCCGTTGGTAAGAGTGGAGGTAAGATAATGGTCGCGCACGCTCACCTTCGGTACATTATATATATATACGTTGCGGTAGATGCCCGACATGCGGAACATATCCTGACATTCCAGATAAGAGCCGTCGCTCCAGCGGAACACCTGCACGGCGAGGCGGTTGCTGGCACCAACTTTCAGGTAAGGCGTGAGGTCGAACTCTGCCACATTGTTCGCGCCCTGCGTGTAGCCCACGTACTGACCGTTGAGCCATACGAAGGCTGCGGAGTAGATGCCGCCGAAGTGGATAATCGTGCGGCGGCCGTTCCAGTCGGCAGGCACGCAGAACTCACGCACGTAGGAGCCAACGGGATTGATGGCGTAGTTCTTGCCGCCATCGTTGAAGCCCGGACGGGCCTTGATGTAAGGCGGTGTATTGGAGTGGGGATACTCCACGTTGCAATATATCGGGCGGTCGTAACCGAGCATTTCCCAGTTGGAGGGCACGGGAATGGTGTCCCATGCTGACACGTCGTAGCCGTCTTTGTAAAAGTCCGTGGGGCGTTTCTGCAGTTCGGCGCAGAAGTTAAATTTCCACGTGCCGTTGAGCGAGAGGTAGCGGCTATTGACAGGCGTGGTCCAAGGCGTATCGTAGTAAGCCTTGTCGGCGAGCATGGCGGCTTCGCTTTCGTAAGGCATGTAGAAGGCTACGCCCGGCTCTTTATTTTCTGCGAAGATGGTCTCGTCTTCCCAGTAGGGTGCCTGTATCTTCGGCTTTTCTATTTGCGCGAAAGTAAACCATGCGTTCTTGTCGGCTGCATCGTATTTCACGCTTTTCAGCACGCCGTCTTTGAGCGCATACATCTTATCGTCCTTTGCCTTTGCCGCCGAGCGAATGATGTAAACGCCCGTCTGCCCTGCTACCGGTTCGAAGAGAAACTTTGCGTTGTTCCACACGCCGGCCGTAGCAGGCCATTGCAGCAAATAGTCGATGGAGGCATTGCCGCCGCCGTCGTCGAAGTTCTGTCCGTAAAAGGCGTTTTCTACCACGCGGCAGTTGAGGTCGGTCATCTTGATGTTCCAATATTGCCCGCGGTTTTCCTTGTCGGGCTGCTCGCCAACGATTTTGGCGTTGTTCTCGCCCGAGTCGCCGTTGCCGAGCACCACGCCGGGCTGCCCCACGCTGCGGATTTGGTAGGTCAGGGCATCGTCGAAGCCCGAGGCTGCCGCCTGCTTCACGAGGAAGCGCGCCGCCTTGTCGGCTTTGGCTTTATCCTTTGGCAGGAGTACGAGGTGCGTGCCGCTTTTGTCCACGCTCGCTGCCACGTCGGGGCGGTTGGTGGGCACGAGGAGTACGCCGCCGTCAATGGCTTCGGTTTTCCAAAGTTGCGCCTCGTCGGAACCGTTGTTCTCGCCCGTGGTCACGTTGTCGGCTTCGATGCGCACAGCTTGGTTGGAAAATGGATTAATGATGCGCCAAGAGCCGGACAACTCGCTGAGCGTCCAGTGCTGGCGCGCTTCGGCTGCATCGGCCTTTTCAAGCAGGGCGGCGCCGCCCTGCGCATCGTAGCTCAGCACGCGGTCGGGATATTTGGCGGAAGAAAGATGATAGAGCATGCCGCGCACATAGCTTTGCGCCACGGCGGCTGGCATGAAAAACGAAAAAGCCAACGCGCAGAGCGCGGCGGCAAGCATAGATTTAAGGTTAGGTTTCATAAATATGATATAGTTTTAATTGGCTGGTATTTCAAACCACATGGTGTCGGCCTTGGTGGTGCCCACGCCGTTTTGGGCGTAAGGTATGGCGAAGTAGCGGCCGGCTTCCAGCTCGCGTGTCTGCGCCGAGAACTCCACGGTGGCTTCGGCGGCTTTCGTCTCGAGGCGTAGCGTGTCGTTGCCGTAATTGAAGCCGCATTGCTTGAGGCTGCTATTGGGCGACGAGGTGACGCAGGCTTTGAGCGTGGCAATGTTTCCCTCCACCGTGCAGCCCACCCCCGCCACCGTGGGAGGAAAAGGCTGCTCGCCCGAGCGGTCTTCGCCCGAGCAAGCAGCCAGTATCGTCAATATGAATAATAAATGCAGGGAGTATTTCATGTTCTGCGTGAACTATTTTAGTAAACAAGTAAACGAGTAGACAAGTAAACGAGACAAGTATGTTTTGCCATACAACATTTCTATGAGTGACTTGTCTCGTCTACTTGTTTACTTGTACACTCGTCTACTAATATATGAAAGACTCCGGCAGTCCGGTCTATCGTTTGCCGTACATCTTTTCGTAATAATTCTGATAGTCGTCGCCGCTCACGGCTTCCACCCAGTCGTGGTGGTCGAGGTTCCAGCGTATAGTTTTCACGATGCCCTCTTCAAAGGTTGTTTCAGGCTGCCAGCCGAGTTCGTTGCCGATTTTCGTGGGGTCGATTCCGTAACGCTGGTCGTGCCCGAGGCGGTCGGCCACGAAGGTGATGAGGTCTTCGTTGATCCAGTCTATGCTGATGTTGCCTTGCGCGTCGTGTTCCTGCTTGCCGAGGAGCGTGCGGTATTCCGGGTGTTCCTCCATGAGCTGATGCACGGTGCGGATAATGATTTTCACGATTTGGATATTCTGCCGCTCGTTGTGTCCGCCCACGTTGTAGATGCAGCCATTAGCGCCCTTCGTGATGACGAGGTCGATGGCCTTGCAGTGGTCTTCCACGTAGAGCCAGTCGCGCACGTTGGTGCCCGCGCCGTAGACGGGGAGCTTCTTGCCTTGCAGGATATTGTTGATAACCAGCGGAATGAGCTTCTCGGGGAACTGATACGGACCGTAGTTGTTGGAGCAGCGCGTTATGGAAACGGGCATGTGGTACGTGTCGCGGTAGGCGCACACGATGTGGTCGGCACTCGTCTTGGAGGCACTGTACGGGCTGTGCGGGTTGAGCGGCGTTGTTTCCATGAAATAGCCCTCTGCGCCGAGGCTGCCATACACTTCGTCGGTCGAAACCTGATGGAAGCGCACGCCGCTGCGCCACGTGGGGTAGCCCTGTTCGTCGCGCCCCGACTGCCACGCCGAGCGGGCGGCGTCGAGCAGGCATTGCGTGCCGAGGATATTGGTTTGCAGGAAGAGTTGCGGATTTTCGATGCTGCGGTCCACGTGACTCTCGGCGGCGAAGTTCACCACCACGTCGAAGCGGTATTCGGCAAAAAGGTTGTCGATGAGTTTGCGGTCGCAAATGTCGCCTTTCACGAAGAAGCAGCGTTCGTTGTCAATGTCTTCCGAAATCGTGCCGAGGTAGCCTGCGTAGGTGAGCAGGTCGAGCACCACCACGCGCACGTCTTCGTGTTTTTTCAAGATGTACTTCAGATAGTTTGCGCCGATAAAGCCGGCGGCACCGGTAACGAGATAAGTTTTCATAAGATTGTTTGATGTCCTGAGACCTATATATATTAATATTGTATATTTCTTTAACGGAGTAAATCCTATTTTATTGCCTTACGCCTCGCCTCCATACAGGCGGTCGATGCTGTTGGTCAGTTCGATGAACTCTTCCACGGAGAGCTGTTCGGGTCGCTGCGTCATTTCGGGGCGGGCGAGGAAATCCGCCACGCCCTCGGGCTGGCTGCCGCCTGCACGCTCGGCGTTGAGGGCTGCGAAGAGCGGCTTGAGCGAGCCGCGCATCATCTTGCGGCGCTGGTTGAAACTCGTTTTCACCACGCGGCGCAGCAGGCGTTCGTCGCAGCCGCAGTCCGTGCGGCCGTTGCGCGTGAGGCGCACCACCGCGCTCTTAACCTTCGGCGGCGGGTTGAACACGCCCGGCTCCACGGTGAAGAGATATTCCACGTCGTACCACAGCTGTATCAGCACGCTCAATATGCCGTACACCTTGCTGCCCGGCGCAGCGGCGAGGC
This sequence comes from Bacteroidales bacterium, assembly GCA_004552155.1. Taxonomy (GTDB): domain Bacteria; phylum Bacteroidota; class Bacteroidia; order Bacteroidales; family Bacteroidaceae; genus Alloprevotella. The sequence goes on from SFPF01000049.1 coordinate 41,770, forward strand.
GTTCCGCCACTTCCTTCTGTATCATGCCCGTACACACGGGGATCAAGTGGCGGTATTCGAGCATCTTGAAAAAGATTTGGCTGCTGATGTTGTAGGGATAGTTGCCCGTGAGCACGAACTCCCTGCCGCCGAACGTGCGGTCGAGTTGCATTTGCAGGAAATCCTCTTCCAAAAGCCCGTCGCCCAGTTCGGGAAAGGTTTTAAGCAGATAAGCCACGCTCTCAAAGTCGATCTCCACCACTTTCAACTCGCGGCCTTTTTTGAGCAGGTATTGCGTGAGCACGCCCATGCCGGGACCCACTTCGAGAATGGGCAGACCGGGCGCAGCATCTACCGTGTCGGCGATGGCCTGCGCTGTGGGGAGGTCTTTAAGAAAGTGTTGTCCGAGAAATTTTTTAGGGCGTACAGACTTCATCTGATATAAATTTCCTACTTTTGCTTTTAATATAAGGAAAAGCGTGTTTGCAAAGATTTTCTGCGCGGATACTGTGCCTTTCCTACCGTTGCAAAATTAGTAAAAAAACGTCAAGTGGCAGGTTTTAACCTTAAAAATATGCTTGCGGGTGCGGCCCGCATCGCGTTTCCCTTCATTTTGGGCCTCGGCATACTGTGGTGGATGTATCGCGGCACGGATTGGGCGCAGTCGTTTGCCTGCGTGGCCGATGCCCGCTTCTGGCTGCCGATGTCGCTCTCGCTTCTCTTCGGCATTGTGCCGCAGGTGCTGCGTGCTCTGCGCTGGAAAATGGCGATTGAGCCGCTGGGCGAGCCGGTGCGCCTCGGCACGTGCGTCGATGCCGTTTTTATGTCGTATGCGGCCAGCCTGGTGGTGCCGCGCGTGGGCGAGGTGACGCGTTGCGGCACGCTGAAGAAATACGACGGCACGTCCTTCACGCAGTCGCTCGGCACGGTAGTGACGGAGCGCTTGGTTGATTCCGTCGTGATGCTGCTGCTCACGGCCTTGGCCTTCCTCATGGGGCTGCCGATGATGCTCCGCTTCCTTTCCGAGACGGGCACGAGCCTGAGCGGCATCCTGCACCGCTTCACGGGCACGGGCTATCTCGTCACGCTCGTCTGCCTCGCCACGCTGCCGCTGCTGGTGGCGTTCCTCATGTCGCGCTACCGCATCTTGCAAAAGGGCAAGAGCCTGCTCCAAGGCCTTTGGGAGGGCATCACCTCGCTGCGCCGCCTCGACCGCGTGGGGCTTTACGCGTTTTATTCCGTAGCCATTTGGATAGGCTATTTCTTGCATTTCTACATTGCTTTCTTCTGCTTCGACTTCACCGCCGGCATTTCGCCCGTGGCGGCGTTCCTGATATTCTGCGTCGGCTCGTTCGCCGTGCTTGTCCCCACGCCCAACGGCGCAGGCCCTTGGCACTTCGCCGTCAAGACGATGCTCGTGCTCTATGGCGTGGCGGAGCCGCAGGCCATTCTCTTTGCCCTTGTGGTCCACACGGTGCAAACGGCCCTTGTCGTGGTGCTCGGCGCGGTGAGCGATTTTCTTTATAATAAATCATCAACCAATTAATACATTATTTATATTATGAGTGAAATTAAAAACCTGCAGCCGGTTGAGGTGTGGAAAAACTTTGACCTGCTCACGCAAGTGCCGCGTCCTTCCGGCCATCTCGAAAAAGTGCAAAAGTTCCTCCTCGACTGGGCGGCCGAGAAAGGCGTTGAGGCCTTCAAGGACGATGCCGGCAACATCATCATGCGCAAACCCGCCACGCCGGGCATGGAAAACCGCAAACCCGTGACGCTGCAAGGCCACATGGACATGGTGCCGCAAAAGGCCAAGACCTCCAACCACAACTTTGAGACCGACCCCATCCGCACGCGCATAGAAGGCGAGTGGGTCTATGCTACGGATACGACCCTCGGCGCCGACGACGGCATGGCCGTGGCTACGATTATGGCCATTATGGAAGCCGACAACCTGAAGCACGGCCCGATTGAGGGCTTCATCACTGCCGACGAGGAAACCACGATGTACGGCGTGAACCACATGAAGGCCGAGACCCTCACGGGCGACATACTGCTCAACCTCGACGAAGAGACGGACGGCAAAATGGTAATCGGCGCAGCCGGCGGCATCAACCTGACCGCCACGCTGCAATATCAGGAAACGCCCTGCGAGGCTGGCGACGTGGCGCTCAAAGTGACGCTCCACAAACTCCTCGGCGGGCACTCCGGCCTCGAAATCAGCCTCGGACGCTGCAACGCCAACAAGGCCATGGCTCGCCTCGTGCAGGACGCCATTGCCAACTTCGAGGCACGCCTCTCTTCCTGGCAGGGCGGCAACATGCGCAACGCCATTCCCCGCGAGGCTGAGGTGGTGCTCACGCTCCCGAAAGAGAATGTCGAGGCGTTCAAAGAATGTGTAGACGAATGGCGCGAAACGTTTACCGCCGAGTTCGGATTTATTGAGAAGAGCCTCGCGCTCGATGTCGAGGAGGTGGCTTGCCCCGAGCACAATGTGCCCGAAGAAATTCAGGACAACCTCATCGACGCGCTCTGCGCCTGCCACAACGGCGTGATGCGCTTCATTCCCGAAAATCCCGGCATCGTGGAAACCTCTTCCAACCTCGCCATCGTGAAGATTGGCGGCGGCAAGGCAGAGTTCCTTATCCTGGTGCGCTCCTCGCGCGACACGATGCGCGAATGCTGCTGCGAGGCCTTGGAGAGCGCCTTCGCAATGGCGGGCATGAAGGTGGAGCTCTCGGGCGCATACCCCGCTTGGCAGCCCAACCAGAAGAGCGAAATCGTGGCGCTCATGAAGGACGTTTACCGCGACCTCTTCGGTGTGGAAAATGAAGTGAACGTGGTGCACGCCGGCTTGGAGTGCGGCATCATCGGCACGTTCCGCCCGCACATGGACTTGGTGAGCTTCGGTCCCACCATACGCTCGCCGCACACGCCCAACGAGCGCGTCCACATCGAGAGCGTCGGCCGCTTCTGGAAGTTCGTCACCGCAACGCTCGAGCGCATACCTGAGAAATAATATCCCCTTTTAATTTTTTCCTTTCTAGGCAGAGAGTTTTTACTCCCTGCCTTTCTTTTTTTATTATTTCCGAGATATTTTTTGTTACAAAGTTTGTAACGCTTGTTACAAAGTTTCTAACACATGTTACAAAGTTTGTAATACGTGTTACAAAGTTTGTAACAAAAACTTTCTTATAGGGCAGGAAAAAATATTAAGGAGAAAAGAAGATTTTTCTCGGGGATAATAAAAAATATCTTGCTGATGCTTCGCGCGGTCTGCCATGGAACGGGGGCATGCAAAGGTTTAGCTCCTCCTTTCTCGTAAAACGCTGCCCTTTCTTTGCCGACTTTCTCCATAAAAAACCTAAAAAGTTTGCAGATGTTTAGGCGTTGCATTATTTTTGCATAACTTTCTTATAAGAAAAAGCAAAATCCTTTTTATGACCATAGGAATTATTAACGCGATGCATAAGGAGCACGAGCAAATCGCCTCACTGCTGACCGATGCACGCGAAGTCCGCGCAGCGCACCTCTGTTTTCTTACGGGCAAACTGGGCGGCAATACGCTCGTCCTGGGCGAAAGCGGCATAGGAAAGGTGAACGCCGCGCTTTGCGCCGCCACGCTCATCAATGAGTTTAAACCCGACGCCGTGATCAATACGGGCGTGGCGGGCGGACTGGAAGCCAAGGTGGGCGTGATGCACGTGGTGGTGGGGCAAAAGGTAGCCTATCACGACGTGGACTGCGGCCCGGAAAGTGAGAAAGGGCAGGTGCAAGGCCTGCCGCGCTATTTCGAAGCCGACAGCCGCTTGCTCCGAGCCGCCGAAAGCCTGGCCTCGCCCACGCCGCTCCATTCGGGACTGATTTGCAGCGGCGACCGGTTTATCACCTCTGCCGGCGAATTGGCGGAGATTAAAGCCACCTATCCCGAAGCCTTGGCGGTTGACATGGAAAGCGGAGCCATAGCGCAGACCTGCCATCTCTTGGGCGTGCCCTTCCTCTCCTTCCGCATCATCAGCGACACGCCGGGCGCAGAGGGGCATTTCGAGCAGTACAACGACTTTTGGGGCACTATGGCGCAGCGCAGTTTCGGTGTCACCAAGCTCTTTCTCGAAAACCTCCCGCACAATATATAAAATATAGTCTCTACAAAATCTATACTCTCTATCAATTTCTATCCCAAAAAGAAGATGAAAAAAATCCCCAGCTTCACCATAGACCACCTGCGCCTGAAACGCGGCATTTACGTGTCGCGCAAGGATGCCGTGGGCGGCGAAACAGTCACTACTTTCGATATCCGCATGAAAGAGCCCAACCGCGAGCCCGCGCTCGGGCAGGGAGCATTGCACACCATAGAGCACCTCGCCGCCACCTACCTGCGCAACAATCCGCAGTGGGCGGACCGCATCGTTTATTGGGGACCGATGGGCTGCCTCACGGGCAACTATCTCCTCATGCGCGGCGACCTTCAGCCCGAAGACATATTGCCGCTGATGCGGGAAACCTTCACCTTCGTGGCAGACTTTGAAGGCGAAGTGCCGGGCGCGGCGCCGCAGGACTGCGGCAACTATCTGCTCCACGACCTTCCCATGGCACGTTGGGAAGCCCGCAAGTACCTCAAAGAGGTGTTGGAGAAAGCCACAGAGGAAAACCTGCGCTATCCTCAGAAGACGGAATAATTTTTTAGCAACTCGTCTACTTGTTTACTCGTTTACTCGTCTACTTAAAAACCAATTATATTTTTTACCTCAAATCTCTTTAATAACCATGAAAAGCTTTTACAAGTCTTTACTCCTTTTGGGGGGATTGCTGCCGATGAGCAGCATGGCGCAGCTTCCGCTGGTAACGGAAACGCTGCCTAATCCCGACAATGAGCCTGTGCCCGTACAGCCCGTGCCCCATCCGCGCCAGCTGAAATGGCAGGAAACCGAATTTTATGCCTTCTTCCACTACGGCATGAACACTTACACCGGCCTCGAATGGGGCAACGGCGACGAAGCCGAAACGCGCTTTGCCCCAACCGCCGCGCCCAACCCGAAGCAATGGCTCCAAGCCGCCAAAGATGCTGGCATGAAGGGCGGTATCGCCGTGGTGAAGCACCACGACGGCTTCTGCCTCTGGCCCACGGAAACAACAGCCGCCCAGGCAATAACGGCAACAGCCGCCCGGGGAACAACGGCAACCATAACGGCAACTCAAAACCCGGCAACAACGGCAATCACAACGGGAACCACAAGCCCGGTAAACCCGGCAACAATGGCATCCACAACGGGCACAATGGCGGCGTAAGCCACTGGCCCGGCTATCGCCCACCTTCGGGTCCGGCTCCGGTAGTACGCCCCGGCACACATCGCCCCAACTGGAGCACTCCTGTGCCACCGCCTCACCGCAACTATCGCCCCGTATGCCGCCC
>SFPF01000050.1 GCA_004552155.1 Bacteroidales bacterium
GCCCGCTATATGCTCGTGAATATGCTTTCGCAAAACCTCGAGCTCCTGCACCCCAAGAGCGTGTACCTCTATAAAGAAGACCTCCTCTCGCTCCACAGCAAGTACGTCTTTGGTCCGGCATGGGACTTCGACTGGGGCTTTGGTTATGAAGGCACCACATCCTATTGTGAGCGTAATGCCGAACAGAATTTCTTTACGGCTTATTACGACAAAGGGCGTCCCTTCTTCACGAATCTATTCTATAACAGCGATAAAGTGAAACGTGCCACGTATGCCCTTTGGACAAAGTTCCTTGAAAACGACTTTGATGAGCTTTTGGAATATGTGGACGACTATTATGCCTTTGCTAATTCTTCTTTTGTGCATAATGCCACGAAATGGGGTGATGGCAGCAAGTACGATACGTTTGTTTCTAATTGCAAAACGTGGTTGCAGCAGCATGCCGATTATATTTACCGCAACCTTCAGACTTACGACCTCACGCAGGAGCCGGCCATAGAGCACGGCGATGTGAATCTCGACGGTGCAATCAGTATTGCCGACGTGGTGTGCGTGATGAACAATATTCTCGGAATTGAAAACGAAACCTTTGATTTCAATCAGGCAGATGCTGATGAGAACAAGGAAATCACGGTGAACGATGCCGTGCATATCGTTGCTCTTGTCATGCAGCAGCCTGCCAATACTCAGCGCATGCAGCTCCTGCCGCACTCTGCGGCAACTGTGCGTCCGCAGGCGTTCGCTGCAAGGATAGGGGGCGTGTCGCGTGTGCCTGTCAAGTTCTGTATTGATAGCGAAATGGGTTATGCAGCCGTTCAGTTTGATGTGCTGCTTCCCGAAGGCATTGCGCTCCAGGACCTCTCGCTGCCCGAGGCTTGGGAGGGACGCGCCTACCGCATAGCCGATCTTGGCGAAGGGCGTTACCGCGTGGCTGTGTACGGCGCTGCCAATGAAGTGCTACCTGCCGGCGAGGCTGTGCTCGACCTCTACGTGACGGCTGAGGACTTCGTGGCTGCCGAACACCGTGTGCTCAGTATCGATGATGCCACGCTTGTGAATGCTGCCGGCGAGGAGTTGCGCCTCATGCCGCGCTCCGCAACTTTCGATATGGATGCAACAACTGGCATTGACGCGGTTAAGGACATAGATGCTACGGGCGGCGATGCCCTCTACCTCGATGCGCCTGCGCAGGGTAGCGTGAAGGTGTACACCGCCGACGGCCGCCTCTTCCGCTCTGTTAACCTTGCGGGCGGCAAGCAGCGCATCGCTCTGCCTTCCGGCCTGTACATTGTGAATAATAAGAAGATTTTGGTAAAATGAAGTGAGTAATAATGAAAAAACTCGTCTACTTGTTTACTTGTCTACTCGTCTACTAAAAAACTCGTTTATTAGAAACAACAACCCCATGAAACGATACATATATATAATATTGTCTGTCCTTTCCGCCGCCTGCTTCACCGCGCCTGCCGCACAGGCTGCCGATGTAAACGACTGCACGGTGCAGGCCACCATAACTGAAACCCGCGCCGGACGTAACTGGGAACTGAACGTGGCGCTCCTCAATCCCGGCACTACGAATCTCACGGCCTTTCAAATGGACATTGCCTTGCCCAACGGCGTGGCATTGGCAGAAGGCACACTGCGCCCCGGCGACCGCACGCTTGGTCACACGCTGATGGCTAATACTCTGGCCGACGGTACGCTGCGCATCGCCGGTTTCTCGGCCACGAATCAGGCGATTGCGGGCAATGAGGGCGTGATTTTCTCGCTTATTCTGAATGCCGCCGAACCTTTGTCGGTTGGTTCTTACAACGTGCCGCTTACGGGCATTCTCCTCTCCCTGCGCACGGGCATCGAGGTTCCTGCGCCTAATGCAGCCGCCACGCTTGTCGCCTCTGAGGCTGCCCAGCAACACACTTTGACTTTCGTTGTAGATGGCGAGACGTATGCTGAGTATTCTTTGTGTGAGGGCGATGCTATCACTTTGCCCGAACAGCCCGAGAAGGTGGGTTATACGTTTACGGGTTGGGATAATCTGCCTGAAACAATGCCTGCCAGGGATGTTACGGTGAATGCTGTTTTCACGCTTAACACGTATAAGGCGTTCTATTATCTTGACCGCGAGCTTTATGCCACGCAGGATGTGGCTTACGGCGCTACCATCACGCCGCCCGAGGTGGAGAGTAATGATGCATATGTGTTCCAGGGCTGCGATGAAAGCAACCTCTATCGCTGCCGTGCGCCTTGATGGTTCGTCTGGTCAGCGCGTGGTTTATACGCTGTCGGGCATCCGGCTCTCGTCTTCAGAGAAGTTGTCTCGTGGAGTGTATGTCGTGGACGGGAAGCGTATTTTGGTGAAATAGGCACCACGAAGGATTTGTGTTTTGCCCACGAATCTCACGAATTTTCGTTTGCACGCTATTTAGCAAACGCCCGCAGAGTGCACCGAATGGTAAATATCAATAATACGAAGGAGCGTCCCGTGTGGGGCGCTCCTTTTTCTGTCTCTTTCGGTGCGGGAAATACCCAAACATTTCGGGGGAATGTGGATTTTTGCCCTAAAAAATTTTGGGGGAATGTGGATTTTTGCCCTGAAAAATTTCGGGGGAATGTGTTTTTTTGTAGTTTTGCAGTAGTTAGACGATTGAAATTGAAAGGTATAACTGTTTTTTAATTCATGACAAATGGCTGAGAGGATATTCAAGCGCAAAATTTACGACAAAATCTTAGATTGGAAGCGTACCAATAACGGGCAGACGGCCTTGCTCATCGAGGGGGCGCGGCGCGTTGGTAAGTCGACAATCGTTGAGCAATTCGCAAAGAATGAATACAAGTCGTATATACTGATAGACTTCAATAAAGCAAGTCAGGAGGTAAAAAGTCTGTTCGACGATTTGATGGACCTTGACTTTGTATTCCTCCGACTGCAACAGTTGTATAAGACCGTGCTCTCTAAACGCCAATCGGTGATTATCTTTGATGAGGTGCAACAATGCCCGGCTGCTCGGCAATCTATCAAATATCTGGTTGCCGACGGCAGGTACGATTATATAGAAACAGGCTCGCTTATCAGTATAAAGAAGAACACGGAGTTTATTACTATTCCGAGCGAAGAAGACCGCCTGCAAATGTATCCGATGGATTACGAGGAATTTCGCTGGGCTTTGGGCGACACGGTTTCCGTGCCTTTGCTGCGCAAGTTTTGGGACATGAAGTCTCCGCTCAAAGCGGCGCATCGAACGGCACTTAGGGATATGCGACTCTATATGCTGGTGGGCGGAATGCCGCAAGCAGTGAATGCCTATATCGACACAAATAATTTCCAAAAGGTTGACGAGGCAAAGCGGCGTATTATAAAACTATACGAAGATGATTTCCTTAAAATCGATCCCTCCGGCCGTGTGTCGCGAATGTTTCTGTCAATACCTGCCGCGCTGACCCGAAATGCTTCGCGATATGTGCCTTATACAGCCATTGGAGCAGTAGACGAAATGAAAATCGAGGAAATGTTCAAGAATTTGGAAGACAGCAAAACCGTAAATGTGGTCTATCACACGAGCGACCCTAATGTCGGCATGTCGTTAAGTTCTGATTTTAATAAGTATAAGTTGTTTGTTGGCGATACCGGTCTATTCGTTACTTTGGCTTTTTGGGATAAAGATTTTACGGAAAACGTTATTTATGAAAAGTTGCTATCGGACAAACTTTCTGCTAATCTCGGTTACGTTTATGAAAACTTTGTGGCACAGATGCTTGTGGCTACTGGGAATAAACTTTTCTATCACACGTGGCCGAAGGACGAAAAGCATTATTACGAGATAGATTTCCTCATTGCTCATGGACATAAGATTTGCCCGATTGAAGTAAAGTCGTCTGGGTATAAGGCGCATAAATCGCTGGACGAATTTTGCAAGCGTTATTCATCGCGGGTGTTCAGAAAGTATTTGGTTTACACCAAAGATTTCGCGCAGGACGCAGACGTTTCGCTGGTTCCGATTTATCTTGTGCCATTTTTATAAGCATTGGGTAATACACAAAAACAACTTCGGGACTGTATCGCATATTGGACACAGCCCCGAAGTTGCTTTTTATAGGATAAGGCAGAATACTTAAAACTCTGCGGATTTCGGCGTGCGGGGGAAGGGAATGACGTCGCGGATATTCTGCATGCCGGTGACGAAGAGAATGAGTCGCTCGAAGCCGAGGCCGAAGCCGGAGTGCGGGCACGTGCCGAAGCGGCGCGTGTCGAGATACCACCACATGTCTTTCATCGGAATGTGCAGCTCTTCGATGCGCTGCGTGAGCTTCTCGTAGCTCTCCTCGCGCTCCGAGCCGCCGATGATTTCGCCAATCTGCGGGAAGAGTACGTCCATGGCGCGGACGGTCTTGCCGTCGGCATTCTGCTTCATGTAGAAGGCCTTGATTTCCTTAGGATAGTCCGTGAGGATTACGGGACGCTTGAAGTGCTCCTCTACGAGGTAGCGCTCGTGCTCGCTGGCGAGGTCGCAGCCCCAATATACGGGGAACTCAAATTTGCGGCCGTTCTTGATGGCGGCTTCGAGGATTTCGATGCCCTCGGTGTAGGTGAGGCGCACGAAGTCGTGCTCGACGACGAAGTGGAGGCGTTCGAGCAGCGTCTTGTCGATCATCTTGTTGAGGAAGTCGAGGTCGTCGGCGCAGTTGTCGAGTGCCCAGCGCACGCAGTACTTGATGAAGTCCTCGGCGAGGTCCATATTGTCGTTGATGTCGTAGAAGGCTACTTCCGGCTCAATCATCCAGAACTCGGCGAGGTGGCGCGGCGTGTTAGAGTTTTCAGCGCGGAAGGTGGGGCCGAAGGTGTAGATTGCGCCGAGCGCGGTGGCGCCGAGTTCGCCTTCGAGCTGTCCGCTCACGGTGAGCGACGTGGTTTTTCCGAAGAAGTCGTCGGAGTAGTCAATCTTGCCCTCCTCGTCCTTCTTGAGGTCGTAGAGGTTCTTGGTGGTCACCTGGAACATCTGCCCCGCGCCTTCGCAGTCGCTGGCGGTGATGATGGGCGTGTTGAAATAGTAGAAGCCGTGCTCGTGGAAATAGCGGTGGATGGCCATTGCCATGTTGTGGCGGATACGCATCACGGCACCGAAGGTGTTGGTGCGCAGGCGCATGTGGGCGTGCTGGCGCATATATTCGAAGGTCTGCCCCTTCTTCTGCATGGGATAGTCCGCGCCGCAGGTGCCGTAAACGGTGATGGCCGTGGCCTGTATCTCCACGCTCTGTCCCGCGCCTTGGCTCTCTACGAGTGTGCCTTCAACGCAGAGGCATGCGCCGGTGGTGATTTGCTTGAGGGTTTCTTCGTCGAACTTCTCCACATCTGCCACGATTTGCACGTTCTTGATGGTTGAGCCGTCGTTGAGGGCGATGAAGTTCACTGATTTGCTGCCGCGCTTTGTGCGCACCCAGCCTTTGACGCACACCTCTGCACCGAAGTCGGTGCGGGCGAGGAGGTCGGATATTCTGGTTCTAATCATGATGATTATAATTTATTTGTACGTTTATTAGTAGACGAGTTGACGAGTAAACGAGTAGACGAGACAGATTTGTCTTTTAGTAGACGAGTTGACGAGTAAACGAGTAGACGAGACAGGTATGTCGTGCTAATTATATTTTAAGATGAGTAACTTGTCTTGTTTACTCGTTTACTTGTTTACTTGTTTACTCGTTTACTCGTTTACTTGTTTACTAAAAATGGTTGGCTTATTCAAACGCGCCCATGCGGAGCATGTTTACTTCCTTTTCTGTGAGGAAGCGCCAGTCGCCGCGCTTCACGTTCTTCTTGGTGAGGCCGGCGAAGTACACGCGGTCGAGTTTCGTGACGTGGTAGCCGAGGCTTTCGAAGATGCGGCGTACGATGCGGTTGCGGCCGCTATGGATTTCGATGCCGATCTGCTTCTTGTCGGTGGGGCTGGCGTATTCGATGGCATCGGCCTTGATGTCACCGTCTTCGAGCGTGATGCCCTCGGCGATTTGGTTGAGGTCGGCTGCCGTGAGGTTTTTATCAAGATAAACGTGATAGATTTTCTTTTTGAGGAACTTGGGGTGCGTGAGCTTGGAGGCCATGTCGCCGTCGTTGGTGAGCAGCAGTACGCCCGTGGTGTTGCGGTCGAGGCGGCCTACGGGGTAGATGCGCTCGGGGCAGCAGTTCTTCACGAGGTCCATCACGGTCTTGCGGTTCTGCGGGTCTTCGCTCGTGGTAACGTAGCCTTTGGGCTTGTTGAGGAGCACGTAAACCTTCTTCTCAATCTTTACAGGCTGTTCGTGGAACTGCACCACGTCGGAGCGGAGCACCTTCGTGCCGAGTTCGGTAACCACTTCGCCGTTTACCGTCACTACGCCTGCCTCGATGTATTTATCGGCATCGCGGCGCGAGCAAATGCCGGCGTTGGCAAGATAGCGGTTGAGGCGAATCGGTGCATTGGGGTCGATGTGCTCCTCTTTATATTCAAGGCGCTTTTTCTGCGAGTACTTGGCGTGGGGGTCGTAGCCGCCCTGGCGGCGGTTGTTGTAGCCGTTGTTGTAACCGCCCTGGCGATTATAGCCCCCTTGCTGGCGGTTGTAGCCGTTGTTGTAGCCGCCGGTGCGCGGGCGGTAGCCGCCCTGTGCGGGACGGTTGGGGCGGAAGCCCGTGCCCTCGTCAAAGTTGTCGGTTGCTTCGCCTGCGTTGAAGCGGTTGGGACGGTAAGCGGGGCGGTCGCTGTTGTAAGGGCGATAATTGCCCTGCCCTTGCTGGCGGTAACCGCCCTGACGGTTGTAGCCGCCCTGCTGGCGGTAGCCGTTATTGTAGCCTCCGTTTTGGCGGGGGCGTTCGCCGTAGGCTGTGCCTTCTTGGTCGCCATAATTGTTGGTGCGCGGACGGTAGCCTCCGGCGTTTTGATAGCGCGGACGATAGCCGCCCTCTCCATTTGCACCGCCGTAGCGGTTTCCTGAATTAAAGCGCGGACGGTAGCCGCCATTGTTGTAGGAATTGTTTTGATAAGGGCGGCGTTCTGAGTTATCGCCCGACTGCGATGCGTAGAAGCCCTCGCGGCTGCCTGCATGCTCTGTGTTTTCTGTTTGGCCTGTGCCAAATACTTCTTCACTCATGGTTGTGGAAATTTAGAAATGATTGTGTTGGATAAGTTTTTTATTTAGTAGACAAGTTGACGAGTAAACGAGTAGACGAGACAGAAATGTCGTGCAAGCGAGCGCAATTAAGTTTACTTAAATTGCCGAGCGCAGTCGACATTATGTAAATGTCGTGCTATTTATATTTTAAAATGAGTAACTTGTCTTGTTTTCTTTGAGATTTTCGGCTGCACTCGGCATAGCCCGAACAAGTTCGGCTCTGCTCTCGCTTGCACGAAATTTTCCTTGTTTACTCGTTTACTTGTTTACTCGTCTACTCGTTTACTAAAAACGTTTCTATTATTTATAGGCCTGTGTAATTGTGGGGCGCGATGGCCATAAGCTCTGCCTTCACGGCATCGCTCACCTCGAGAGAGGCGATAAAGTTGTGTATGCTTTCTTCGGTGATGGCGGCGTTGGTGCGCGTGAGGGCTTTGAGTGCCTCGTAGGGGTGGGGGTAAGCCTCGCGGCGCAGTATGGTCTGGATAGCCTCTGCCACCACTGCCCAGCAGCAGTCGAGGTCGCGGCTGATGGCTTCTTCGTTGAGCAGCAGTTTGCGCAGGCCTTTGAGCGTGCTTTGGAAAGAGATGAGGGCGTGGCCCATAGGCACGCCGATGTTGCGTATTACGGTAGAGTCGGTGAGGTCGCGCTGCAAGCGGCTGATGGGGAGCTTGCGGCTGAGGTGCTCGAGGAGGGCATTGGCCATGCCGAGGTTGCCCTCGGAGTTCTCGAAGTCGATGGGGTTCACCTTGTGGGGCATTGCGCTCGAGCCCACCTCGCCCTGCTTGATGCGCTGCTTGAAATATTCCATCGAAACGTACTGCCAAAAATCGCGGTCGAGGTCGATGATGATCGTATGTATGCGCTTCATCGCGTCGAACACGGCGGCGAGGCTGTCGTAGTTGCTAATCTGCGTGGTGAAGGTTTCGCGCTTCAATCCGAGCTTCTCGCTCACGAAGCGGTCGCCGAAGGCGCGCCAGTCGTAGGCGGGGTAGGCCACGTGGTGCGCGTTGTAGTTGCCCGTTGCGCCGCCGAACTTGGCCGTCAGCGTGCAGGCATTGAGCGCGGCGAGCTGCTGCTCGAGACGGTAGGCAAACACCTTGACCTCCTTGCCGAGGCGGGTGGGCGAGGCCGGCTGGCCGTGCGTCTTGGCCAGCATGGGAATGTCTTTCCACTCCTCCGCGTAAGCGTTGAGCTGCGCGATGAGTTCCTCCCTCAACCTGCGGCACGTAGACCTCGGCGAGCGCGTCTTTGAGCATGAGGGGGAACGACGTGTTGTTGATGTCCTGGGACGTGAGGCCGAAATGGATAAATTCCTTGAAACTTTCCAAGCCGCCGATAGCGTCGAACTGTTCTTTGATGAAATACTCGATGGCTTTCACATCGTGGTTCGTCACGCTTTCGATGTCCTTGACGCGGGCGGCATCTTTCTCCGAAAACTCCTGGTAGATGCTGCGCAGGCGGGGGAATAAATCGTGGGGAAAAGCCTCAAGCTGCGGCAAAGGCAGTTCGCAAAGTGTGATAAAATACTCGATTTCCACGCGGACGCGATATTTCATCAGAGCGTATTCCGAAAAATAATTAGCCAAGGCTTCGGTTTTGCTGCGGTAGCGTCCGTCGATAGGCGACTTTAATGACTGCAAATTTAGCAGAAAAAACGCAGTTTCTGCGCATATAATGCCTTTTTTTTAGCGATTAACGGATAGCAATTAGCGAATACTTGCTTATAAGTTCTTAACTTTGCAGCAAAAGCGGGAGCGTTTCGGAAAACGCCCCACCCAAGAACGATTTATTTGCCCACGAATTTCACGAATTTTCGTGCAAGCGAGTGCAGAGCCGAACTTGTTCGAGCTATGCCGAGCGCAGCCGAAAATCTCAAAAGCAAATTTTCGTGCAAGCGAGTGCAGAGCCGAACTTGTTCGAGCTATGCCGAGCGCAGCCGAAAATATCAAGAAATTTACACTAATCTCTTTCAATGATTAAAATGGCGACCTGGTCGGTCGCACTAATCTCACGAATTTTCGTGCAAGCGAGTGCAATAGAGCTTGCTCATATTGCCGAGCGCAGCCGAAAATCTCAAGAAATAATGCCGAGCACAGCCGAAAATATTGAATTAGTGAAAATTCGTGCGACCGATCAGGTCGCCATTAATATAATTGAGCATGTTTCGTGTAAATTCGTGAAATTCGTGGGCAAAAAATCTGAAATTCGTGGGCAAAAAGAAATAATTCGTGGCCATAAAAAACCAACTCAAAGCATACAATATCATATATTATGCCGAAAATCTCAAATCGCGGCATGGAAATGCCCCAATCGCCTATCCGCAAGCTTGCGCCGCTGGCAACGGCTGCCAAGGAACGGGGCATTCATGTCTACCACCTCAATATCGGCCAGCCCGACCTGCCCACGCCGCAGGCAGGCCTCGACGCGTTGAAGCACATCGACCGCAGCGTCTTGGAGTACAGCCCGAGCCAAGGCTTCCGTTCCTATCGCGAAAAGCTCACGCACTATTATGCGAAATATGATATCCGCCTTTCGCCCGACGACATCATCATCACAGCCGGCGGCTCGGAGGCGGTGCTCTTCGCCTTCATGTCGTGCCTTAATCCCGGCGATGAAATCATCGTGCCCGAGCCTGCTTATGCCAACTACATGGCCTTTGCCATTTCGGCAGGCGCGCGCATCCGCACCATAGCCACTACGATAGAGGAGGGCTTTTCGCTGCCGAAGGTGGAGAAGTTCGAGGAACTCATCAACGAGCACACGCGGGCTATTCTCATCTGCAATCCCAACAACCCGACGGGCTATCTTTATACGCGCCGCGAGATGAACCAAATCCGCGACCTCGTCAAGAAGTACGACCTTTACCTCTTCTCCGATGAGGTGTATCGCGAGTTCATCTACACCGGCTCGCCTTATATTTCAGC
Source organism: Bacteroidales bacterium (assembly GCA_004552155.1). Taxonomy (GTDB): domain Bacteria; phylum Bacteroidota; class Bacteroidia; order Bacteroidales; family Bacteroidaceae; genus Alloprevotella. The sequence goes on from SFPF01000050.1 coordinate 10,065, forward strand.
CTGCCACCTCGAAGGCATCGAGCAAAACGTGGTGCTCATTGACTCCGTGTCGAAGCGTTACAGCGAGTGCGGCATACGCATCGGCGCGCTCATCACCAAGAACGCCGAGGTGCGAGGCGCGGTGATGAAGTTCTGCCAGGCGCGGCTCAGTCCCCCGCTGCTTGGCCAGCTTGTGGCAGAGGCTTCGCTCGACGAGCCGCAGGATTATGCCCGAGAGGTATACGACGAATACGTAGAGCGGCGCAAATGCCTCATCGACGGGCTTAACCGCATTCCCGGCGTGTACTCGCCCATACCGATGGGCGCGTTCTACACCGTGGCAAAGCTGCCCGTGGACGATGCCGAAAAGTTCTGCGCATGGTGCCTCACAGACTTCTCTTACGAAGGCAAGACCGTGATGATGGCGCCCGCTGCCGGCTTCTACACCACGCCCGGCGCAGGCATCAATCAGGTGCGCATCGCCTACGTGCTCAAAAAAGAAGACCTTACCGATGCCCTCACCGTGCTGGGCAAAGCCTTGCAGGCATATCCCGGGCGCACGTCAGTAGACAATGAGTAAACTGCCCTTTTTTCTTGCCGCCCGCTTCTTCCGCGCCGATGGGGAGAACAAGGCCAAAGCCTCGCGCCCGGCGGTGCGTGTGTCTACCATCAGCGTAGCTGTGAGCCTTGCGGTGATGATTGTCACCGTGGGCGTTGTGCGCGGTTTTCAGCGTGAGATCCGTGCCACGCTCTCTGGCTTTGCCTCCCACATCACGCTGCTCAATCCCCTTTCTTTCTACAATCCCGAAGCCGCGCCCATTGTCATAGACGAGGGTGTGGAGCGCGACGTGCGTGCCTGCCTGCCGCCCGGCAGCCGCTTCGCGCGTTTTTCAACCAAGAGCGGCATTCTCAAAACCGACGATGCCTACGCGGCCATCACCCTCAAAGGCATCGGCGCGGACTACGACACGGCGTTTCTCAAAAGCCGCCTCGCCGAAGGCCGCCTGCCCGCCGTGGGTACGGAGCGCGGCAAGCGCGAAATCCTCCTCTCGCGCCTTACGGCCGACCAACTCAAGTTGAAGCGTGGCGACCGCATCGCCGCCTATTTCTTCGAGCGCACCGTGAAGATGCGCCGCTTCGACATCGTGGGCATCTACGACACCCACATGCCGCAGTTTGACCGCTTCTTCGCCGTTACCGACATCGCCGCTGTCAATACGCTGCCCGACGACGGCGGCATCGATGCAGCGCAGATAGCACTGGCCGGTCGCTTCAACGGCCGCACTGACCGCGATGGCGGTACATATCTCTCGCAGAGTCTGCGCGAGAACCCGCGCACGGCCTCCGTGTCGGCATGGCTCGAACTGCTCGATATGAACGTGCTCGTAATCCTCGCCCTCATGACTGTGGTGGCGGTGGTGACAATGATGTGCAGCCTGCTTATATTAATATTGAACCCTTGGCGCGCGCGGCGGCACGGTGCGCAGCGTGTTTCTCTGGCTCTCCGCCCTCATTCTCTCGCGCGGTATGCTGTGGGGCAACGCTGTGGGGCTGGGCATACTCGCCCTGCAGCATTTCTTCGGCATCGTGCGCCTCGACCCCTCGGTCTACTATGTCGACCGCGCCCCCGTGGCGTTCGACGTCCCCCTCTTCCTGCTCATCAACGCCGGCACGCTGCTCGTCACGCTGCTTGCCCTCGTCCTGCCCAGTTTCATCGTGGGCATCATCAAGCCCGCCAAGACCATGCGCTACGAATAAAGAACCCGCATTTTGCAAAGTGCTCCAGTTCCTTATCTCCCAAAAGTAGTGCAAACCGAATGCAGCCTCCAAAAGGAGAGAGCTTCTCAGATTTTATTGCTACCTTTGCCATGTCTGTCGCGGAGAAAGTAAATCAGTGATAACATAAAAAACAATATTATGCTTGTAATTAGAAAAACCAGCAATCCTTACACATTGAGAGATTTTTTGGAAAATGATTATCCCGAACTTTTGGAGGCGGCCGAAAGCATGTGTGTAGTATTGACCGATTTGCAGAATGCAATTGTGGAACTGTTGCCGTTGTCAAAGAGACTCTTGCCCAGCGACGTAAAGCAACTTGCCCATATTGAGAAGCAGGCAAACCTCATGGTCTACATCTGCCACCATTCTCTGTTTGCATTTGCCGACAAGGTATATACCATACTCAACAAACAATGCACTGCACTGGCTGAGGCCCTCAATTCAAACCGACAAGCCGATGAGGCTGTTGCTGTCGCTGATTTGGAAAAGACATTGCAATCCTTGACCAACATTCCGTTTGACAAACTGCTTGACAACAGTGCAGCCTGTTTGCTAAAGTTTGTGGTTTTCAAGGATTATCTTCAGACGAGACTGGATTTCAATGTAATTCCGATATTCAACGACACAGGCAAAATTCAGGCTCACTGGACTTTCCGTGACATTATAGGCCAAATTACAGGGAATGGATTGGATGAGAGGCTGTTGAAAGACTTCATCAACGCACCGTTCCCCAATGCTCCCACCATTGGCAAGGTTGTGGATGACGAGACCTTGAAGCGTATGTACTGAAGTGCTGCACCGGCGTTTACATAATCGCTTTATCTACGAATCTGTCATCCCGACAGAGGTAGCGACGAAAGCCACAGGGTTCGACAATGCTGCGATTAAGCGAGCGAGATACAAGTTTACTTTAATCTTACAGCGAGCGCAAGCAGGTTCAACGAAGTTAATACTGACTTCCCCTCCTGACTTCATCAATGCGCCACCCAAACTAAGATTTACTGTCAGATTGATCGATATAGCAATTTTATTTCCCACAGGAAACAAAAACAGCGTTTTTTACTCCTTAATCCAATTAAAAAGGCAAGCATTAATGCTTGCCTTTTATCGCCTTTTTAGTTATTCACACTGCAAGTTATCTCCCGGTTGTGCACAACCGGGAGATATGGTTTCACCATGAGCGTCATTACTTTTTCTTTGCCTTCTTCTCAGGCTCCATCTCCACGATGAACTGGTGGAGTTCCTCGGGCAGGCGTTTCTTGTAGTAGTCGGTCTTCTTGGCTGGGATATTGATAGTAGTTATACCAGTACAGTTAAGGAAAGCGTCAGGCATTTTTTTCACCCCCTTCGGGAGGGTTACTGTGGTTAGGGCCGAACAGCCCCCGAAAGCGTCATAGCCTATGCTTGTAACACCCTCTGGAATTGTAACTGAGGTTAAGCCGGTGCAATTTAAGAAAGCATTCTCCCCAATGCTGGTCACACTATTAGGAATCACCACGGAAGTCAGACTTCTGCAATGATAGAAAGCCCAATCCCCAATGCTGGTCACTGAATTAGGAATCACCACGGAAGTCAGACTTTCGCATTCATTGAAAGCATACTCCCCAATGCTGCTGGTCACTGAATTAGGAATCTCCACGGAAGTCAGACCTGCGCATCTATAGAAAGCACCCTCCCCAATGCTGGTCACTGAATTAGGAATCACCACGGAAG
>SFPF01000051.1 GCA_004552155.1 Bacteroidales bacterium
TTCTTTGGATACATACGCCCCTTCCTCATAGCCCTTTACTCCCTCGTAGATCCGTTCACGGTCCATCCATTTGTTAAAAATAAAGTTATCCTGCCCATACGCAACCTGCGGGGAAAAGAAATAGCAGACCGTAAGCAACAACAAAAGGGTGCCTATCTTGCCGAAAATATTATTGGACATCTTTATTTTCCTAATCATTTTAATATATACACAATTGAGACGCCGATTTTAGTAGGCGTCAGAGCAATACCATTGTGATTGAAACTATTTGGTTTAATTGTATTTACCGGATACTTTCTTTCTTTATAACACACCGCACCCAGGCCAACGGTCGTTTCCAAACTCAAACGCTTGGAAAGCACAAAACTATAGCCATAAGTAAGACCCAGCCCTCCGGCAACGCCTTGGTGCAAATTGCCTTTAAACTCCATGTCGAAGACAGAGGCCAAAGCCATAACGCCGGCAAAATGCTGCACCTGCGGACGGCCGGCAAACCAATAGCGCAATTCGGGAAAGACCGATGCGTGGCGCATTTTATGGCCACCTATCGTAAACGGATTGCCGGCAGCTTCAAGGTTGAGTGTAAAGTGGCGCGACATTCTTAGCTCTGTGCCCAGGTTGGGACTTGTAGCCAACCAATAAAGCCCGTTGGTTTTCAGCGACACGCGCTGCGCATTAACAATTTGTACCCCCGCCATCATGGCAAGAGCAACGAGAAAATATTTAAATTTGTTAAGAAAGAACATCTGCTTTCGGTAAGTATCTACGTAAAGGTGTTTTGAAAAAAGATGAACGAACAGCCATCCCATTACCATTAGAAGGGAAAATGCTGCAATATAGATGCTATTTAGCCTTTGTGCGCTTGCGGTTTATTATATGCAAATAAGGAAGTTAGACTTCCTCAAAGCACGATGCGCCCACGCCTATCTGTTGCGTTTTTTTGCACGAACAAATGGAAACCTTTGATTTTCGGGGGCAAAATTACGAATTTATGCTTAGACGAAACGAACAATTTAAACTTTTCTTATATGAAAAGGCAAAAAAAATTGCTTTTCGCCTTTTCTTTTTCCGCAAGATACTGGCACAAAAACAAGGGATGTGCCAATATTGCGTAGCACATCCCTAAAATATTTTATTCATTTAACATTAAGCCGGTTGCCAAAACCGCCTTGTTATGTCCTCGAAAGAGCCGTCCGCCTTTTGGCGATACAGGCGCTGGTTGGTACTGGGCGACTTGAGCGGTCCCTGTTCGGCGCGGTACGGGCCGAGTTTCACGTAGTCGAACGCGGCGCGGTCAGTAGGCCACTCATCGCGGCCAGAGTACCAGCCGGTCTTGAGCCTGTCTCCGAACCTCTGCTTCACAGCCTGCGCCAACCGCTGCACGGCGGCGGGATCGTTGTCGCCGCCCATCAACCCCACGCAGGTCACCTCGCCTTCCACATCGTCGAGCAGGGCAAAGAGCCGTTCCTCCGTCAGCTCCTCGCCGATGTCGTCTTTGAGATACGCGCTGTGGCAGCCCGGGCAGCCGTTCGGGCAAAGCGAAAGGTTGATGGCCAGCGTCACCTCGTCGGGAAACTCTTGGAACACAATATCGTAGTTGACGTATTTAAGCATCTTGCTTCACTTTCGCATAGAAACGTCGTGCGGCTTCTTTCTGGCGGTCGAGCGAGAAGTTCGACACGCGCTTAAGGTAGCCGATGATGCGCGTCATGTAATCCACGTTCTTGCTGTGGCAGTGAGGACACTCCTTGAGGTAACGCTTGTCGATGTGCCCACAGTCGTTGCAGAGCGTGTTGGGAATGTTGAAGGTGAAGTAGTTGCAGCCTTCCTTTGCCGCCACGCGCAGCAGCTGGCGATATTGCGGCGCGGAGAGATGCTCTTCGAGGTTGGCATGGAGTGCACTGCCGCCCGTGAGGTGCTCGATGTACTTGCGGCCGTGCAGGCGGAACTTCTCGATGATGTCCGTGTTGGGGTCTTCCACAACGTAGAAATAGCTGTTGTAGCAGTCGCGCGGCACGAAATATCCGTCCTCGCGGTCCCAGCGCGCGTGCTTCACGCCCACGTTTTCTGCCGGAATCATTTCGCAGTTGAAGAGCAAGTCCTTCGTGCGATATTTCTTGTTGAATTTCTCCACCACGCCGAGCACCGACGATACGAACGAGGCATATTCTTCATTGTCGGAAATCGTCATGCCGAGGCTTTCGGCGGCTTCCACCATGCCGTTCACGCCCACGGTGAGGTATTGCCGGCGAATGTTGATGTAGCCGGCGTCGAAGAGCGGCAGCATACCCTTGTCCATCAAGTCTTTGAGGTTGTCGTTGTAGGCCATCTGCACCTTGTGAACGAGGTCAACGATGTCTTCGAGGTACTCGATGTAAGGCTTGCCCTCGCGCGTGGCCTGCTGGATGCAGCGGTTGAGGTTTACCGTCAGCACCGATTTCGAACCGGTGCTCACGCCGCCCGCGCCGAGGGTGTAGCTGAAGCCGTTGTCCTGGATTTCGTTGCGCAGGCGGCAGCACGATGCCAACGAGTCGGCATTATCGCTCATGTAGGTGAAGAGAAGAAAGAGTGGCCGGCGGCATACATCTCGGCAGTGAAGTCGCCATATTCCTTGTCGATTACGTCGCCGTCCTTCGTGAGCAGCGCCATGGTCTCCACGGGGAACGTGAGCACGGCCTTCGTGCGCTCCTCGTTAAACCAGCGCATGAAGCGCTTCTGCAGCCAGCTCACGGCGGGCCAAGAGGGCTGCGAGCCGTCGGGGAAGTAGAAGTTGCCGAAGATGCTTTCGAAATAGTTTTTATCGTAATAGCTGATGTTCCAGAACACCGACTGGAAGTTTCTCGCGCCCGTGGGCTGGTTGATGGAGTAGACTATCTGCTCGAAGCTGTCGGTGATGACCTTGTCGATGGTGCGGGCGCGGAGCGAGAGGTCGGCCTGGTCGCCGGCACGCTTGTAGTAGTCCGCGCCATATTCCTTTTCGAGGAAGTGGCTCATATACATCAAGAACTCCGGCGTGGCGCAGGCGCCTGAAAGCATGCTCGAAACGATGAACACCATGTTTACGAAGCCGCCGCAGAACGATTTGAGATTCGTGGGCGCGGTGGAGTTGCCGCCGATGCTCTTCGTGCCGCCGAGCAGCCACGGGTACATCGTGATCGAGGCGCAGTAGTTGGCGAGGCTCGTCTCGTCGTTCTTATATATATAATGGTTCTTGAGGAGATATATGTAGCGGTCGGCGGTTTCCTTGCCGTAGAGGGCTTTAATCTTGTCGCAAAGCAGACGGCGATTCAGGCGGATAAAGCCCTGCTTGGGCAGTTCGCCGATGAGCGTGGCGATGTTCTTGTTCTCTACGTTGGCGTTGGCGTCGTACTTGGAGCCGGTGGCGGGGTTGGCCGAGTTGCAATAGTTGATGAGGAAGCGGAGTTTGTCAGCCGTTTCGCGGTCGTCCTCATGGCGCTTGCGGTAGAGCATGAAAGCTTTTGCGGCCTTGAAATGGCGTTCTGACATCAGCGCCACCTCCACTTGGTTCTGTATGTCCTCCACGCTCATGCCGTTGCAGAAGCGCAGGTGGTCGGTGATGGCTTTCAACTGCTCCGCGTTGAGCGGGTCGCCGGTCGAGGCAAAGGTTTTGAGAATGGCACTTTTGATTTTGTCGAGCGAGAAAGGCTCTGTTGTGCCGTCGCGCTTGGTGATAATAAAGGAGTCGTAACTCATAGGGCTTGATAATGGGCTGTTTCCCTGCGGAAAAGGCGAAAATCCTGTCCGAAAGGAAAGTGTTTGGAATAAATATTTTGTAAAACTATAATGCGAAAAGAAATTTGCATGTTTCCCAAAATGGAAAACTTTTGCTTCATCATAAAATCGCAAAACGCTAAAAATCAAGCGAAATAGATTTCAAAACGGGAAACTTTGCTTTCTTCTTGTTCTTTTTGCTTGGCAAAGGTAAGGCAAATTATCTTAGCAGAAAAGTGATTTTACAGAAAATTTTCAGGGTTTTTCAAGGCTGCAATTTTATGCGTAAAAAATTTCAGCATAAGGCAGGAAATTTTTATTGTGTGCCAGCAAAGTTTCATTTTCTGGCGAGATAATTTCTATTCAGCAGTGCTGAACGCTTATTCAACAGTGTTGAACACTTATTCAGCAGTGCTGAACATATATTCAACACTGCTGAACAAACATTATCTACGGCAAAATTTAATTTATAAAGGGGTTGGGAAAATTTTTTAAGTATGAAAGGCAAACGCAAACAGTTCATTGAGTGCCAGGAAAAGAAATAAAAGACAACTTGACAGCTGCGCCTGTGCATAATCACACAAAAAATTCCCCGAGAAAGCAGGACTTTCCCGGGGATATGCTTTTATTTCTTATTTATTTCACGATGATTTCGTCCACAAACAGGAAGCCTGCCTTGCCTGCCGAGCCGTGCCACGCCGGCATGCAGTGCTCGGAGAGGGCTTTCACCTTGACAAAGCGGGCGGTGACGGGGGCAAAGGTGAGCACGTGGTTGTAAACCTTGTTGGCATCCGTCTCCTTCATCTCGGGATAGTATTCCGAAGCCACGGGACGGAAGTTCTCGCCGTCGTCGGAGATGCTGATTTCAACGCCGCGCGCATCAAACACCCAGTCGCCCTTTTCCACACAGGTGTGCACGCCGGCCTGCGTGAACGTCTGCGCACTGCCGAGATCTACGATTGCTTCAAGGTCGGCCTGAGAGAAGCCGAGCCAGCGGCCGGTGCGGTAGTTCGTGTCGGGACCCGTAAGACCGTCTACCAGTACCACGGGGCCGTCGAACTTATACCCGCCATTGATGGGCTGGAGCAGGCGTCCTTGCTGATTTCCACTGCGCCCTTGTAGAGCGGTGACTGCTGCGTGGGTTCCGTGCCGTCGAGCGTGTAGCGGATTTCGGCGTTGTCCATCGTGGTCATTTCGGCGCGGATCACGTGCTTCACGTCGTCCACGATATATTTAGGGTTCACCTCGTAGATGTGGCGGGCGTAGTTGTAGCCGAGCGCGTCGTAGTGGTCAATGAGGCGCACGAGGCGTTTGAGGAATTGCTTATAGTCCTTCTTCTCGGGTTGCGCCCACTGAATTTCGGCCAGCGCCGCCATACGCGGCAGTTCCATGTATTCCACCTGGCGGTAGGTCGGGATATATTCGCTCCACAGGTTGGCCTGCACGCCGATGATATATTTCTGCTCTTCGGGCGAAAGCTCGCGCGGCATCGGTTCGTAGCCATACACGCGCTCAAGCGGCAGATAGCCGCCGATGGCCTCGGGCTCGTTGGCCACGTCCTTGGTCTGATAGTAGTCAAAATAGAGATAGGTGTTCGGCGTCATGATTACGGAGTGGTGCTGACGCGCAGCCTCGATGCCGCCCGCCTCGCCGCGCCACGACATCACGGTGGCATTGGGCGCGAGGCCGCCCTCGAGCGTCTCGTCCCAGCCAATCATCTGCCGCCCGAGCGCATTGAGCGTCTTCTCGGCGTGGTTGATGACGTAGCTTTGCAGGCGTTCCTCGGCCGTGTGCTTGCCGTCGGCTTGCAGGTTGTTGTCGGCAATGCGCTTCTGGCAGGCGGGGCACTTCGCCCATTGCGTCTTGGGACACTCATCTCCGCCCACGTGGATATACTCTGAGGGGAAAATCTTTGTAATCTCGGTCAAAACATCGTCGATGAACTTCAAGACATTGTCCTTGCCGGCACAAAGCACGTTGTCGCTCACGCCCCACATTTTCCACACCTCATACGGGCCGCCCGTGCAACCGAGTTCGGGATAGGCGGCAAGGGCAGCCTGCATGTGTCCCGGCAGGTCGATTTCGGGAATGACGGTGATAAACCGCTCGCGGGCATACTCCACGATTTCGCGCGCCTCCTTCTGGGTGTAGAAGCCCTGATGGGGCTTGCCGTCATACTTGCCCGTGTTGTGGCCAATAACCGTTTCGGGGCGGTATGCGCCCACGGTGGTGAGTTTCGGGTATTTCTTGATTTCGATGCGCCAGCCCTGGTCGTCGGTCAAGTGCCAGTGGAAGCGGTTGATGTTGTGCAGCGCGAGCATGTCGATGAAGCGCTTCACGGAATCGAGGGTCACGAAATGGCGCGACACGTCGAGGTGCGCTCCGCGATAGGCGAAGCGCGGCGCATCTGCCACCTCGCCGGCTGGCACTTCTACGCCCTTAGCAGCCGACTGCAACACGGGCAAAGCCTTGCGCAGCGTCTGCACGCCGTAGAACAGCCCGGCGTCGCTTGCACCCTCGATGCGGATGCCGTCTTTTGAAACATTGATGGTGTAGCCCTCGCCGGCGGTATCTTTCTTACCGGCTGTGGAGAGGGTGATGCTGTGCTGTGCGGCCTTCGTGGTCACGGCGAGGCGCAGGTGCAGGGCGCGTTCGATGTAGCCAACCAATGCCTGTGCGGCGCGTTGCTGGGCTTTGTCGCCTTTCTTCGGGCACCACGTCGAAGTTGGCAGTCTGTGCCGACAGCGAGGCAGGCACGCAGGCAAGAGCCGTCAGACAAAGGACGGACAAGATACGTTTTGTTTTCATAGTATTATATATATAATAATGTGTGTTCCGTGAGATTGATTTAAGGTACGCTTTATGGATATCCGTTTTATAAGACCTTTCCTTAGGAATAAAGCTGCCCGAGTATGTCGAGCGTTTTCAGTTCCGGGAACGAAGGCAGGTGCAGGCGGTAGTAAAGATTCAGCACCTGCAAGATGCGGCTGCGCTGCGCCCCGGTCATGCGAAAGCGGTGCATATTGGCGAAGTTCATCCTTTGGAGCATCGGCAACAGGGCGGCTTCTTCGGGCGGCAGGCAATCACCGTGGAGCGGGCGCGTGGGCACATAGTTCGCCGAGCGAAGGTCGAACCAACAGCCGGGCGCGTAGCCGCTGAGGTTAGGCGTGAAGCCGAGGAAGCGCGTGAGTCGCATCAAAAAAGCGAGGTGAAAATTGGCAAAGTTCATCTCCGCCAAATCAAGCCACTGAAACGAGCCGGATACGTAGCGGAATAGCGCGCGCGCATCGCTCTCGGAACGGACGCCGCCGTCGATCGCCTCGCAAAGGAACATGGCGATAGCCGATTTCTCCGGGTCGTAAGGCAGCGACATATAATTATATATTGTCTGCGCCGCCTTGGGGTGCACCACGGAGCCCTCGCGCCCTTTGTTCCACATCACTTGCAGCAAAGCCGCCGGGCGAAACAGCTTGTGGGGCACGGCGGCGTGGCGCGAGCGCGTTATCCGCACGGCCACAGTCTGCCGCCCGCTTTCCTCGGTAAGCAGGTGCGCGAGGAGCGTGTCGTCGGTGTGCTTGATGACCCGCAGCACAATTGCGCGCGAACTTATCAGCATAAATGTCGTTTGTGTGTATAGTTACGAGTAGACAAGTAAACGAGTAGACGAGACAGAGCAGTCTTGCTAATTATTTATTTCATGAATAACTTGTCTTGTCTACTTGTTTACTCGTTAACTTGTTTACTAAAATCGTTTGCTTATAAGATAAACGTCTAAAACTTCCCCGAAATTACGGAAAACTTCCCGTTTAAGCGGCTATCTTATAAGAAAAACGCAGATTTTTTGAAAAAAACATAGGGAATGCTTTGCTACTAAGAAAAAATGGCGTACTTTTGCACTCGCAATCGAAACCCAATGCGGTTCGCTGCCCCCAGGTCCCTTCGTCTATCGGTTAGGACGAGAGATTTTCATTCTCTAAAGAGGAGTTCGACTCTCCTAGGGACTACCAATTAAAAAAGGAAAACAAGAAAATGGCAAATCACAAATCATCTGTAAAGAGAATCCGTCAGACGGCTACACGCAGATTGCACAACAGATATTATGCAAAGACCATGCGTAACGCCGTGCGCAAGCTCCGCGCTACCACTGACAAGGCAGTCGCTACCGAACTGCTTCCCAAAGTTCAGAAAATGCTGGACAAACTCGCTAAGACCAACATCATTCACAAGAACAAGGCCGCTAACATCAAGTCGAGCGTTGCCCGCCACGTGAATGGTCTTGCATAAGTTACCAAGCAGAATAATCTTATCATTCTAACATTCCCCATAAAAGAAGAACCGAAGTCGTGAGATTTCGGTTCTTTGTTTTATGCACTGCCTGCAAGCGGCTTTATTCCCCGAGTTGCACGCGGGCTTCCGTAACAAGGCGGCGCATAAGAGCGGGATCGTTGGGACAAATCAGCAGCACGTCGCCGTCCTGCACCACCACATAGTTTTCAAGCCCGTTGATGACGGCCGTTTTACCCGCCGGCAGGCGCACAATATTCTTGCGGCAACCCGAAAGCATGGCTTGGCCCTCACCTGTCACGACATTGCTGTCGGCATCTTTGCGCCCCGCCTGATAGAGGTCGGTCCAGTTACCAATATCACACCAACCGAACGTGCAGGTCTGCACCACGACATTAGTGCAACGCTCCAAAACGCAAAGGTCTATGCTGCGCGGCAACTCCGCAGGGAAGTTCTCGTTGATAAACACCGCTTCCTCTTCTTCGGTGAACTGTGCGCCGCGCCCTTGTGAGCGGTCGGGCACTTCGATGGCATGGAAACGCTCGTGCAGCGTCTGCCACATGGTGCGCTCGTTCCACAGAAAGAGTCCCGTGTTCCACAGAAATTCGCCACTTTCAACGAAAGCCTCGGCGTAGTCCGTTTCAGGTTTCTCACTGAACGACTTGACACGGTACATGCCACCAGCCACGCGGCAGCCCATTTGTATGTAGCCGTAGCCCGTGTCGGGGAAAGTGGGTTTGATGCCCATAACGAGGAATTCGCTGTGACCATCCACATATTGCAGTCCCTTTTTCACTTCTTCCTCAAAGCGGGCCTCATCATGGATAATCTGGTCTGCGGGCGTCACAATCAAGTTTGCGCCTGGCGCAAGGCGTGCCACGTGCCACGTAGCCCACGCAGCCGCCAACGCCGTGCTTTGCTGTGACCCCTCGCTCAGGATATTGCCGACCGGCAAGGCAGGCAACTGCTCCTTGACGAGCGGCACGTAGTCCTTATAAGTAGAAACGAGGATATGGTCGGCAGGCACAAACCGCGCAAAGCGGTCAAACGTCTGCTGAATTAAGGTACGGCCGCAGCCGAGAAAGTCAATGAACTGCTTAGGCTGCTGCTTGCGGCTGCCCGGCCAAAGGCGTCGGCCCGCACCGCCGGCAAGAATGATGCAGAAACACTCGGGTGCTTTCATAGTCGGAGTATTTTTAGGAAAGACTTTATTTATATAACGACGAAGCGCGAAGAAAATTGTCAGTTTCGCGTTTCTTGATGCTAAGATAGGAAAAATTGCAAGAAATTGTCCGTCAAACAAGGTTAAGAAGTGCGTAAAAAGGGCTTTTCGGCACAAAAACCCGTGGTTTTTCCGCAATGTGCTTGGTTCGTAAGGCAAATTATCCTATCTTTGCAGAAGAAAGGCTGCGGTTCGGCAATTAAAGTAAACTTTATTGCACTCACCTTGCACTTTCTTTGCACTACTAAATTTAAGCGCGGCTCGGATGGCGGAATCGGTAGACGCGCTGGTCTCAAACACCAGTGGGGCAACCCGTGCCGGTTCGACCCCGGCTCCGAGTACAGAAAACGGCTGATAACTTTTTTGTTATAAGTCGTTTTTCTTTTTTTGGGTAGCAACAGGGGTGTAAAAAAGCAACAACAACGCCCCTACTTTTGAGGCTCATATGTTTTCTTCGTGCGTTTCGGCACATCCTTTTTGATTTTTCCTTCCCCCAAGCAAACGTCCCCGCACCTCGAAATTGAGGCGCGGGGACGTTTTATAAAACTATGGCGATAGGTCTAAATCATTTCACCAGTACTTTGCGCGTGAGCGTACCGGCGGTGGTGTTGATGCGAATGAGGTAAGCACCGGGCGTTGTGCCGCGCAGCGAGATGACAGTCTCTTCGCCCTGGCGCGGCTGAGCGATGTTCTTGCGCCACACGGGGCGGCCGTCGGTCGTGTAAAGGGCGATGTCGGCAAAGCTTTCGTCATTGTTGAACAGCACTTTCCATTCGTTCAAGCCCTTCTGCAAGGTAATGGGACTTTCGGGGCTGACAATTTTGTTGATACCCGCTTCTGCACCCATTTTCAAGGCCATCTTCAAGCCTTCATACACATCAATCTTTCCGTAGCCCCAACGGTCGTTCCACTCGTCGTTGCCCGTATTGAAACCCGCCTGCGTATAGTTGTCGCGAACGGAAGTGGTTTTGAGAATTTCCACGATGTTCTCGTAAGTAAGCTTGGGATTGGCCTGTAGCCAAAGGGCCACGCAACCTGCCACAACGGGCGAAGCCATCGACGTGCCCGACATGCCGGCATAGTAATAGTAGTTGCGAGAATCAATCTTGATGATGTCCACAATGCTCCGGTCTTTGGAGTCGAAACCGCCGTCGTATTTGGAAATGGCCGCCTTGACCACAGCACCAGGAGCTGCGACAGTGGGTTTGGGCTGGTCGCCGAGGTAGGGACCCACGTTGCTGAAATTGCTGATGTCGTCCACGCTACCCACGCTGTACGAATAAGTGCCGCCGTCGATGGCAGACGTTATCGACTTGGAGGTATTGTAAGATGCCACGGACACGCAGCGGGGAATCGTGGCTGCGCCTTCGCCTACCTGGTACTTATTGTCGCCCTTCACGCAGTCGGCACCCGTGAGGCGCGAGGCAAACGTGCCGCCGCCCTGCAAGGTCCAGGCATGCACGTCAGCCGGGTCAGTAGCCGTGACCTCCACACCGAGGTAATAATTGGAAGAAGTAATGCCGGCATTGCTATAAAGGCGTGTCATGGGGACGTATATCTCACATCCCTGCTTCTTGCTGTAAGGATCCACAGCCTCCCAATACGTGCCGCCAGCACTGGTTATGTTAGAAGATGTAATGTAATACTTGTTACGGCCGCTCATCAAGAAAGGCTTTATCGTGAGATGCTTTTGACCGTCGGCGTGCTGCGCCCAGAGGGAAATAGTGCCGTAATAACTGCGGTCGGCAGAAGGAATCACAACAAAGTCCTTCACCTCACCGGCTGCCGTGAAAGAATAACCGGCATGCAGGCTTTGGTCGTATTCATTGCCGAGCGCGGCCACGAGAATGCCACCCTCGCCCGAGAGCGCGCTCATACTCTGGTCGTAAAGCGTAAGTCCGTCGTGCGGACCCATGTGTCCGCCGAAACTCATATTAATCACCCACGGCTGGCCGTTGGCCTCGGCGAAATCTTTAATAGCCTTGGCATCTTCGAGTACCTCGCTGCTCTCAAAACCCACGCTCGGCACCATCACGATGTCGGCCTCGGGGGCAATGCCGTAGTAATCATTGTAGGTAGTTTTGCTTCCTGCGGCAATGCTCGTCACGTGCGTGCCGTGTCCCGTACCGTCGTTGGTCACGTCGCCGCGCGTGGGGATTGTAGTTGTCATGCTGCTGTTGGCCACGTTACGGTTCCACACGGCCTTGACGCGCAGCGATCCATCAGCATTCTTGAAGGCGAGGTGCTGGAACTCAAAACCTTGGTCAATCACGCCAACCACTACGCCTTTGCCCGTAAAGGGCGTTTCCAGCCCAGTGCCTGCGTGCACTTTCGTCGCCCTAACTTGGGGACGCACCTTATCCATGAACGGTTCGTACGTGCGCGTACTATTTATATAGAGCACCTCCTCGCGCTCAGCCAGCACGGGAATGAGCGTGGCGGGGATGGTGGCCGTGAGCACGCGGTCGGTGATAGGCATTGCCTCGAAGCCCTGTTCTTTCACGAAGTCGGCCGTCACGGCAGGCTCGGAACTGTTGATGATAACGCCTGTGAGCGTTTGCGGCGTGATGCTTTGCACGCCCTTGGCAGCGATGCGCTGCACGGTGCCCCCGGCTACAAGTGCGTCCAAACGGCCGTCCCACTTTTTGCCGCCTTCGGGGATAAACGGGGTTTGTGCTGAAACAGAGAGCGAAAGCATTGCGCACAAACCTGTTAGAAGTAATGTTCTTTTCATTCTTGAATATTGTTTGTTATTTTGGTCTAATCAAGCCATAAGCCCGACAAAGTTACGACATTTCCCAATAAAAACGCGCATTTTGCGCTAAGAAACCCCGTTTTTATGGAAATTTGATGTTTTTTGAATCGATACTGCCGTTAGTCGGACGGCACACAAGAGCCACGAAGCACGCATTTCGGCCCGACCGCACCTTTGCCAGCCCGTGGCACAACTGGGCACATTTTGGCGAAACGGATTTATCGTCTTATCTTTGCCTCAGCAGAAAGAGGAAGAGCGCGGGCTTTTCCTCTTTCTGCGTTTTTGGGGCAAACTATCCTATATGAGCGAAAAAATTATCTTATAGGATCGTGAAAATTATAAGCAAGCCTGTAAAAATTTGCTCCTTGATAGTTTTTACGATGTACTTAAAAGTGATAATTTTCTCTGATTTCATCGAAATTTTCAAGGAGCAAATTTCCGTTTTCTTAATTATCCCTAAACTTTTACGCCGGCTCGGCACGTGCCTTCCTGGCAGTTAATACATATAGGCTTTTTCGTTATTCTTACACCGTGTCTGTTTTATAAATAAGTCGTACATTTGCACGTAGAAAATTATGCGTTTCCATAGTTTGAAAACATATTTCGCCCTATGCTTAGGCCTGCTTGCCGCACTGGCTGCGGGTTGTCGCCGCGATGCCGCCGCCTATCAGTATGGCAATGTGCCGGTGGACGGGTGGGTCTCGGGCGACACGGTGGTTTTATATGTGCCGCCCCTGGAACAGGGTGGCGCGTACGCCATGCAGCTCGGGTTGCGCACCTCAAACACCGTGCCCTACCCTTTCCGTGAACTATGGCTCACAGTGAAGCAGGAATGGGCGTCGGGGCAAACGTTCACCGACACACTGCAATGCACACTTGCCACGCCTGCCGGCGACGCCTCCGGCAAGGGCGTGGCACTCAACCAGTACGAATTTGCCCTGCCCGTGCGCCAACTCGCCAAAGGCGACAGCGCGCGCATCTGCATCAACCATATCATGCGGCAAGACCTCTTGCCAGGCATCACGGACGTGGGGATAAGACTGGAGGCAACGGAGGACAAAAAGCATACGCCGACTTGGCAGCCGAGGCCGCCGTCAAGGCAGGACAGGCCATCATGGAAGTATATGAAAGTCCCAAAACCGACTGGGAGGTGGAGCGCAAGGCGGACAATTCGCCCCTGACACTGGCCGACCGCAAGGCACATGCCGTAATCTGCGGCTATCTGCGCGAAACGCCGTTCCACATATTGAGCGAAGAGGGGCGGCACGCCGAATACGCAGAGCGCAAAGACGTGGAAACGATGTGGATCGTGGACCCGCTCGACGGCACGAAGGAGTTTCTGAAACGCAACGGCGAGTTTACCGTCAACATCGCGCTCTGCCACGAGGGCAGCCCCGTAGTGGGCGCAATCTATGTGCCGGCACGCCGCCAACTGTATACAGGCATCGTCTGCGCCGATGAGAGCGAGGCATTCCGCAAAACGCTTGACGAGGATTTTGAACCCGTGAGTTGCGAGAAATTGCCCCTGAAAGACGGTGCTGCACACAGGATGGGCGGCGGCACATTCGTGGTGGTGGCTTCGCGCTCGCACCTCAGCGAGGAAACAGAGCAGTTCGTGGCGCGTATGCGTAGCGAGCACGGCGACGTAGAGTTGCGCTCGGCAGGCAGTTCGCTGAAAATCTGCCTTGTGGCAGAGGGCGAAGCCGATGTTTACCCGCGCCTCGCGCCCACCATGGAGTGGGACACGGCAGCCGGGCAGGCAGTGGCCGAAGCTGCGGGCTGCAGCGTCACGGATGCCGGGAGCGGGCAGCCGCTGCGCTACAACAAGGAGGATTTGCACAATCCTTATTTTATCGTCGCGCCTAAATCTTAACTGCCCACCCATTTACATGGCGGGCGTTTTGCAAAGCGCCCCTACTTTGCTACTTGTCAACATTAGTGTCCCGTAAAAATTGGGACGAAGTTTATTTAATCAAATAGTCCCTCAAAGAGGGGATAATCGAGTTCTTTGACATCGTTGAAATTAGTCTT
>SFPF01000052.1 GCA_004552155.1 Bacteroidales bacterium
ATCGACACCGACACCAACCCGCTCATCCTCACCTTCGACACACAAGTGAAAAGCGCAGAGGGCACGACAGCCAAAGTGTACCGCCAGGGCGAGGCGGAGGCCTACCAGCAGCTCTATCTCGCCACCCAGGGCAACCAGGTGCTCGTATACCCCACCGCGCCTTTGCAGCTCTACAAGGGCGTGCACTACCGCATCGGCATTCCGCAAGGCGCCGTGACCGACGTGACCGGCAACAATCCCTCCGACAGCATCACGCTCCACTTCGACGGCCTTTACGAGCGGGAGATTTCGCTCGATGAGCGTACGCTCCTAAGCGAGGACTTCTCCAACGGCTTCGTCAGTTTCATGCTTTGGGAGGGCGACCACCTCACCCCCGCCTCCGCCATGAAGGCCTGGGGCTTCGCCGATGCCGACAACTATCCTTGGAGCCTTGTGCGCGATGATGAGGAGAGCACCGACCTCGCCGCCGCCTCCCACTCCATGTACACCGGAGCCGGCGCAAGCGACGACTGGATGGTAAGCCGCCAGATTTATATCCCCGACAGCCTCTGCATGCTCCAATTCCAGTCGCAGAGCTATCTCGCCGCCGCCAACGACGTGCTCAAAGTCATTGTATGGCCCTGCGAGGAGGAATATCCGTCGCTCTCCGCTTCCGTCATCAACCGCATACGCACCGAGGGCACCGTGGTTTACGAACAGCGGCAAAGTCCCGGCGCGACAGCCGAAACGATGGCGGGAGAATGGACCAACAATTCCATAAACCTGAAAGATTTTGCCGGAAAGAGCATCTACATCGCCTTTGTAAACAACAACGAAGGGCAAAGCGCGATATTTGTAGACAATATTGTCGTGGAGCACGACGCGTCGTTTATCGTCACAATCGATAGCGACGATATTGTCACCGCCAAAGAAAGCATTGCGATTAAGGGACGCATCTCCACCTTTGACCCCGCCGCCTCTTACGAAGGCCTGAGCCTCACGCTCCGCAATGCCGACGGCACCGCCGTGAGCACCGTCGACATGCCCGAAGCCACGCTTGCCCCGGGCGATGCGCAGGCGTTCGCCTTCCCCGACGAGTTGCCGCTCACTGTGGGCGAGGAGAATTTTTACACTATAGATATCCGCCTCGGCGAGGCTGCCGGCGCGGTGCGTAAGTCGGTGAAAAACCTCTCGTTCTCGCCCGTCAAGCGCGTGGTGCTCGAAGAACTCACGGGGCAAAACTGCGTAAACTGCCCGCTCGGCATTCTTGCCATCGAGAAAATCCGCAGCATCTACGGCAGCCTCTTCATTCCCGTGAGCATTCACGCCTACGATGGCGATGCCCTCGGCGAAGCCTTCCGAGGTTACAGCGACTTCCTCGGCCTCAGCGCCGCTCCCTCAGGCAAAGTGCATCGCAGCAACACGATATCATCGCCCATGTATTCGGCCAACAGCCGCGATTTCGAGTTTTCCAACCCCGACAACCCCGTTTGGCTCGACCTCGTGCAGTCAGAACTTGCCCTGCCCGCCGAGGCAGAGGTGAACATCAGCCCCGCCCTAAGCGAGGACGGGCAGACGGTCGTAGTGCCCTGTACGGTGCGCTATGCGCTCAATGCCGACCGCCTCAACCTCAGCCTGCTGCTCGTGCTCGTGGAGGACAATGTGAAGGGCTACCAGCAGAGCAAGTTCCAGACGGACACCGACCCCGACCTCGGCGCGTGGGCTTCAGGCGGCATCTACGCCAAGTCCACCGTCTATCCGTACTATCATGAAGACGTGGTGCGCAGCGTGGCTGGCAACTCCTACAACGGCACCGCCGGCCTGCTGCCCTCCGCCATAGAGAGCGGCACGCCCTACACCGCCACGCTCTCCACCGCCCTGCCTGCCGCCGTGACCGACGTGCAGCAGCTTAAAGCCATCGTGATGCTCTTCGATGCCGATACCGGCAGCCTCATCAACGCCGCCTCGGCGCACATGGGCGAGTCTACTGACATTCACGGCATCGCCACCAGCGACGGCAACGCCATTGCCCCGCGTGCCGTGCCCATCAAGGGCGGCAGTTCCGCATCTCCACCGCCGGCTACCAAGGCATCGCCCTCGTGCGCATCGCCGCAGAGAATGGCGTGACCGCAGAAAAGATGATTGTAGAATAAAAACGATTTTGGTAAACAAGTAAACGAGTAAACAAGTAAACGAGCCAAGTTACTCATGTAAAATAATTTGTAAACAAGCAAACTCGTCTACTAAAATACATTTCTGTCTCGTCTACTTGTTTACTTGTAAACTCGTCTACTAAAAATCCTTCTAATAACGATATTTCATGAACAAAATCTTTACCCTCCTCCTCACGCTCCTCGCATTTAACTGCCCCCTCAAAGCAGCCACCATCGATTGGGGCGAACTCACGCCCGGCACCGCCTACCAAATGACCGACATCGGCTACTACCAAGGCTGGTTCACCGCCACAGAGAGCGGCACGATTACCGCGCACTGCACCTCCTCAGACATTCCTCGCCCCTTCGCCGACGCCGACTTCAGCGTACCTATTGAGGGGAACTACTATCTTCAAAACGGAGCAAACTACGACTTCGCCGTCACCGCCGGCACCACCTACTATTTCTCAGCCTTCGTGCTCAACCCCGGCACATTCTCCTTCAACTACGCCGCCTCCGCCACATTGCAGCTCATCTCCGCCACCCCCGAGGCAGGCAGCGTGTTCAACGCCGGTCAGCATAGCAGCCAACGTACTCGAAACTTATGTCACCGCCGAAATCCGTGACGCCCTCATGGCGTTCTACGACAAAGGCACGCTCCGCGAAGGCGACAGCTTCACCTTCCGCCTCACGGGCGTACATGCCGCCGGCGATGAGGCGAATGTCTACGGCACGGACGGCACGGTCGAGGTGGTCTACGTAGCCGGCACCCGCCCCGTCACGCTCACAGCCACCGAGGGCATCGAGGGCGCATCATTCCTCTCCTACTGGCGCAAAGCCGACGAAAGGGGCATCATCAAGCTCCGCTTCTCCGGAGCGCTCCAACCTATCGACACGCCCCAGCGCGAAGCCGAAACCACCTGCGAACTCTCCTTTGGCGACCCCGACGCAGGCGAGGGCGAGGTCTATCGCGAAACAATCCATTACGCGCTCTCTGCCGAGAACGAGATTACGATAGACCTGCGCAACCGCCTGCGCCGCCCCATCGACATGGTAACCTCCGGCAAAGACTACGGCACCATGTCGCTCAAAATCATGGGTGTGCGCGATGCCTCCGGGCAATATGCCTACACCAATGCCATCGGCAGCCTCGGTTCGTTTGCCTACGCCATGCCCTACCGCGAAGTGAAACTCTCGCTCGCCGCCGAGTTCACGCCCGCTCCCGGCGCATCGCTCACGGGGGCAACGGAGGTTGAATTATGGGTAACGGACTATGCCGCCCTCGCCTTCTCGGGCATTCTCCTCTCCTACTCCGACGACGAAGGCACGCATACCGCGCTGCTCACCGACTACACTGCCACGCCCGATGAAAACTTCGACGGTGCCTGCGCCCTCACCTTCACCATTCCCGCCGAACTCGCCGCCAAACCTGGGCTGAACGTTTCGCTCGCCGAACTTGAAACCGCCGACGGGCTGGACCACGCCGCCGAGCTCGCCGCCACTTACAACACCGTTCCAAGCGGCATCTCCACCCTGCCCGCCGCCGATGAGGCGCACCGCGCCGCCGCTCCCGTCTACGACCTCACGGGCCGCCTCCACGCCTCCTCCGCCGCACTGCCCCGCGGCATCTACATCGGCAGCGACGGCAAGAAAATCTTTGTTTATTAGTAGACGAGTTTACAAGTAAACGAGTAGACGAGACAAGTTTCTCATGTAAAATATAAATTAGCAAGACATCTTTGTCTTGTTTACTTGTTTACTCGTTTACTTGTTTACTAAAATAGTTAAAATAACATACGCATCGATATATCATGTTTTATGCCCCCTGCGCAAGTCGGCGCAGAGGGCATATTATTTTAAGCGCTGCCCGCCCAATTCTTCCCTGCGCCCCTTGTCTGTATTTACAAAATGCTGGAAATTGCATTTTTCTCCACAAAAATCTTAGGAAATATTTTTTGGTGTTATCACAATTTATATAAATTTGCAAGTGCAATCGGACCTTTCCGCGCAGATACTTATCAACAAGTTCTCGCCGAATGACAGCCGGTAGCCAAGAAGGCATATTAGCTTTATCCGTTCTTACTCGAAACGTCTGGAAAACCTTTCAACCTAAGGAACGTGAGGAAGAGATAGTATGCCCATTCTTGTGTATTAGTATGATTCTGGTACAGCCCCGCCTGTATCTATATCATATCCGTACGCAGGATGGGGCAGTATATTTCGTTCATTCATTCGTTCCTGAGGTTATTTCCAGACTACCTGAGTAAGAGGATGGGCAGATATTTGCTCCATCCTTTTTTGTATACCTATACCTCAGCCTCGTTAGGAGCAGGCGGGGCGCACTTAAATCCAATCGCTATGGCACGTTTTATCATCACGACCAAACACGTCAAGAACACCAACGGCATCCGCATCGAGCCGGGCATGCAAAAAAACCTTTGCAAAATTTACAACATAATTCATTATTAACATTCTAAATTATTAACCACTATGTTTTACAATCATGCCAAACAAAAAGCAATTGAATTGCTTAAAAGTAAAGAAACAGAGTATAATCGCTTAGGCACTCAGGCAAATGATTATGCTCTTAAACTCTTTGAAGTGAGGAAGTCTGCTGCATTGGCTATTGACCGAATCGAAAAATATGTCAATGCACTAGCGAACTCTCCTAAAGAGTTTGCAAAGCAGATTGCTGAAGTAAGTCTTTCGATTAAAGAGTTTAACGAAGCAGTTAGAATTGAAAAAGAAAATGCTTCTAACAACATAAAGGGTGCCAGTACAGCTTTTGGTGGAACTGTTGCAGGTGGAGCAATTGCAGCTTTAGGATCTACGGCAGCAATGGCAGTTGCAACCACCTTCGGAACAGCCTCAACTGGTACAGCTATCGCATCTTTGTCAGGCGCTGCTGCTACAAATGCAGCACTTGCTTGGCTTGGTGGTGGTTCATTAGCCGCTGGCGGTGGGGGGATAAGTGCAGGTTCTGCATTTCTTGCCATGGCAGGTCCTGTGGGTTGGACTGTTGCGGGAGCCGCTATTGTTGGTGGAGGGATCTTTGCAATTTATAAGAACAAGAAGGCTGCGGAAGAAGCAAATGACAACACAAAGAAGATTGCTGAACGCATCTACAAATTGCGTCCAAAACTAGCTCAACTTGTAAAGTTGCATGATAATACAGTTAAACTTAAGTCGGGCTTAAACATCGCCGTGATGGTGAATACCTACCCCAACGATTATCTTCAGTTTAATGAGGATCAGAAGAAAGCCCTTGCTACAGTTATAAACAATGTACGTTCTATGGGTGAACTTATTAACACGCGAGTAAACTAATGAAATCACAAATATATAAAGACCAAGCCATTGGCGCATTAGTTCAAGACGGCATAAATACAGCCGAACAACTTAAAGCAGAAAGAATGGCTGAAATTTTACAAACTGCAATAGAGAAAGAGTCGTATGCCCGTACGGCTCTTTCTGAAAGTTTGCAATGTGTGGAAAATTTAAGGGATTTTGTAGCAACTCCCGAGCGTATTCTTGGTAATATGGGAACCAAGCACGGAGAAATTGCAGAGCATGTAGAAGTTGAGATAAGGAATGTCAGAGACATTCTCAATCATATTAAACCTTCGTCGACATTTGATGGGGTTGGTCGTACAGCACCAGAAGATTATATCATAAATAGCGTGCAAGTACAATCTAAATATATTGCAGGTGCTGGAAGAAGTTTAGATCATGTTTTAGAACATCTTCATAAGTACCCTGGTTTTACGGACAATGGTTTCTATCATATCCCCAAAGATCAATATGAGCTATTGGCGAAGGTGTACAATGGTGAAAACATCGAGGGTATTGCCTCAAAAACAATAAAGAAATGTCAAGAAGCAATTAAACAAATAGAGCAAGAAACGTCAAAACCTTTTTCCGAAGTAGTGAGACCTGGTATCTCAACCTATAAAGATGTACAGTTAGGAAAAATTGACGACACCATAGATGGTTATGAGAAAGAGTTTCATGAAACAAGTGACAAGGAAATAACTAGCATTAGAGAACAGAAAAGAACCGATGTGAATGAGGCTCAGCATATAACAGATGCTTCATGGGGAGAAGCCTTAAAGTATAGTGCTATATCAGCAGCAATAACAGGAACAGTATCTGCGGGAATAAAGATTTATTCTAAGATAAGAGGTGGTAAAAAAATAACAGAGTTCACTCTTAACGATTGGAAAGATGTCGGATTTGACTTTAGCAAAAGTTCTGCAAAAGGGGCTATTTCTGGTTTAGGGATATATGGAATGACAAAAGTTGTCGGCATGAACGCACCATTTGCTAGTGCTATCGTAAGTTCGACAATGGGATTGTCTTCAATATATTACGACTACAAGAAAGGAAGAATTTCAAAATCAGAATATGCCGATGCAGCGTGTTCTTTAAGTGTTGAAGCCGGAATTGCAGCCATCGGCTCTGCAATTGGACAAGCAGTGATACCTATTCCTATACTTGGTGCCATCGTAGGTTCAGCGGTTGCCAAATCTTCTTTGGAAATTTCAAAATATATTATGGGAAAGAAAGAAGCCAGGTTTATCAAGGAACTTGAAAGTCAGTACAAAGAACTTGTTGCAAAGTTGGATGAGGAAAGTCGGGAAATCCTTAGTAAAATCGAAGATTACTTTAACAAACTTGGTGGGTTGATAGAAGCGGCACTTAACACAGATGTAAACAAAAGCCTTTTGGGAAGTATTAATCTCTGTCGTTTCGTCGGAGTGGAAGAGTCCCTAATTATTCATAATCCATTGGAATTAGATAATTTTATGAAATCATAAAACAAAACCAAGTTCAGCAGCATCAAATCAAACGATGACTGATGCAGCGTAGACGCGCAGTACAACCTCGGTGCAAACAAGCTCTGCCAACCCGGCGAAATCCCTATGCGGTATTAAAACCTAATTTTACAAAATGAAGACTTTAAGAAACAAAATCGCCCTCACGCTCTTGCTGGCGATATGCTCTGCCGTCTCGGCATGTGCAGATACCTACTTCGTGTTCAAAGGCACAATCGGGAACTACCCTATCGTGATGGGCTTCTCGGCAACTTTGACCTGCGCAACCGGCGACTACTACTACGTGAGTCAAGGCAAGAACAAGAAGATTAAGTTGGAAGGCCAGATGGACTTGGAATCTGAGGAAGATAACGTTTGGCATTTCGACGAAGAGATTAACGGCAAGTGGAACGGCATGTTCAGGCTGAAATGGGACCGCAGCACAGATGCCTATCGCAATAAATATGTGGAGGGCATGTATGTCAATGCCAAAGGCAAGAGATACCCCGTGCGGCTGACGCGCGTGGATATGACAGCCAATCCCGACCATATCTAAGGCACAAAGCTGCAAACAGCCCGCATCCTATACGCAAAAAAAATCCCCGAAAAACCCAGCACACCCGTCACTACCTTTATATCGGTCTGTATTTAAGCCATTTAGGAGTGACGGGTTTATCGTGCCAACCCGTCACAACTATACACACTTGGAATTGCACACTATTTCAGGAAAAGACAGCATTTTGTACCAATTCCCTGCCATTCCGCCCCGAATTTCGAGGCGGATTTTTTATGCAAAATGCCTTCCAGGCACTTAGCACAGCGAACCTGTTCTAACGAGGCATTATATCCTTTATGTTTTTTACTATGTCTGAGATATTTTTTCCTAAGACCGATACATTTTTCACTATCTGCGCAGAAAAAGTTTGTTACAAACTTGCTAATATATATTACAAACTTTGTAACACGTATTACAAAGTTTCTAACACATGTTACAAAGTTTGTAACAAAAACTATCCTATATGAAAGGAAAAAATATCAAGCAGAAAAGAAAAATTATCTGCTTGAAAGGAAAAATTGTCACGGAGATACTCGCGGCGGTCACGCGAGACAGACACGAGCAAAGTTACACGTCCAACCCGTCACTAATGACGGGTTTAGAGGGCGAACTATACACTCGCAACTATTTAATATATAAACAGTTACGGCATTGGTGACGGGTATGCTGGGTTTTTCGGGGTAAAAAATGCGTATAGGGATTGGGCAAAATTTGCAGAAAGGCGTATAATTGTGGCGGGCTGTCTAAGGCTATATGCCCTACATGATTGTCGAATCACTCGAAATGTCGGATGACCCATTATTTTACGGTATTTAAAAAAAAGTTGCCCTTTTTTCCAAATTTTTCCTTTTGGTTTCTATATTATCGATGCGAAATGAAAATCGTAGATAATAACAATATGAAAACCTCGCGATGTAGAGGCATTCGCAATCCGGATTATGGCAAACTATACATTTACAACTTACAGAAATGAGAACGAATTTTGATCAACTTCTCGAAGCAGGTTGCCACTTTGGTCACCTGAAACGCAAATGGAATCCCGCTATG
>SFPF01000053.1 GCA_004552155.1 Bacteroidales bacterium
AAGATGGGGAGAAACTGGCGCTTGATGGAAGAGAGCTGCAAATAAAGCGGAACACCGAGGGCCACCACTGCGGGCTTCAGCCAGAACTCTATCAGTTTCGCTCCCTCGTGGTAAGTCTCATAGGGAATATCCATTGCGAGCAGAAATACGATGATGATGGCGATGGCTATCAGAATCGGGTTGAAAAGTACCCACCCAAGGCGACGTTGTTGGGTCTTGGCAGCATAAAAAACGCCGAAGGTAAGGGCAAGCATGAAGTATTCGCTGCTGATGATATCCTTGATCATGTCATTCGTGTTTCTTGATGTTTATTTTTTTGCGCACCTTGTTTTCTCCCTTACTTACAACCTGGTGAGTATGTCCCGTGATAATCAGCACGATGATGGTGCTCAGCAGTGTGGCCAAGGCTATGGGCAGAATTTCTGCCTTGATCAAATCAAAATAAAGCATGAGGGCTACGCCGGGAGGCACGAAGAAAAAGCCGAGATTAGCGATGAGGAAATCGGTCAGGCCGCGCACCCATTCCAGTTTGACCACCTTGAGCTTGAGCAATAGCGTAAGTATGAGCATGCCGATGATGCTTGCCGGCAATGTCGCGCCCGTTGTCCGTACAATCAGTTCGCCCAAAGCCAGGCAACCGAAAAGAATAAAACATTGTCTTACCATACAATCCTGGATATATATATATTAAAAAAGCTTGCTTTTTCGTTTCATCCTTCGGTTTTTGATTTATTCCACCTGCAGCACGAGACCTTTAAGGTATTCGCCTTCAGGGTGGTAGATATTCACGGGGTGGTCGGCGGGCTGATGGAGTTGGTGGAGGATACGCACGTGGGCGAGCAACTGAATGTGAAGATGATGCCGCCGGGTTGTATCTTCTTGAACGCAATGGCATTGAGCCGTGTGTAGCCTTTCAGGGCCTGCGCTATCGCGCCGCGATGCTTGGCAAAGGCGGGCGGGTCTAGGATTATGAGGTCGTAAGACTCGCGGGCGTGCTCCAAGAACTTGAAAGCGTCTTCGGCAAAGGCTTCATGGCGCGTGCCTACGGCGGGGAAGTTGAGCGCGACGTTGGCGTTGGTGAGGTCGATGGCTTTTGCGCTGGAATCTACTGAGTGGACCAACTCTGCGCCGCCGCGCGCAGAACATGTTGAGCACGCGGCGGCCTTTGGAATAATGCTCGAGGAGGCTGCGATTGTCGCGCTGGTCGATGAAGAAGCCCGTTTTCTGTCCGCGCAGCCAGTCGATGTGGAAGCGCAGGCGGTTTTCGACGGCCGTGTCGCAGGCGTCGCCGCCGCCTATGAGGAAGCCGCTCGCGCGGTCGACCTCGGCTTTGAAGGGCAGGGTGGTGTCGGACTTATAATAAACGCTGTCGATGCGGCCTTCGCAGGCTTCGATGAGCGCGGCGGCTATTTCTTTGCGGCACACGTGCATGCCCACGGTGTGCGCCTGCATCACAGCGGTGCGCCCGTATACGTCTACCACCAGTCCGGGCAGGCGGTCGCCTTCGCCGTGCACAAGGCGGAAAATGTTATTCTCTTCTTCATTGGCGATAGCAAGGTGCAAGGAGCGGCGCAGGGCGTAGGCTTCGGCGAGGCGTTCGGTCCAGAAACTACTGTCTATGGGGCGCTCGGTGAAAGAGAGCACGCGCACGGCGATAGAACCGATTTGGCAGTGCCCGATGGCGAGGAAATTGCCGGAGGCATCGACCACGCGCACGAGGTCGCCCTCTTCGATGCCGGGGTCGGCGCCGTCGATCGCGCCGGAGAATATCCAAGGGTGGAAGCGCTTGAGGCTTTCGGTCTTTCCCTTGCGTAAGCGTATTGTTTTGAGTGTCATAAAGCGTTCGTTTATTAGTAGACGAGTTTACAAGTAAACGAGTAGACGAGACAGATTTGTATTGCAAACTATATTTTATATGGTAACTTGTCTTGTTTACTTGTCTACTTGTTTACTTGTTTACTAAATCGTTATTTATTATCTTGTAATTGTGGGTTTCTGCCATTTCGAGGAACTTGCGGTAAAGATGTAAGCAGCACACGGCATCGGTGGCGGCATAGGTCTTTTGTGCCTCGGTGAGCACATCGGCTTCCCAGTTTGAGAGTTGCGCGTTCTTTGAGATGCGCTTGCCGAAAATGTTGGCGTAGAGCTTTTGCAGGCTTTGGTCGGCTATACCGAGGTCGACCGCCATGCGTTGCAGTTCCACGCAGGCCGCGGGTTCAAACTCCGCGTAGCGGTGGAGCGCGTGAATATCATCTTTTATGGAAAGCCCTACTTTCGTGATGCGAGGGTTGGCAAAGAGTTGTACAATCGCGTCGATGCGGCTGATGTGATTGAGGCGGAAAAGAAAACAGAAGTCATCGCTTGCCACTTGCAGCAATGCCGGCTTGTGGTGCTCGCCTTTGCGGAAAGTGGGGCGCGTCTCGGTGTCGAATCCCAAGAGTTTATAACTCTCCAAAGCGCGGAGGGCACTTTGCGCCTCGTTGTCTGACTGTATGACAAAAATTCGTCCGTCGTAGGCGTAACGGGGCATGGAGGGAATGAGGGTTTTGTCTATCTGTGAGAAATATTGTTCCATTTATATAGTTACGAGTTGACGAGTAAACGAGTAGACGAGACAAGAATGTTGTGCAAATAATTTTTCAAGAGTAACTTGTCTTGTTTACTTGTTTACTGGTTTACTTGTTTACTAAAATTGTTCCATTGGGGTTATAGTGTCTTTGCGGTAACATCGTGGAGCGTGCGCAATGCGCCCAGTAGTTTTTGCCCCCAGGAAAGCCGGAATTGGTCGAGCGTGTCGTAGAGTGCCGTTTGCAGTGCCTCTTCGCAGTAGGGCTGCCGGCGGAACACCTCAACGAGGTTGCGCACAGGCTGGTAAACGTCGGCGAGGTTCTCGCTGACGGTGCAAAGTATAGGCGTGTCGGAATATTTGAAGTCTTCTACAAACACGTCAAGGTAGTCATCGTCCTCTCCCAATACCTTGGCCACGCTTTGCCGCACGAAATTATAGTCGTCCTCCGTGACGGCTTCTTCGTTCCAGCCCGGCATTTCGGGCACGTCGGGGATAAGATGTGTTTTGAGATAAAGCAGAGGCAAGAGTCCGAGCATCACGCGGCAAAATTCTTGCTTCTCGGCCGTGGCGCATTGCTCGATGTATTTACAAAATTCCGTTGAGACGCGTATGAGGTCGAGCGTCTGAGGGGTGAGAATAGTTTGTTGGGACATATATATAATTATGCGATTTATCTTATCGAAAACACGCGGTCGCCGATAAGCGGCGCGAGTTGGCGTTCCACATTCGAGAGATCAATATATTGCTGCATGAGTGCGCGGAGCGCGTCGGCGTCGGTTTGTGGATTGAGTTGGCGGATCTTCTGCATCACCAGTTTCATCTGCTCGCGCACATAGCCATGCTTGAAGTCGAGGAGCAGGCGGGCTGATAGTTCGCCGAGGCGGCTGCCTTCGTCCACGAAGGTGCTTTGCTGGCGTTCGGTGAGGCGATATTTTTCTTCCGAAAGTTCGCCCGCTAGTTTGCTGACGCCCTCATCGGGATGTTTGAGAAAATAGGGCAAAGATTGCCAACCGGGTTCGGCGGCGTGCTGCGTCACCTCGTCGAGCATAGCGCGTGCCATGGCGGAGGCAAAGCCGAGTCCGTCGGTCTCCAACTCATCACGGACGAAAGCGGCCAGACATTTGTCTTCCGAACCCTCAAACTTACGCTCGCCATATTTTACTATTAAAGCCAAAAGCGCACGCTCTTCGGGCGAAAGCGTTTCCTGTCGCTCGGTGGGCGCAGGCGTTTCGGCGGCGGGGGCATCGGCAGGCTCGGCTTCGGATGGTTGCTGCGTTTCGGCCTGCGGCTGCGCATTGCCGTCGCGGCGCATCTTTGCGATTTCGCTAACAATAACGGCCTCGCTCACGCTCATGGCTGCGGCGCACTCGCGAGCGTATATCTGCCGCACTATTTCGCTGGGAATAACGGAAATGCTGCGCACGATGTCCGTTACAAGCCCCGCCCGCTTGATGGGGTCATCGCCGCACTCGCTGAGCAGCAGGTTGGTCTTAAATTTGATAAAGTCGGTTTGGTGGGCGTTGATGTAGTCGCGGTATTGCTGCGCGTTGCGGCCGCGTGCGAATGAGTCGGGGTCTTCGCCGTCGGGCAGCAGCAGCACTTTCACGTTCATGCCCTCTTCGAGCAGCATGTCGATACCGCGCAGGCTGGCTTTGATGCCCGCGCTGTCGCCGTCGTAGAGCACCGTGATGTTTTTGGTAAACCGGCGCAGCAGGTGTATCTGTCCCGTAGTGAGGGACGTGCCCGAGGAAGCCACGACATTCTCAATGCCGCTTTGGTGCATTGAAATCACGTCGGTGTAGCCTTCTACCAAGTAGCAGCAATCTTCGCGGGCGATGCTGCTGCGCGACTGGAACAAGCCGTAGAGTTCGCGGCTCTTGCTGTAAATCTCGCTTTCGGGCGAATTGACGTATTTCGCCATATTGCCCTTTTTCGCAGAGAGTATGCGTCCGCCGAAAGCAACCACGCGGCCCGACACGGTGTGCACGGGAAAGATGACGCGGCCGTGGAAGCGGTCGATGAGTTTACCGTCTTCCGAAGCGTAGCAAAGGCCCGTCTTTATAAGGGCTTCTTTGGAGTATCCCTTTTGAAGCGCGGCTTTGGCCAGCGCATCGCGCTCCGTGGGTGCAAAGCCGAGTTGGAATTTCTTGATGATGTCATCGCGGAAGCCACGTGAGCGGAAATAGGTCATGCCCACCGCAACACCGTCGGAACTGCTCCGCAGATAGTTGGCGAAGAAATCGCGCGCCCTCGCGCTCTTCCTCGCTCTGCGCTTCCTCAATCACCTCGATGCCGTAGCGCTTGCCGAGGCGCTTGATGGCTTCGGGGTAGGAGAGGTGCTCTATTTCCATGAGGAAGTGCACCGCGTTACCGCCCTTGCCGCAGGAGAAGCATTTGCAGTATTGCCGCGAGGGACTCACAGTGAAACTCGGCGTTTTCTCGTTGTGGAAAGGGCAAAGTCCTTTGTAGTATGTGCCGGTTTTGCGTAGCGTCACATAGTCGCGCACGACATCTACTATGTCGGTCGCGTCCATAACGCGCTGTATGGTGTTTCTATCTATCATTTATTGTCTTTCTTTTTGCGCCATTTTGTGCGTGGCGTGAAGAGGTCGCGCACGTTAGAGAAGTCGCGTTTGAGTTGTATGCCGATGCCTTGAGTGGTGAGCGACGATTTTGTGAAATACCGCTCGTTAGTTTCCGAGTAGGCTTTCAGGCTGATGCTTCCGCTCGGCGTAAGTAAATATTGTATGTCGAAATCGCCCACGAAGTTCGTGGCATACATCGGGTTGTCGCGGTAGCCGAAGTTGCCGTTGATGAGCAGTCGGTCGTTGAGCAGGCGGCCTTGCAGCAGTCCGTCGATTTCCATGTCGCTCCAGCCTATTTGGCCCGTGCTGATGTTTGTGTTGTGCCGATGCTCCATTTGGCGTTACCGCCCATAGCGTTGGAGATGATGTTGTTGAGTTGGTTGGTGAGCGTGCTCGAAAGGAAGGATTTTGCCGCCACGTTCGACTGCGACAACCCTACGGCCTGCTGCTGCGCGGCATAGTTGCTGTTGTAGAAACGCCCGATGCCGAGCAGGTAGACGAACTGGCGGTTGAGGTCTTCTTCCGTGTTGATAACGTCCATCACCATGCGGCGTTCCTCGTCGCCGAGCGTCGGGAAGTCGAGTCCGAAGGACACTTGCGGCGCTTTAGTCTGGCCCGTGATGTTGAGCAGGCAGTTCACGCGCACGCTGTTGTTCGTCATGCCCGCGCCAAAGTTAAGGTCGCTCAATGAGGCGGAGTTCACCATATAGGCCGCCTGGAAGTTGAGCCGTCCCTCGCTTGGCGGGCCCGTGAACACGAGCGTGCCGCCCGGCTGCAGGGTGAAATCCTTGCGGATGATGTCTTGCAGCGACATCTTGTAAGTACCGCGCTGCACGTTGTAAGTGCCAAAGAGTTCGAAGCGACCTTTATTATAATATGTAGCACGCATAGGGCCGTAGCCGCGCACTTGAATGTTATCGCCGGAATTGTCGTCGGTGATGACACGCAGTTGGGCGCGGTCGTTCACATTGACTTGGAAATTAAGTTTAATGTCCGTGGTGCTCTCTTCTGCCTTTTCCTCCTGCGGTGCGGGGGACGTGTCGGCCGGGGAAGGTTCAAAAACAAAGGGCTTCGGGTCGAGCGAGGTGAATTGCAGCAGGTGCGTGTCGCTATACGTGTCGGGCGTGTCGAGGAGATAGGTCAGCGTGGTGCCTGCCTCGGTGGTGATGTCGATGTCGGCGGTAAATAGTCCGGATCTGCCGCTCATCTTTGCCTTGCCCGTGCCGTAGGCTGTAGAGTAGAAAGGCATGTCGTGCTCGCGGGGGCGGTCGTAGAGCAGCATATTTTTCACATCGAGGTCAAACTCATAGCGCAAGTTTTTCAAATGTTCGTGATGCAGTGCCCCGGCAGCAATGCCCGTGCCTTTGCCCGTCTTGTCGGCAACCTTAAAATCGGCAAACTCAAAAATACCCGGGCGAACGTGGACGCGGCCATCGGTGAGCGTGTAGTCTACGCCCGTTACGTCGAGATGTGCACTTATCGAAGCCGTTTCTTCTCCCTCGAAATCAAGTTTCTTGAACGGTCCGTGCAGACGCATGCGCCCTGTTGTGCGGCCGTCGAGGTTGGTAAAGATATGTCCGATGTAGGGCTTAAGGAATTGCAGCGTCGTCTGCTCGCTCTTGATGTCGAGGTCCAATCCTTTCTCTGCGAGGCTCACAAATCCAAGCACGTCCGTATAGCCCACGCCGTCTTCCACGATATGGGCATCAAGGTTGATGCGTCCTTCCTCCTTGCTCCAGCCGCCCAAGATGTGCGCCGTGCCCATATAGCCCGTGTTGAAATGAAAATCGTCCACCCTAATCTTGGCGTTCAACTGCGGATTTTTTAGGTCGCCGTTCACAACGGCGCGTCCTGTGGCTTGTCCCGTAAATTCAACGGTGTGGAAATTCACCAGTCCGAGGACGTACGCCACGTCAATCTTGCTCAGCCGTGCCACGATAGAGTCGTTCTCGCCTTTGCCCAACCTACCGCTGACTGCCAGCCATTGGTCGTCGTGTTTCAGGCGGAGGTTGTTTATCTCCACCGCCTTGCCTTCCACAACCACGAGCCCCGAAGCGATGTTCCATATGGTGTCGCCGATGGTGAAGAGGGTAGGATTTACTTTCGTAGAAATTTTTGTCTCGTTCGATGCGCCTCTTGAAAATTCTGTCAGGAGATCGATTTCACCGAAATGCTTCGCGACTTCCGGGTTACGCCATTGCACGTTAGTGGAAAGCGTGCCACTGTCGGTTTGCAGTTCTGCCACCCATTTATAATTATTGCCGCCAAGTGCGCGGTCGGTTTGCAGCAAGCAGTTGTAGGAGTCTTTCTCTCCTTTCACAAAAAGTCGCAAATCTTTGAACTTCTGTCCGTTGTAGTCAATGCCGTCCGTGAAGAGTTGGAAGAAGGAAGTGCGTGCGTGGTTACGGAAAATGCCGTTTGCGGCAATGTCGCCATCTGTTTCCAAAGGCAGGAGCAGCACGTGCTTGAAGAAATCCGTGTTTTTGAGCCTCATGCTAAACGCCCAGTCGTACTCGGGCGTGGCGCGGCACTTGGTCGTTTGCAGTTGGGGCAGGGCGGCGGCAAGTATGTCCTCGTACACGGTTTGCCTGATGTCACTGCCTTTCTTGTCGGGCGTCACGTCGAGGCGGAGATTTTTGACGATGCAAGGCGTGCTGTCGTTGTAGGCAAAATAAAAGTCGTTGATTTGCAGGAAACCTTTCGGCTGATTAGCAGTGAGGCGGTCAAGCGCGGCTTCTATTTTCGCCGAGATGCTGGCATCGCGCCCTTTGATGGGAAAACCGAGGGCGGCGGGGCGCAACATTCCCAAGTTGGCCGTGAGGGCGAGGTCGCGGGCCGTGTGCCCGTCGTAGTAGCCGCTGCCGTCGTCCCTGTTGCCATTTGCCGTTAAGAGCGATGTTGCGTAAATCGTAGTCTTTGTTCTGGGCATTGAGGATATTGGCCTGAACATTCAGGTCAGGCACGTGCTTTCCCTTTTCGGGCAACACTACATTGCCTTTGATTTCAGCAGAAAGGTTTTGCGGCAGTTTTTCAGTGCCGATAATCTTCGCAAGGTCTAAGCCATCGATGCTGATTTTGCCCTTAATGTCTTTTTCCACCATAGCCAGCGTACCCTTTGCCTCGCCTGCGTCGGTGGCAATGCCGAAATCGGCGGTGCTTTCGCCGTCGGGGCGGTAAGCGGCACGGGCATTGAGGGTGGCAATTCCGCAGAGTAAAATCTTTTTCTGCGTCTCAGCGTTTTTGATGTATGCTTCGCAGATTTTCTTCAAAAGTCCCTGCGTGGCGGTAGCGTTTTTCAGCGTTAAGTCGGCGCGGCGAAGTCCTGATTTGTTCCAGGCAAGGGCACAGTCGCCCGTGATGGAGGCGTTCGTCTGACTTTCCTTGATGCTGATATTTCGGAACTCGCCGCTCTGGGGCTGCATGTGATAATCCATTGACAGCGACAACGTGAGCGGCAATGGGCGGAGCGCGGGCACGAAGTGGGCGATGTCGGCCGTCGCCACCGAGATGTCGGCCAGTGAACCCGTGGCAGAGAGCGTGTTGGACAGGTTGCCCCAGTCCTTTACAGCATCATAGGTGAGGCGCAGTTCGGATTGGCGAATGTGAGAGCCGCCGACCTCGATGTTGAGGTTCTTCAAAAGGGCGGCTTTCCTATTGGCCTGTACGATGAAGGTCAGTTCTCGCAAGTCCAGTCCGCATTGTTCCTTTGCAGCCAAATGGCGAACGCGGAGATTAAGACTGTCTGTCGAGAGTTTTTTCAGGCTGATGTTTGCGTCTATCGCGCTCAGAGCGATGTGTGCCGCGTTGAAAGTTTGCGGCGTTCGGGGTTTGGCGTATTCGTCGTAGCGCACCCGGCAGCGCCGCAGTATGAGCGAGTTGATACCAAGGTTGAGACTCGACGGTTTTGACTTGTCTTTGGAAGCAAACGCGTCGAGCACGAATTGGAAGTTGGCGGGACTGTTTTCCGCAGGTTTATAAAGCGTGAACGTGCCGTCGAGCACGGAGACCGTGCGCAGCGTCACGGCATCTTTCACGAGCGACCGCCATTCTATTTTGGCGGAGATGAATTTCGCTTTGAGCATCTGCTTGCCGCTCTGGTCATAGACAGTGACATTTTTCAGCGAGAGGCGGTTGAAAAGCCCTGCCTCGATGTCTTCTATCTCGACCTTTGTTTGCAACAGTTCCTGCAAGGCATTTTCGGCCTTGTCGGTTATCCAGCGGCGAGCAGGCGAGAAATTAAAAACAAAAAGCGTTACGAGGTACACCGTCAAGAGTGTACCGATCGTAACGCGTATAATATTTCTCAGACTGTTTCTCAAATGCTTTTTATAAGCCTTTATTTGATTTTCAAAGAAGCCTTATATAAATATATAATGAGTGCGGCATACATGGCCAGCGAGAGCCATTCGGCCCATGCCGTCTGCGTCCATTCGGTGAGCGCGAGTTGCACGCCGCCAAACTGCAACGCCGTGCTGACAACGCCCATCAGTGCGCCGCCGGCTATGAAGCCCGAGGCGAGGAGCGTACCTTTTTCGCCGCGCTTGCGGTTCACTTCTGCGTCCTTAGAGCGCGTGGTGACGATATAGTTCACCGCGCCGCCCACGATGAGGGGCAGATTGAGTTGCAAGGGGATGAACATGCCGAGGGCGAATGCGAGGGCGGAGATGCCGCAGGCATTGAGCACGAGGGCGATGACTGCACCGATGCCGTAGAGCAACCACGGTGCGCCTTGCCCGGACATGAGCGGCTCAATCACGGCTGCCATGGCGCGGGCCTGGGGAGCGGCCATCACGTCGGCATTGTCGGGTGTAAAGCCGTAAATCTTATTCAAAAGCATTATCACACCGCCCACGGTGGCTGCCGAAACGAGGATGCCGAGGAACTTGTAAGTTTCCTGATACTTTGGTGTGCTGCCGAGCCAATACCCGATTTTGAGGTCGGTGATGAATGCGCCCGCACTGGCCAAGGCGGTGCAAACCACGCCGCCCATAATCAGGGCTGCCACCATGCCGCCCGTGCCTTTCAGGCCTACGAGCACCATGATGATGGAGGAGAGAATGAGCGTCATCAGCGTCATGCCGCTCACGGGGTTGGAGCCGACGATGGCGATGGCATTGGCCGCCACGGTGGTGAAGAGGAAAGCGATGACGGCCACGATGACGATGCCCACGATCGTGAAGAGCAGGTTGCCGCTCATCACGTCGAAGTAGAAGAACAGGGCGGTGGCAATGATGGTGAGCAGCGAGCCGATGCCGATGATTTTCATAGAGAGGTCTTTCTGCGTGCGCTGCGTTTCTTCTTCCTGCCCGCCTTTTTGGAACACCTTGCCCATCAATCCGAACGCGCTCTTAATCACGCCACGGCTCTTCACCACACCGATGATGCCCGCCATGGCGATGCCGCCGATGCCGATGCTCTTGGCGTAAGAGAAGAGTTGCTCGGCCGAGGCGCTTGCCGCCGTTACGCCGGCGGCGACTTCGAGGTCGGGGAAGATGAAGGCGATGCCGGGAACGATAAGCCACCACACGAGCACCGAACCAGCGCAGATGATCGCGGCGTATTTTAGGCCGACGATGTAGCCCATGCCGAGGAGTGCCGCGCTCGTGTTGATGCTAAACAGCACTTTGGTCTTTTCCGTGAGCATGGCACTGAATTCCGTGACGTGGCTCGTGAAGTTCTCCGTCCACGCGCCGAAAGAAGCCACGGCAAAGTCGTACAGTCCGCCGATCAGACCTGCCACGAGCGTGCATATCTTTCACGAAATACTTGCGGAAAGGTATGAGGAACAGGATACCGAGCACGCCGCCCAAGAGCGAGGCGAGGAACACCTGCATGAAGTTCACGGTCAGGTCGGGATATTTGTTTTGGAGTATGTAGAGCGCGGGCAGGGTGAAGATTGCGCCGGCTACAATCATGCCCGAGCAGGCACCGATGCTTTGGATGATGACGTTTTCGCCGAGCGGGTCTTTGCGGTGCGTTGCACCGGAGAGGCCCACGGCGATAATCGTGATGGGAATGGCGGCTTCAAACACTTGCCCCACTTTAAGGCCGAGATAGGCCGTTGCGGCCGAGAAGACGACGGCCATGAGCAAGCCCCAGAATATGGACCACGGCGTTACCTCGCGGTAAGTGCGTCCGGGCTTCATAAGCGGTTCGTACTGTTCGCCTTCTTTCAGTTCGCGGAAGGCATTTTCAGGGAGGTTGGTCTCTTTCATTTTTCTGTGTCTATATATATAATATTGTGTGTCGCGTTGCTTAGTCCATTCTGTCACGGTAATCTTCGTAACGGAAAGTGCGGAGCGTCTCTATCTGGCCGTTGCTGCGTTTTATAGCAAGGGCAGGGTGGGGTATGCCGTTGAACATGTTTGTCTTGACGGTCGTGTAGTGTATCATGTCCTCAAAG
Organism: Bacteroidales bacterium; assembly: GCA_004552155.1. GTDB lineage: Bacteria > Bacteroidota > Bacteroidia > Bacteroidales > Bacteroidaceae > Alloprevotella. Next base: position 11,558 of record SFPF01000053.1, read on the forward strand.
ATAACAGCGTCGCCCACGCGCAGCGGTTTTTCAAACCGCCAGTACCCCATGAAGTCGCCCGAGAGGCAGGAGTTGCCGCCGAGGCGGTACACGTTCTCCGCCGTTTCCAATCCTTCCGCCGCTTCATCTGCGAGCGTTTCCGCGCCGCGCACGGCGGGGTGGTAGGGCATTTCGAGGCAGTCGGGCATGTGGCAGGTGAAACTGACGTTGAGAATGGCGGTTTTTATGCCGCTGTTTTCTACGATGTCCACCACTTCGCTCACGAGCGGCCCTGTTTGCCAGGCAAAAGCCGAGCCCGGTTCGAGAATGATGCTAAGGTTGGGATGCCTTTGCCGCAGGGCTTTGAGCAGGCCGATGAGGTGCTCCGTGTCGTAGTCCTTGCGTGTCACGAGGTGTCCGCCGCCGAGGTTGAGCCATTTTATTTTGTCGAGCCACTTGCCGAACTTTCTTTCTATGTGCTCTAAGGTATGCTCCAAGGCGTACGATGTGCTTTCGCAATGGCAGTGGCAATGGAAGCCTTCAACGCCTTCGGGCAGGACTTCCGGCATTTTGTCGGCGGTGATGCCGAAGCGCGAGCCGGGGGCGCAGGGGTTGTAGAGTTCAGTCTCTATCTCGCTGTATTCGGGATTGATGCGCAGGCCGCACGACACGCCGGCCGCCGAGGCGCGCGGCGCAAAACGGGCAAATTGCGTGAGCGAGTTGAACGAGATATGACTGCTATACTTCACGATGTCTCCGAAAGTGTCCTCCTCGTATGCCGGGGAATAAGTGTGTGCCTTTGAACCGAATTCCTCGAAGGCAAGCCGCGCCTCATAGGGCGACGAAGCAGTGGTGTGAGAGATGTATTCGCGGAATATGGGAAAGGTTTTCCAGAGGGCAAAGGCCTTGAAGGCGAGGATAAACTCCACGCCGGCGCGGTCGGCAATGCTTTTGATGAGTGCGAGGTTGCGCCGCAGCAGGTCTTCTTCGATGAGGTAATAGGGAGGCATTTCTTTTTAGGGGAGTTTTATTCTATATAGAGTTCTCCAATATCTATAAAAACGGATACCATTGGCTTGGAATGTCCTTTCCCAAGGATATGCCTGCCGATGGTATCCGTATGTCGTTTATGGCTTACATGATGCCGCGCTCACGCAGCACTTTCTGCCAGTTCCATGCAGAAGAGAGGGCTTCTTCGAGCGTGTGAACGGCCTTCCAGCCGAGCACCTTGTTGGCCTTGTCCACGTTGCCCCACACCTTTTCGATGTCGCCCGGGCGACGGGGAGCAACCTTGTAGTTGAGTTTCACGCCGGTGCATTTCTCGAACGTGTTGATCAGTTCGAACACGCTCACGCCTTTGCCCGTGCCCACGTTGTAGATTTCCACGGGCTCGGTGTTCTTGCCTTCGAGCGGATGCAGGAGCCGTCGGGCGTGTCGTAGTCATCGCCGAACACGGAGAGGCAAGGACGGATGCCGATAGCCGTTTGCGTGAGGTAGGGAATAAGGTTGGCGGGAACGCCATTAGGCATTTCGCCGATGATGCCAGAGGGGTGCGAGCCGATGGGGTTGAAGTAGCGCAGCAGGATAGCGGAGATAGGTGCGCCGCTCTTCACGTAGTCTTGCACGATTTCCTCGTTGATTTGCTTTGTGTTGCCGTAGGGGCTTTCAGCCTTCTTGATCGGGGCTTCTTCCGTAACGGGCAGGTTTTCGGGATCGGGCTGACCGTATACGGTGCAGGAAGAAGAGAAGATGATGCCTTTAACGTCGTACTTGGGCATCAGTTTCAAGAGGTTGATAAGGCTGAGAAGGTTGTTTTCGTAGTACATCAGGGGTTTCTCCACGCTTTCGCCTACGGCCTTGGAGGCGGCGAAGTGGATAATGCCCTGAATGCCGGGATATTTTTGGAAAACGGCTTCGAGGCCGGCGAGGTCGCAGCAGTCTACTTCCTCGAAGGCGGGGCGAATGCCCGTGATTTTCTCGATGCCATCCACGACATCTGCCTGAGAGTTACTCAGATTGTCCACAATTACAACGTCGTAACCGGCGTTTTGCAGTTCTACGGTGGTGTGCGAACCGATGAAACCGGTACCGCCAGTCACCAAAATTGTCTTTTTCATGGTGGTTTGATATTTTGAAAAGAGTTGTTGTTTGGTTTGGGTGCTTTATTACGGCAAATTTATGTTTTTCCCATAAAAGAAAGCCTGTTTTCTGCGCATAAAATGCCGTTTCCTCCCGTATTTTTCGAGATTTAGCATTTTTGTAACGGTTTTGGCAAACAAGAAACGGGTTTACGAGTAAACAAGACAGGTATGCCTGTTGCTTTCTATGGCCTTTCAGTGCAGGTTGTGTGTGCGCAGCACGCGCAGCAACTCGGAGTTTTGGTGTGGCAGGCGTATGGGCAGGCGCAGACAGTCGCCGTAGCCTTCCAGTTCCGTGAGCCTCTTGAAAGGTATGCCTTCCTCGGCGAGCCTTTGCGCCACGCGCTCCGCGTTCTTGAAGCGGGCCACCACGAAGTCGCCGAAACCGGGCAGCACTCCGGTGCAGACGGGCAGTTGGGCAATGGCGGGGGCTACTTTGCGCCGTTCGTCGATGAGGGTGCAGCGCCAGGTGTGGGTCGTAAGTGCCGAGGAGTGTGCCTGCCTTTTGCAACACCCGCACCGTCTCGGGCGCGGCTATGGCAAAGCCGAGCGGCTGCTCATCGGTGCTTTGGCGGTAGACGCTGCGCAGGATAACAATGCGCCTGTTCTCGCTCAGCAGCGGTAGCAGGGAGGGCTTGCCGGAGAAGTCGAGCAGACTTTCGTCTACAATGGTAAGGCCTTCGAAGCCCTCCGCAATTTCTCTTGCCCGCTCTGCACTTATGATGCTGCCCAGCACACTGTTCGGGTGACTAAGCAGCAGGAGTTTGCTGCGGTTGTTCTTTGTGGTTTTAATGGCGTTGGCATCGGGCGCGAGGTCAGAGGCGATGTCCGTGCAGCGATATTCCACGTCGTTGAACCTTGCCAACCGCAACCACGCCTCGTCGCAGGGGCGGGCAATCAGGATATTGTCGTATTGCGGTGTGCAAAAGACGCGCACCATCAGGTCAATCAGTCCTGCTACGCCCGTGGCATAAGGCCCGAAGATGCACGCGGGATTGATGCCACGCAGTCCCTCGAAACGGTCGAAGGGCGACGGCGCGGCTTTTCCCTCTGCCGGCTTGTTGTTATCGGCAGGGTTGTCGAGCAACTTATATATGTTGGGGCGTATGAGGTGGTGCATAGTTATAAAATGCTCATTCAGTGTGTTGGGGTTTTTGACAAAAACATTCAAAACCGCTTGCTTCGTTTGAAGCCCAAGGGCCTGCCGCCGGTCTTAACGCCAAGACTGTGAGCCTAATCGGCTCACGCTTGTCCTTAATTCCTGCGTCTGCGGTCGGTTCCCGCCCGCTTCAAACTTGGCAAGCAAAAAACAGAAAAAAGTTGACAATTTCTTTTTATTGTAAAAGCAAAGAAGGAGTGCTTTACTTTTTTCTGTTTTTTGCTTGTCCTGTGTGGGCGGGCGGGAACCGACCGCCGCCTTAGCAGATAAATCACGAGACGAAAGCACTGTTTCCAGGCTCGGGGTTTATCGGATAAGGCAAGCGATAGCCACACAGGGCAAGCGGTTTTTACTGTTTTTGTCAAGAAAAACAGCCAAGTTTACGACACCTGGAACCTCTTGCTGGCGCGGAGCAAGTGGCGGGCCATGCTTACCAACTCTTGCGTTTCTTGCAGCGTGCTCAGATAGAGCAGGGTGGTGCGTATGTTGCTGTCGAGTTTCTGGATTTGATCCTGCTGCTTGTGGCGGATTTGCGAGATGCGGCTCTTGATGGCGTTGCCTTCAACGAGATATTCGTCGGCGTTGGAGAAATTGCCGGAGCGAATCATGCGCGACACGTTTTCGAGCAGTTGCTCCACGTCGTTGCATATCGGGATAAATTCTTCCACGTATTCCTGCGGCATCGGATTAAAGTTATTGTCCACATGCTCATTAATAGGCTCGAGCATACGCTTGAGGCAATAAATAATCTGTGTGGCGTTGTTGCAGCCGAGGTGGAACCACGTGTTTTTCTCCACGGCAAGCAGGTAGTCGATTTTGCGCATGCCCAATATCTCCTTGCGGCGATAGCGTTTCCACACGCTTTTTTCCTCTTCGATAGCAGCGGCAGCGGTGCGCAGCGACTTGATGTTCTCGTGCATCAGGCCGTAGGTGATGTCGCGGAAAGCCTGGCGCGTGAAGTCGATGAGCGTGCCCTGCGTCTCGCGCACGTGTTGCAGCAGCAACTGCCATATTTCTTCCTTGTCGTGGCTGCGCACCAACTGGCGGAACACGAGGTCGACGTTCTCGCTGTCTTGCTTCTTCTTAAACTTGCGGTTGTTGTTGATGATGACAAATGCCACTGTGGCAATCACCACCAGCATGGCAATGAAGCCGCCCAGGTGGTTGATGGTGGCGATGAAGAAACTGAGCAGCATGGCCGCGCCGGCGGTGATGAACCAGCCGCCGATCACGGTTATCACACCCGTAATGCGGTAAACGGCAGTTTCGCGACCCCAAGCGCGGTCGGCGAGCGACGAACCCATTGCTACCATAAACGCCACGTAGGTTGTGGAGAGCGGCAGTTGGAACGTGGTGCCGATCACGATGAGCAAGCCTGCAAGCACGAGGTTCACCGAGGCACGCACGAGGTCGAACGCGGCGCCTTCGTTGAGTTGCACTTCCTCTGTGTCGAAACGCGAATCAATCCATTTCTTCTGAACACTTCCTCGCCGTCGTCCTGACGCGACAGGCTCACGGAGGTCTCTATCACCTTGTGCGCCTTCTTGGAGGTGCAGATGGCCACGGTCATGATAATGCCCGCGCCGATGAGGAACCATTGCTTGCCCGGCAGGGTTGATTCGCCCGCCAGCACGTGCACTACGTATTGCTCGCCATTCTGTCCCGCGCCGTTATTGCTAAAGTCGAGGAACGCCTCCAAACCGGCCAGCGGCGTACCGATGAAGTTCACGAGGTCGTTGCCCGCAAAGGCCATGGCGAGAGAGAACGTGCCGAAGAGCACGATGATTTTGAAGATGTTCACTTTGAGCAGATGCAGCACCTCCATCAGTACGGTAAACGCCGCGAAACTCACGAGCAGGATAGTGCCCTTGTGCGCGTCAATCCAATCCGGCGTCCAGCCGATGCTGCTCAGGATTTGGCTGTTGCGCAGGCCACTCACGAGCAGGAAGTAAAATATAGAAGTAACGCCCACGCCGCCAAATATAGCGATGCTCCAGCGAAGATGCTTCTTATAGTTGAATGTGAACACGATACGCGCAATCCACATCACGATTAAACCGAACACGAAGGCTATGGCAACGCTCAGGAAAATGCCGATAATTACGCTCAGCGCCTTGTCCGTGTTGATGAGTTCGGCATACGTGTGGCCCGCCTCCGTCATCTTGCTCATGGCAAGTGCGGTGCTGCCGCCCAAAAGCCCGAATACCATCGAGACTGTAGGAGAATAACGTCCGTCGCCGCCACGGCGAGGAAGATGCACATCACGTCGTCCAAAGTGTAATAATGCGGGTTGAGGATACCATGGCGTGCGATGTCCATCATGCCGCTCGACGTGGAGGCGCCTACAAAAATGCCAAGTGCGGCAACAGTGAGAATGGTGCGGAACTTGGCGGCTTTCGTGCCCACCGCCGGACTAAGGAAGTTTACAGCGTCGTTGGCAACGCCGACCGAGAGGTCGAAGGTCGCAAGCAGGCACAGGAATATGAGAATCCCTAAATACATTAAATCCATAAGAGAAAATAGAGGAAAAACAATTTTTCAGGTACAAAGTTAAGCGATGTTTACGAAAGTGCAAAAAAATTATTACGTATTTTCTGCGCAGAAAGGGCATACATATTTATATATGGGCGATGAGTTGGATGACCTTGCTTAAAATCAATCGCGCTTGGGATATCTCTTTCGCATCGCCGAGCAATTTCTTCCTTTCTCCTTGAAATTTTTCCCTATCATCAAGCAATTTTTTACTATCTGCTAAGATATTTTTTGTTACAAACTTTGTAACGCTTGTTACAAAGTTTGTAATACATGTTACAAACTTTGTAACAAACTTTTTCTTATAGGATAGTAAAAAATCTCTTGCTGACAGCAAAAAAGATCTCCGAGAAAGCAAAAAATTTCATGCTGAAAGCGAGAGCCGCCTTTTACGACAGTCAACCATTTCAGGCAAAGGGATGTGGCAAACGGCTATATCCAAAACATTGGTAATACTACCCGAAATTCGGGTAGCGCGCCTTTTGCCTTTTCTTCCTTATTTTGCAACAGAAAGCAGTAAGCACTTCATTCGCAAACAATCTGCTCCAACCAATTTAAGAACCTCCAAAAACGCATACTTATGATCAGATTATTTCTAATAGTATTATTCGCAACAATCAATCTCAACGTTATGGCACAGAAAAAGATAATCCAGACGGCAGGGCGCACGCAGTTGGGCGAGTTTGCCCCAGAGTTTGCTCATCTCAACGATGACATTCTCTTTGGCGAGGTGTGGAGCCGCAACGACCTCCTTAGCCTGCGCGACCGAAGCATCGTCACCCTCACCTCGCTCATCAGCCAGGGCATGACCGACTCGTCGCTCACTTACCACTTGCAGGAAGCCAAGAAAAACGGCATCACCCGCACCGAAATCTCGGAAATCATCACCCACATCGCCTTTTATGCAGGGTGGCCTAAGGCCTGGGCTGCTTTTCGGCAGGCAAAAGAAGTGTGGGCGGAAGAAAGCACAGGCAACGACGGCAAGGCCGCTTTCCAAAAAGAGATGATTTTCCCTATCGGTGAGCCTAATACGGCCTACGCCCGGTTTTTCAAAGGCCACAGTTATCTGGCTCACATTTCAAACGAACAAGTTTGCATTGCCAACGTCACCTTCGAACCCGGATGCCGCAACAACTGGCATATCCATCATGCCACGAAAGGCGGCGGGCAAATGTCGTGCAAGCGAGCGCAATTAAGTTTACTTAAATTGCCGAGCGCAGCCGACATTATGTAAATGCTAATCGGCGTTGCGGGGCGCGGATGGTATCAGGAAGAGGGAAAACCTGCGCAAGAGATGCTTCCCGGCACGGTGATCCACATTCCTGCCGGCGTGAAGCACTGGCACGGCGCCGCCGCCGACAGTTGGTTTGCCCATTTGGCTTTTGAGGTGGAAGGCGAGCATGCTTCCAATGAGTGGCTTGAACCGGTAAGCGATGAAGAGTATAGGCTTTTGAAGTAACCTCGAGCAAAAATTTGTGATGCTAATGTGGCACATTTACTCTTTATCGGCAATTCGGGGCTGCGAACTTCGTAATGAACAATAAACCAAACGTTTTTGAGTTATATAGAAAGGGAATTTGATTATGCAAGAGATTTATCTGAACACCATACAGGGCTTCAACGATTATAACGGGGTGGAAACGCTCCATCCCTTAGTCAGTGTGTTGCACGTGGAGAACACGGAGCACATTCAAAAGTGTGTGATGCACTATGGGCTTTATGCCATCTATCTTAAGGAGACGAAGGGTTGCAAACTCTCTTACGGCCGCACGCCCTACGACTTCGACGAGATGACGGTGACGAGTTTCGCGCCGGGGCAGACGGTCACCGTGGAGCCTAACCCCGATGTGCCTTTTGCTAAATATACGGCTTTGGCTTTCCATCCCGACCTGCTCAACCGCACCTCGTTGGCCAAACAGATAAACCGCTACGAGTTCTTCGACTATACAAGCACCGAGGCTCTTCACTTGTCGGCACAGGAAGTGGAAGTGTTTCGCGGCGTTCTCTCCATGATAGAACAAGAATTGCATCATGCCATTGACAAGCACACACGCGAACTGATAGTCTCTAACATTGAGTTGCTGCTCAATTACTGCCTACGCTTCTACGACCGCCAGTTCATCACCCGCGAAGAGATAAACCACGGAGTGGTAAAGAGGTTTATCACCATGCTCGACGAGTATATCAAGACCAAAGCCCAACGGGAAGGCCTTCCTTCCGTGGCTTGGTTTGCCGATAAGTGTTGCTTATCCACAGGCTATTTCGGTACATTGGTAAAAACAGAAACAGGGAGTGCCGCCAAGGACATCATTGCCGACCGCCTCCTTGCCCATGCCAAGCAATTGCTGAATGACGACACGCTGGCCGTCTCTAAGGTAAGCGAGCGGCTGGGGTTTGAATATCCGCAGCACTTTGTCCGTTTCTTCAAGATGCACACAGGGATGACGCCGTCACAGTGTAGGAAAGCGTCATGACGGGGAGTACTATGTTCTTGCCGGTATTTTGAGGATTACTCAACCGAAACGCAATTTTCAAGTAAGCAAACGGCCTTAGTAAGATAAAAGCGTTAATTTTGCATCTTGCATACACTATCTTTAATATATGACACGTAGTATTTTGAAAGGCCTTGCTTGCGCCTTGTGTCTGGCAACGGGCTTATTGACCGCATGTAAGGATAACAAGAAAGGAGAAGCGCAGAGCGAAAAGCGCACCGAGATGGAACAACGTGCACAAGAGTTTCTATCTGATGCACGCAAGTCGCTGGTGCAAAAAGATTTCGCCGCCGCCCGGCAAAACATCGAGCAAATGCGCAAAGACTGCTATCTCGCGCTCACAGGGCGCAGGCAGGGCATCTTGCTCATGGACTCAATTGACTGCGCTGACGCGCAACATCAACTTGTAAAACTCGATAGCCTCGTACGCCAAAATCCCAACGATGCCAATCTTGCCGCGCAGTTTGAAGAGAAATGCAAAGAGGTGGATTTCTATAAAAAGAAAATCGTGCACGACCGTAAGGCCATGCAACAGGAAATGGGAGATTTGTAAAACTAAGACAATGAGAGATTAGTAAACAAGTATACAAGTAAACGAGGAAATTTTCGCTTGCACGACATTTACCTAATGTCGGTTGCGCTCGGCAATTTAAGTAAACTTAATTGCGCTCGCTTGCACGACATCTCTGTCTCGTCTACTCGTTTACTCGTCCACTCGTCTACTATCAAAAACATCCAATGACACTTTCTTTGCAAGAAAAATTCCGCGCGGAACTGAATGAAAAGCAATTCGAGGCCGTTTGCTACGACGACGGTCCCTCGCTCGTGGTGGCAGGAGCGGGTTCGGGCAAGACGCGCGTGCTGACCTATAAGATTGCATGGCTCATCGCCAACGGCGTTGAACCGTGGCGCATTCTCGCCCTGACGTTTACCAATAAGGCGGCGCGGGAAATGAATGGGCGCATCGCCGCTATCTGCGACGCAAAGAGCGCAAATGCCGTGTGGAGCGGCACGTTCCACAGCCTGTTCAGCCGTATCTTGCGCATAGAGAGCGAGGCCGTGGGCATTCCACGCGATTTCACGATTTACGACTCGAGCAACACGCTGAGCGCCATAAAAAAAATAGTGAAAGACCTCGGCCTCGACGACAAGGCATATAAAGCCTCTGCCATAGCCGGGCGCATATCGAAAGCCAAAAACCTCTTGCAGTTGCCCGCTGACTATGCGGCCGACAAAGACAACCTCGACCGCGACCGCCGCAACGGAGTGGGCGAACTGTGGCGCATTTACCAGATGTATCAAGACCGCCTGCGCGTGGCCAATGCGCTGGATTTCGACGACATTCTGCTCTTTACCCACCGCCTGCTCTTCCAAAACGAAGAGGTGCGCAACAAATACCGAGAGCGGTTTTCGCGTATCCTTGTAGACGAGTATCAGGACACGAATATGGCGCAACTGCAAATACTCCGCCTGCTCACCACGCCAGAGTCGCGGATCTGCGTTGTGGGCGACGATGCGCAAAGCATATACGGATTTCGCGGGGCTGACATCACGGGAATTCTTAATTTCACGAAACATTACCCAAAGGCGCACACCGTGAAACTGGAATGCAACTACCGTTCAACCAGTACCATCGTGGAAGCCGCCAACAGCGTGATACGCCACAACCGCGAGCAGATTTTCAAACAGGTCTACGCTGCCGCTCCCGGCGAGGGCAATAAAATAAAACTCATCAAGGCAGACTCCGATAAGGACGAGGCACGCCTCGTGCTGCAAGAAGTGGAGCGGCTGCATTTCCGCGAGCACGTGGAATATCCCGAAGTGGCTATTCTCTATCGCACCAATGCGCAGAGCCGTTCGCTGGAAGAAGCCTGCCGCCGAAACGGCATACCATATAAAATATATGGCGGCATGTCGTTTTACGGCCGCAAGGAAATCAAGGACGTGTTGGCGTACCTGAGTCTCCCGGCAAGGGGCATCGGGGCCACGACCATCAACCGCCTCCGTGCCCACGCCATAGAACAATCCAGCAGCCTGTGGCAGGCGTTGAACGGGACAGCAGCCATTCCCTCCCTATCCAATGCGGCGATGAAGAAACTGCTCGACTTTCGCGACCTCATTGCCTCTTTCAGAGAGAAGATTTCGGAGACGAGCGCCTATCAACTCACGGTGCAAATACTTGAGCAATCCGGCATGACCGCCATGTTTGCAGCCGACAAGAGCCCCGAGGGACAGGCGACAAAGGACAACATCAACGAGTTCCTGAGTTCCGTTTACAGCAAAGAACTCGAAGTGCAACAAACCGAAGGCAGCACGCTGCACCTGATGGACTTCATGTCGTACGTTTCGCTCCTTACTACGACCGACGAGGAAGGCGATGCCGACGCGGCGCACATCAACCTCATGACCATACATGCTTCAAAGGGATTGGAATTTGATGCCGTGTTTATCACTGGAATGGAAGACGACCTTTTCCCCTCTTCCTCCGCCCGCCTTTATCCCAAAGAGATGGAAGAGGAGCGGCGCCTTTTTTACGTAGCCCTGACCCGCGCCCGCAAGTTCTGTATTTTGACCCACGCTTCCAACCGATACGTTTACGGGCATATGGAAATGGCCAACCCGAGTCCGTTTCTCGACGAAGTGGATCCGCGCTACATAGAGCGGGCTGGTTCGCGGTCAACCGCCTCCCGCGCTTCTGCCCCCTTGTTTGGCGGCGCGAATAATTTTGCGGCGCGTTACCGCCAAAACGCCTCGCCGCAGCCTTCTTTCCCAAAATCGCGCTTTACACCTTTGGGCAGCCGCCCGTCACAGCAAAGTCCTGCGTTTACACCGGCTTCTGCAACGCCAGCCCCCGTTGCCGCGCAGTCGGCATGCGGGTGCACGAGCGTTTCGGGCGCGGCACAGTGGTGGGTATTGACGGAGTGGGGGACAGCACCAAGATACACGTCCATTTCGAGGCATCTGGCGACAAGAAACTCTTGGTAAAATTCGCCCGCTTCCAAGTTATTAGTTGATTTACTGCCAAAAAACGCTCGTTTGCCCTGCAAATATCCAATAAAAAGCCTTATCTTTGCACTCGCAAAAGAGCAAAATGCCATTTGCACGGGGTGTAGCGCAGTCCGGTTAGCGCACCTGCTTTGGGAGCAGGGGGTCGAAGGTTCGAATCCTTTCACCCCGACAAAACAATTAAAGCCGTTGAAAATTAGTACTTTGTTTACAATTTTCAACGGCTTTTTTCTTTCTAAAAAGACCGTTCAAGGTCATAAAGATTTAATATTTTGTACTTATGTTGGTGCATTTTGCGCTATTCTTCACCCAAATCCTTGCAAAATCCTTGCAAGTAATCCTGTAACATTTGCGAGACGCAACCATTAGAAAAAAGCAAATCCCTTGCAAGTCTTTTATTGCAGGGGATTTGCTGTAAAAATTTGGTGGGTGGCTAATGGGATTCGAACCCATGACATTCAGAACCACAATCTGACGCTCTAACCAGCTGAACTATAGCCACCATGTCTGCCTTCTTTCCGAAAGCGATGCAAAGGTAACGCTTTTTGTTAAACCTGCAAAGGGTTTGCGCGATTTTTTGCCATTATCTCATAAGAAAAACGGCAAAGGCGGGCGGCGCAGGCTTTATTCCGCAGGATAATAGTCGTGCTTGGCTGCTGCCAAAGTGTTGAGCATCAGCATACAGATAGTCATAGGACCAACGCCACCGGGGACGGGCGTGATGAAACTGCAAAGAGGGGCAACTTCGTCGAACTTAACGTCACCGCAAAGGCGGAAGCCTTTCGGGCGGCTGGCGTCGGGTACGCGGGTCGTGCCTACGTCTATTACGGTCGCGCCAGGTTTTATCATTTCAGCCGTGACAAATTCAGGTCTGCCCATGGCGGCAATCAGTATGTCGGCGCTGCGGCAAATTTCCTTTAAGTTGGCTGTGCGGCTGTGGCACACGGTGACGGTGGCGTCGCCGAAATTCTTCATCATCATCAAGGAAGCCATCGGTTTGCCCACGATGTTGGAGCGTCCCAGCACAACGCAGTGCTTGCCGGAAGTAGGAATGTTGTAACGACGCAGGAGTTCGATAATTCCTTTGGGCGTTGCGGAGAGGTAGCAAGGCAGGCCGATGTTCATTCTTCCTACATTCACGGGGTGGAAACCGTCCACATCCTTGCGATAATCGATGGTTTCAATCACCTTTTGCTCTGAAATGTGCGCCGGCAGGGGCAATTGCACGATAAAGCCATCGATGTCTTCATTTTCATTAAGTCCATTGATACAGGCCAGCAGTTCCTCTTCCGTCACATCATCCTCGAAACGGATAAGCGTGCTTTCAAAGCCGCAGGCTTCGCAGGCCAGCACTTTGTTGCGCACGTAAGTTTCGCTTCCGCCGTCGTGTCCAACGAGTATGGCGGCGAGGTGCGGGCGTTTCATACCCTTCGCCACCATTTCGGCAACTTCTGCGGCAATTTCCTGCTTAATCGTTGCAGCCGTAGTCTTTCCGTCAATAATTGTCATCCTATATATATAATATTGTATGGTTATTCTTTTCTCAAAGTTATGATTTCGTAGGCGGGCCATGCGCCGAGGCGATAAGGCACGCTGCCGCCGATGCCGGTAGACACGTAGAGGCGGCTGTCGCCTTCGGTGTAAAGCCCTGCCCAATGCGGCATCGTGAGGGCGGCGGGCGAGAAATTGCCAAAGCGCAACTGCCAAGCGTGGGTGTGTCCCGAGAGTGTAAGGCCTACCTGCTTGTTGCGCGACACTTCGCTTGCCCAATGGTACGGGTCGTGGGAGAGCAACACGACAGCGGCGTTTTGCGGCACGCCTTTAAGGGTTTTTGGAAGGTCGGCCAAAGCGGGGTGGGGCGCTTTGCCTCCGTTCTCTACGCCAGCAATATAGAGCCGTTCGCCTTTTCTGCTGATTGCGAGATGTTCGTTGCGGAGCACTTGCCAGCCGCATTGCTGTTCAAACGAGATGATTTGCGAGCAATGGTAATTTTTTTCGAGTTCGCTTTGACGGGCGTTGTAGATGCAATAATCATGATTGCCGAGCACGGCCACCACGCCGTCGCGCGCTTTCAGTTGCGCAAGGATAGCGGCATAGGGATGCACTTCCGTGGAATTGACATTGACCAAATCGCCCGTGAACACGATGAGGTCGGCGTGTTCCTCGTTGATGCGCTGCACCACCTTTTCCACAAATCCCGTATGACCGTTGTAAGTGCCGAGATGAAGGTCGGAAATCTGTATGATGCGGTAACCGTCGAAAGCAGCGGGCAGGTTCTTGACGGGGATTTCTATTTCGTTTTTCTTCAAAATATGCGTGCCGAAGGCAACGCCGAACACCTGCGCCGCAAACACGAGCAGTGCGAGCGTAATAGGCGGATACAAACGCCTTTTCCACTTTTTGCGCAGCAGCCATGCCGCCAAAAGCGACAGGGTATCGAAGATGAGGAAAACGACCTTAGGGATAAAGAAGCACGTGAGCAGGATAAAGAACGCTTGCATGCAGATGCTGCTGCGTCCCGCCACGAAAAGCAGGAGCGTAATGGCGGTGAGCAGCGTGGGCAAAAAAACGCAGAACGAACTAATTACGTTCGTTCCGCGCGTATATCTTTGCCAAATATATATGTCCGGCAAGAGAGAGAGGAGTATCAGAGACAAAAACATCAATATCATTGGCACTGCTTTTTGTTGATCCGTCTACATCTTGTTATGTTCCTGCTGTTCTTGCCATTTCTCGCGGGCCAGTTCCTGCATATCGGTCACCGTGTCTTTTTCGTCTACGATTTCTGTGCCGAGCATGGTTTCAATCACATCTTCCATGGTGACAATGCCTCGGAAACAGCCGTATTCGTCGATGATGACGGAGATGTGTTCTTTTTTCGCCAAGAGTTCCTCCCAGATCTTCGACACAGAGTCTGTTTCCTGGAAAGTAAGTATCGGGCGCACTATTTCAGAGAGACGCGTGTCAAAGCGGTCTTCCGAGAGTTTTTCGAGAATTGTTTGGCGCAATACGTAACCCTTTATGAAGTCATCGTTCTCTTCGTTGAACACTGGGATACGCGAGTACGTGCGATAGGCATCGTTTTTATAGAATTCGGAGAGCGTCATGTTTTCCTCGGCCATTTCCACCACGGAACTTGGGGTCATGATGTCGCGTGCCGTGATGTCGTCGAGTTTCAGCAGGTGCTGGATCATGCTGTTCTCTTTCTTTTCCAAAACTCCTTCTTCCGCGCCGACGGTCACAATGGCAGAAACCTCCTCGCGGCTCACGGAAAGCGGTTGCTTCTTGGTGGAAATGATGTTTGTAATCAGTTCCGAGAGCACCACAAAGGGGTAGGTGAGGAACACCAGAGTGCGGATGATGCGCGTGCTGGGCAGAGCGAGTTGCCGCCAGTAGGTAGCGCCGATGGTCTTCGGGATAATTTCGGAAGCCACAAGGATAAGCAGCGTGAGCACGGCGGAGGTTACGCCGAACCACTCGTTGCCGAACACCTTGTCGCTCTGTGCGCCCACTCCGGCCGCGCCGACAGTGTGGGCAATGGTGTTGAGCGTCAGGATTGCGGAGATCGGGCGGTCGATGTCCTGCTTGTAGCGTTTGAGTAAGTGTGCAACGGATTTTCCCTCGCTTTCTTTCGCCGAGATAAAAGACATCGGCGTGGAAAGAAGCACGGCTTCAAGAATAGAGCAGAGGAAAGAAATAAAAATTGCAGAGAAGAGATAGAGGAGTAATAGCCCCATGGATAATTGGATAAGTGAAACAATATCCGTCCGTAAGTGTTTGGCTTTCAGAAAAGAGATTGCTTGTTATTTGAAAGCCCGGATGCTCTTTTAAGTCTATTGTGAGCGTTGCGGCATGCCGTTAATCATCAGTTAAGATGCAGCAAGTTTCATTTTCAAGGCACAAAGTTAGTGATTTCTCTGTGTATTTTGGTTATTCTCTGCCTATTAAATTATTATTTCGTTGTTTTAGCCTCATTCTTCAAAGTCAAGGCAGACGCGCTGCACGGTGTAGGGGCGGATCTTCGTATCAGCCACGGTCACATGTGCGGGGTGTGTTGCATAGGCTTTGAGTGCTTCGGGGCTTTCGAGCGTGGAATCAAGCATCACGTCGCAATTCGACGAGTCGAGACGGCCGTCAATGTTTACTTTAATGCTTACGAGTCCGTCTATTTTGCCTTGCAGGCTTTCGAGTCCCGCTTTGATTTCTCTTTTCACCTGTTCTTTCTTTTCATCGGTGAGTTCAGGGTTCAATGTCCAAAGGATAATGTGTTTTATCATGATTGAAATATTTTATTATTTGATACAATGTTCTTTCTTGTAGTCGTTGAATTGTTCGCGGTTGCCGTTGAACACGTTGATGTCTACGTCGCCCGTGTCCGCCTGACCAACGGCTATGAAGTCACCGCATACAAATGGAGTGAAAACTTTTGTCTTTAATCCTGTCTGACGACACATGTCTGCTACATAAATACAGTTCATAACAGTTGCCAACATTCCGATCTGATCCGCTTTGGTACGATCCATATGCTCGCTGGTGCGACCTCTCCAGAAATTTCCTCCGCCAATGACAATGGCAACCTGAACACCAGAGTCAACGACTTCCTTAATCTGCCTTGCAACATCAATACAAGTTGCTTCATCAAAACCTCTTTTATTCGGTCCTGCTAGTGCTTCTCCACTTAATTTTAAGAGGATTCTCTTCATGTCTTTTATATCTTTCATCTTACACCTCATCTAGATTCATTATTATCGATTATACCACAAACACCCAGAACAATCTAGTATACCCGTATTACGTTTGAAATTTTTTCAACAAGGGGCATGGTTTTTAAAATAGTAAGATTTGTTTTTGATGAAGAAAGAAAAGCACGTCAGAGAGAAGTAGGTGAATAAAATGAAAAAAAATATTCTGGTCGTTGATGATTCTGCACTTATGAGAAGAGTAGAGTGTGATATAATCAATTCAGACAATAATTTTCAAGCAACGGACGTTTGCAGAGATGGTTTGGAAGCATACGAAAAAATAAAAAGTACAAAGTATGACGGAGTTGTTCTCGATGTAAATATGCCGCGCATGGATGGTCTACAGCTGCTCGAAAAGTTACAAAAAGAAAGCATCAAGGCAAATGTTGTTATGGTTAGTACGCTGACAAGCAAGGATGCAGATACAACTATTATGGCACTTGAACTTGGTGCAATTGATTTTGTGACAAAGCCGAACAATATAATAGAGGCAAAGGGACAGGAATTTAAAAATAGCTTATTATCAGTGTTAAGTGCAGCTCTTCGTATGAGAAGGAGTACACCTGCTTTAAATTCATGCAACAGCAGAACCGTTGCTGCTGCAAAACCGGCTAAACCAATTAAAAGACTTAAGCCAACCGGAAAAAATAAGCTGGTCGCATTAGCCTGTTCCACAGGAGGCCCTAAAGCATTACAAAGTGTTATACCATATCTTCCTAAAAACCTCAATGCTCCGATAGTACTGGTTCAACATATGCCGGCAGGTTTTACCAAATCAATGGCCGTCAGGCGAATGCGATGGACTTTGATGATCTCCTGATGCTTACTTTCCAGCTTTTCAGAGATCACGAGGAAATCAGACAGAAGTATGCCGGCAGGTTCGATTATATCCTGGTGGATGAGTATCAGGATACCAACCATGTGCAGATGTCTATCGTGATGCAGCTCTGTAAGGAAAAATTGCGTGTCTGTGCCGTGGGTGATGATTCGCAGAGTATCTATAGCTTCCGTG
>SFPF01000054.1 GCA_004552155.1 Bacteroidales bacterium
AAATGAAAATACTTCTTCATAAAGAGAACATACACAACCGTTAACGCCACATTTCTGTTCGGCACTTATATATCCTTCTGTACCGCATGGTTGTTTGAGTATCTCGTAGGCCTCTGAATCAGCAAGTCCAAAATCAATTAACTTAATGTGGTGTCCATCTGACAGGACCATAATATTTGTAGGTTTGATATCTCGATGGATAATCTGTTTGTCGTGAACATATTCTACCGCCTTGAGTAGTTCTGCCAAAACAATAAGAGTATCTTTTTTAGTAGGATTGTTTGCTAAGAACTTATCAAGAGTCTGACCATCAACATACTCCATCACAATGCACGAGCCAATTCCAATAATAGCCTCTTCCCAAGTAATTACATTCACAATATTGTCACTATTCAATGACATTAGAATGTCAAACTCCTTACGAAGAATCTCCTTATATTTTAGAGTATCCTTAACTTCTTCCTTGAGGGTCTTTAGCATCACCTTCCTGCCGAATCTAGTGGCAATAACCAGCCTGAAGAAGCCCGAGCTCTGCAACTCTACGAAGTTACAATAATCAGAGTTCATCCGCACATTGTCATCACCCCAAATTTCTGACGAATTTGAGGAAAAGCATAGGGGATTTTGATGATTATTGGACATAATTGAAAATTTTGCTTGCAAAATTATATATTTTTTGGATATTGTGCTTTTTCCATCATGAAATCATTAATTTTGTACGAATGAATACTGAACAAGACATACAATTATTGATTTCTGCTATCGAAAATGCAGAAAGAATATCAAAGATAACGAGTAAGAAGTTCGAACATCTTTCTCAGAGAATCTTTATGCGTACCCGAGAGAGGATAGGAGTCACAACGTTAAAGAGGTTGTGGGGATATGTGAATGATACAACAACTCCTCGAGCGGTTACGCTTGATATCTTAAGCCAGTACATTGGATATCGGTCTTTTGATGATTTCAAAAGGCTCTATAATGCCGATAATGTCAATGGTGCGCCATCCTCCAACATAACATTTGGCGATTGCGTATATGCCGATGACATGGAGGTCGGAGATTCTTACCGTCTTACTTGGTCTCCCAACCGAGTCTGTATTATTGAATACCGAGGTGATTATACGTTCATTGTCAAGTCTTCTCAATTGACAAAACTGATAGAAGGAACTACCTTCAGATGTCAGGTGATAGAAAAAGGAGAACAATTGTTTCTTGACCACGTTTATTTCGATGCAAACCAACGCTCTCCCCTTAATTATATCGCAGGCAAGATAGGTGGAGTCAATTATGAAAAGTTGTAAGTGACCTTGTGTACCTTAGTTGTTGAGATGCCCCCTTTGAACGTCCCCTGTAGGGCCTTGAATGATGGAAAACTGACTGATAATCTGTTCCGACACATGATTGAGTGGGAGCAAACAAGCCTGTCGGTTGGCACCGCTAACCGGTTACAGCAAATCATTTCAATAGGAAACATCCTCCCCTTTTATCTGCGCAGCCGCCCGCCGGTTGCGCAGATTTTTTATGCCTGCCCGCAGCCGCGCCAGCCTTAGCCCTTGTAAGTTTCAACTTGCTGCCTGATATTTTTTCCTTTCTGCCGATAATTTTTTCCTTTCTTTAAGAAAGTTTTTGTTACAAACTTTGTAACACGTATTACAAAGTTTGTAACATATATTAGAAAGTTTGTAACATGTATTACAAAGTTTGTAATAAACTTTTTCTGCCAGATAGTAAAAATTATCAAGGAGGAAGGAAAAATTTGCTCCGTGAGCGTAATTTTTCTAAGGTATGAAAGTGGGCGTGTTGTGCAAAACGTCCCTACCCATGCGGCGCAAGCAATCAATAAGCCCTATTTGCTTGCTATCTTATAAGAAAAGTGTAAATTTGCATATCTCCAAATTAGATTTCCCATATATGAGAATAGACATTATCACAGTGCTGCCCGAAATGCTCGACGGGTTTATCAACACCTCTATCCTTGCACGCGCACAAAAGAAAGGACTGGTGGAAATACATCTGCACAATCTGCGCGACTACACCGCCGACAAGCACCGCCGTGTGGACGACTACCCGTTCGGCGGCTCGGCGGGAATGGTGATGCAATGCCAGCCCATCGACGCTTGCATCACGGCGCTGAAAGCGGAGCGCGACTACGACGAGGTGATCTTCACCACGCCCGACGGCGAGCAGTTCAACCAGCCTATGGCCAACACGCTCTCGATGCTCAACAACGTGATTATCCTCTGCGGCCACTACAAGGGCATTGACTATCGCATCCGCGAGCACCTCATCACGAAGGAAGTGTCTATCGGCGACTTTGTGCTGACGGGCGGCGAGTTGGCAGCAGCCGTGATGGCCGATGCCATGGTGCGCCTCGTGCCGGGCGTGCTCTCTGACGAGCAGAGCGCACTCTCCGACAGTTTCCAAGACAACCTCCTGGCCGCCCCCGTCTCGACGTGCTGCTCTCGGGACACGAGGCGAAAATCAAGGAATGGGAACTCTCGCAAAGCCTCGAACGGACACGCCGCCTAAGGCCCGACCTGCTGGGGGAATAAAACAAAAAATATTTTAGTAAACAAGTAGACAAGGAAATTTTCGTGCAAACGAGAGCAATCAAGTTTACTTGAATTGCCGAGCGCAGCCGAAAATCTCAAAGAAACAAGTAGACGAGACAGAATTGTCTTTCAAAACTCTAAATATATTGTATCTTGTCTTGTTTACTTGTCAACTCGTTTACTCGTCTACTAAGACGCAAAATAATATTATGAGTACATTCTATATCACAGACAACATACCGCTCACGGTGAAGGGACTGGCCGGCAACACGTCGCTCGGCAGCGCGCGTATCCTCGTGCTGCAAGAGGCGGCGGGCGAAAGGCTCTTTCCCGTGCTGCTGGGCGAGGAGGAATACGACGTGCTGGAAAGCGCGATGATGCGCCAATCGTATCCCACGGTGGCGATGATGCTGCGCCTTGCGAAGACTGCGGGCTACACGCTTGAAAGCGTGAAACTGCTCGGCGCACGCGACGGCAAACAACTCACGGAACTGCTCTTCGTCAACGAGGCGCACGACTCGCTCGCGATGTCGGCCGACATAGGCAACGGCATCGCCGCCGCCCTGCAAGCGGGCTGCCGCATCTACATGCCGCGCAAGACCTTCGAGGAGCAATACCGCCTCACGAACTCGCCGGAGACCATGGCCGTGCCGCTCAATGCTATGCCCGCCAAATTGCTTAAAGAGGCTATGGACGACGCAGTGAAGCGCGATGACTTTGAAATGGCAAAAGCCCTGCGCGACGAGTTTACGTTTCTTCTACGCCCCCGATGTGGCAACCGAACACGCCCTGCCTGCCGAAGAGGCAGCGCATGCTGTGCGCGTGCTGCGCATGAAGGAGGGCGACGCACTCGTGGCGGCCGACGGCAAGGGCAATCTCTACGAAGCCACCATAGCGGCGGCATCGCGCAATGCGTGCTATCTCGACATCACGCGCTGCCTGCACGTGCAACCCACATGGCAAAGCCGCATCTGCCTCGCCGTGGCACCTACGAAGAACATGGACCGCATGGAATGGCTCGCAGAAAAGGCCACGGAGATTGGCTTTGACGAACTCGCCCTGCTGGACTGCGACAACTCGGAACGCCGCGCCGTGAAGACGGAACGATTGGACAAAATCATTGTGAGCGCGATGAAGCAAAGCCGCAAGGCCTGCAAGCCGCTGCTGCGCCCGATGGAGAAATTCGCCGACTTCGTGAAGCAACCTTTCGACGGGCAGAAGTTCATAGCCCATTGCTATGCGGCGGCCGACATTTCGGGCGCAGTCCCCGCCCCTGCCGCAGAAACGCCGGGCAGTAAGGCAGAAGCCATCGTGAGTTTCGACACGGGACACCCCGACCTGCAAACGCTCCTTTCCGCCACTCAGGACTCGCTCGTGCTCATCGGGCCCGAGGGCGATTTCAGCATTGAGGAGGTGAGGCTCGCCCTCAGTCTCGGTTTCCAGTCCGTGAGCCTCGGTCCCTCGCGCCTGCGCACCGAAACGGCCGCGCTGACGGCAGTGCATCTGATGAACCTCGCCAAAAGGAAGTGAGGGATTATGATGATGATTGGGACGAAGCCCGCCGTACACGCCGAATGGCAATGGTTAGGGCGGGCTGTAAGCCCAAGTGTTACCCATAGCCCCGGGCAACGCCCGGGGGAACGTACGCCGCGATTAATACATTCGGCATTTTTGCGCCGATTGCGCAAAAATGCCACGCGCCTCGAGCGCGTAACCCGCAATGCCACGGGGCGTTGCCCCTCATAAAGCATGCTGCTCTTGCAGAGCGCGACACTTTAATCAATGCATTGCCACCTACCCAGGGCGCTGCCCTGGGCTGATTGCAACCCTTGGGCTTACAGCCCGCAGCAACCATTTACCCATGCGGCGCAGTAAATCAATACGCACGTCAAGGCATACGCAATCTCGTCTACTCGTCTACTCGTCTACTTGTCTACTTGTCTACTCGTCTACTCGTCTACTAAAAAATATATGCAGCAACTTATCGAACTATACAAGCAACACTTCGGCACTGCGCCGCTGAAAGCCGAAACGCTCGCCAAGGCAGGCAGCAACCGCGTCTACGTACGCTTTGCCGGCAGCGGCGGCACGGTGATCGGCGTGGTGGGGCAATCGGAGGAAGAGAACAGGCAGTTTGTCTACCTTGCCGGGCATTTCCGCAGCAAAGGTTTGCCCTTTCCCGAAGTTTACGCCGTGAGCGGCGATGGCATGCGCTATCTCCAGCAAGACCTCGGCAGCCGCTCGCTCTATCAAGCGTTGGAAAAGGGACGCACCGCCGGGGCGCAGTATTCCGAGGAAGAGATTGCGCTCATCAGGCGCACGCTCTGCCTGCTGCCCCACATACAGGTGGAAGGCGCAGAGGGGCTGGACTTCTCGCGCTGCCTCGCGCCCCGCAGATTTGACACCCAGGCCGCGCTCTTCGACCTCCATTATTTTAAATATTGCTTCCTCAAAACCACCGACCTGCCCTACGACGAACTGCTCCTTGAAGAGGATTTCAGGAAACTGGCTGCCGACCTCGTGGCCTGCGGCAAGGGGCACGCGGGCTTTCTCTATCGTGACTTTCAGGCACGCAACGTGATGCTCGCGCCCGATGGCGAGCCGTGGTTCATCGACTTTCAGGGCGGCATGCAGGGACCGCTGCAATACGACGTGGCCTCATTCCTCTGGCAAGCCTCGGCACGATATCCGCAAACGCTGCGCGAAGCACTGATCGAGGACTATCTGGAAGAACTGGCGAAAATAACGAGCGTGGACCGCGCCGCGTTTCGCAAGGGACTGTCGCTCTTCGTATTGTTCCGCATGCTGCAAGTGCTCGGCGCATACGGCCTGCGCGGTTACTTTGAGCGCAAGAAATATTTCCTCGACAGCATTCCCAGCGCTATCCAGAGCCTGCGCCGCCAACTGCTCGACGGCGTGTGCGCCCCCTACCCTTACCTGCAACAGACGTTGCAGGAACTGGCAGACCTGCCGCAGTTCAACACGCCGGGACAGGCTGGCGAGCAACCCTGCGGAAAAGGACTTGAAGAGCATAAGAACCTCGTGGTGCGCGTGTTCAGTTTCAGTTATAAGAAAGGCATTCCGCAAGACGAAAGCGGCAACGGCGGCGGCTACGTGTTCGACTGCCGCAGCACGCACAACCCCGGGCGGTACGAGCCATACAAAAAACTTACGGGCCGCGACGAGGCGGTGATTAAGTTCCTTGAAGACGACGGGGAAATTCTCGTATTTCTCGACAGCGTGTATCGCCTCGCGGGCAGCACCGTAGCGTTTACTCAGCCGAGCATCTCGCCGAGCATCTCAATAAAAAGTTCGGCATCGAGGTGCGCCTCTGCCACCGCGAGCAGGGCATCAGCCGCGTGCTGCCGGCGGCAGGGAAATAAGATTCATTTCAAAAAATACACTATGGAAAACAACATCTCAAAATATCAATTCACAGTCGAACCTTTCTCGGAAGACTTTCGCGGCAGCCTCTCCTGGGGCACTCTGGGCAATCTGCTGCTGCGCTGCGCCAGCCTGAGCGCAGGCACGTTCGGCTTCGGTTACGAGCAGGTAGTGCAACGGCGCTTGGCGTGGGTGCTCTCGCGCCTCATCATCGACGTGCCCGCCATGCCCCGCACGGGCGAGCAGTTTGAAATCCAAACGTGGGTGAAGAGCGTTTACCGGCAATTCACCGACCGCCACTACGCCATCATGCGCCCCGACGGCACACCTTACGGCTACGCCGTATCCACTTGGGCGCTTATCAACATCGACACGCGCCAGCCCGTTGACCTTTCGCAGATGCCCGACGACCTGCTTTGGCAGAGTATCGTGCCCGAGCGCGCGCGAAGCCCCCATCGCGCCCCCAACCCGCCTGCGACTGCAAACGCCAGAACTCCTGGCGGAACACACGGCGGCATATACCGACCTCGACATCAACGGACACGTTAACTCCATTCGCTACATCGAACTGCTGCTCGACCGAATTTCTAAGGAAGGCCACGCCGCAGAACCCGTGACGCGCATCGAAATGCAATATGCCGCCGAAAGCGGCGCAGGCCATCGTCTCCAAATCTTTGCTGACCGCGACAGCGACGACGCACGCCGCCTCTATGTCATCAAGCGCGACGACGGCACCCTGCTTTGCCGCGGCATTCTGCATCAAACAATGTAACGGCTGAGATAACAGAAAAACAAAAGGTCTCACGAGCATTTTGTGAGACCTATATATATAATATATGTATAAGGTTACTGCTCCTTGCGGGGCACTTCGAGTTTAACGCGTATCCAGAGTTCCTCGCCTTTCCTGTCGGCCTTTTCGTGGTGGTAAGAAACGTGGAGCATGTCCTGCGTCTCGAAGCGATAGAAAATCTTGTTGTCCTTGCCGATAAGCGTGGGGTCGGTGACAGAGCCGTTAATATGCTCCGTGTAGAGGCTATCGGAATTGATGGTATACGCTCCCTCGTTGGTCTTGATGCAGCAATGAGAAAGATGAAGAAATTGCCGTCGGGCTGGATTACTTTCCAAACGGGCAACTTGATAAAGCCGGGCTTGCCGCCATGGGCGTGCCCATCGTCTTGCTGAACTTGCTGCCAAAGGCCTACGAGCGGGTGGTTACTTGTCTGGGCAAGCAGGTGCGCAGCCATAAACAAGGCGGCGCACAGAGAAAGAAGTCTGTAAGTTTTCATAATGTTCTTAAAAGTGCGATTTCTCGCCAAGCCAAAGCGAGTAAACTCTCTTTGGTCTTATGGCTTAACGAAATCGTTGGATTTAATGTGCAAATAAAACAAGGTCTTTTTTTATATGACAGACACCGCTTTTTATTACGAAGACACCATTTGCGCCCCCGCCACGCCCGCCGGCGGCGCTATTTCCGTGATACGCATCTCCGGGGCAAAGGCCATCGGAATAGCCGGCAGCCTCTTCACGCCGAAATCAGGGAAAAGCCTTGCGCAGCGTGCGGCAGGCACCGTGGCGTTCGGCGATATTTCAGACGCAGAGGGGGAGACGCTCGACGAAGTGCTGGTCACCCTCTTCCGCGCCCCGCACTCCTATACCGGCGAAGACAGCGTGGAAATCTCCTGCCACGGCTCCGCCTATATCGTCTCGCGACTGCTGCAAAGCCTCATCGCCAAAGGCTGCCGCATGGCCCGTCCCGGCGAGTTCACGCAGCGGGCCTTTCTCAACGGGAAAATGGACCTTAGCCGCGCCGAAGCCGTTGCCGACCTCATCGCCTCAACCTCTGCCGCCTCCCACCGAGTGGCACTCAAGCAGATGCGCGGGCAATTCAGCGAAGAACTGGCCGCGCTGCGCGACAAATTGCTCCACCTCACCACGCTTCTCGAACTCGAACTCGACTTCTCCGACCATGAGGACCTTGAATTTGCCGACCGCGCCCAACTTCAAGACATCACCGAAGAAATCCGCGCGAAACTTTCGCGCCTCGCCTCTTCATTCCGCCTCGGCAACGCCATCAAGAACGGCACGCCCGTAGCAATCGTTGGCGACACAAACGCCGGCAAATCCACCCTACTCAACACGCTTCTCGGAGAGGAGAAAGCCATCGTGAGCGACGTGCACGGCACCACGCGCGACGCGATTGAAGACACTGTGAACATTGGCGGCACGCTCTTCCGCTTCATCGACACGGCAGGCATCAGGCAATCTGACGACAAGGTGGAGCAAATCGGCATCAGCCGCACATTCAAAAAACTTGAAGAAGCGGAAATCGTGCTGTGGGTCATCGACAGCACAGATTGGCAAAAATCCTTACGCCTCAAATCTGAAATCCTCCCCCTCTGCGCAGGCAAGTCCCTGCTGCTGCTGTTCAACAAATCCGACTTAATCGGCTTGAACGACCTGGCACGCCCTACTGCCCCTAACGGCACAAACGTCCCGCAAGCCGCTGCGGCCATGCTTTCTGCCTTTGCCGACATTTCGGCCGAGCATCTTTTTATCACCGCGCAAGCCTCTTCTTCTTGCGCCCCCGTCGTTTCCTATTTGGAAAAAGCAGCGGCGCAAACTGCCACCGCCACGCAAAACGACATCATCATCACCAACGAGCGCCATTATGCCGCCATCCTCTCCGCCCTTGCCGACCTCGACCGCGTTTCGTCCGGCCTACGCGACGGCCTGCCCGGCGACCTTATTAGCCAAGACCTCCGCTCCGTGCTTTTCCACCTTGCAGAAATCACCGGCGGCGCCATCACCTCCGACGAAGTCCTCCATTCCGTCTTCAAAAGTTTTTGCATCGGAAAATAAGAAACTGCATGAATCGGTCATTGCAACAAAAATCATTCAATAATTATTTAAGTAAATATATCATTATGACAACAACATGTATTGATACTATTAATCCCAAAGTGTTTTTTGCTGATGCAAAAGAAATATGGATAGCCGTTGCTCTATTACAAAAACACATTGCCAAACAATTGCTTTCAAATGCGAATATACAGGATACAAACCTTATTCATATAATTGTCGGTATAGACTTTAATGTAAGTAAAAATAGTATTTTTTGATTATGTCCTACTACACATTTGAGGCATGCAGAGTTTCCGGTGACGGCAATGCCATATTCCCCGCAGAGATTATCATTGATGATGAAGAAGAAGTATTGATTTACCGTAAGCCCAAACTCATTGGAGCCAAAGAAACAAGGGTGAAGTTTGGTGCCATTGGTAGCATAACAGTAGATAAGCATATCTTATTTGCTGACATCATCATTGAAACGCGCGGAGGACGTGAAATCGTGGCGCAAGGATTCACCCGAGATGATGCCGATAGGATTAAACAACTTGTTGGAGAATAATTAATGTGAGGAATATGAATATAAACTACCTGAATAGTTTTCATCTGTTCAAAAAGGCATTTATAAAAACACGCCGAGAAATTTTTGCCTCTTTGATTATCCTGTTTATTGTCACTATGGGCTTCACCATAGTAATGTGGATTGCAGAACATTTGAACGATAGCGATTACACCTTTTGGGAGGCAATAGTGTGGATTATCACAAAGTATGTGGAAGACCCAGCCGAAGTGACCTCGCCACCAGTAACGATGTTAGGGCAGTTTGTGGGCACGATGGTCGGTATACTAGGTATCGCTATCTTTGCCGTGCCAGCCGGTCTCATAGGCTCGGGATTGCTTGATGCTATGGAAGACGACAAGCAGGAGAAGATTACGGCGAAAAACAGCATAAAACTCCATAAATGCTTTCGTCGTATATTGCAAAGCAATTCTTGGTTCTACAATGAGAAGAAGCTGAAAATAACTCTCAAGGCAGTTCCTCGCTACAGGTCGTTGGCCCAAGTACAGGTTAAGACTGGAATGACAAACGATGAGATCATAGCGGCCGTTAACAACTGCCCCGATATGAGGCTGATGAATATGGCTACTACAATGCGGAGCGAAGAGAAACCTCAGGATAGGTTGGTAATAGTGCACTTTCCCCTAAACAGAGAGTATGGATGTTGTGTCGATCGCGGTTCTGATGTGACGATTGTTGCTCCCGTAGCTGTAACAGAACTAGGAACTGGCACTTTTGCCTTTAGTATGGCGGCCATGGGTGGCTTCAACTACGTGAGCAAGGAACTGGCACCCAATCCTGACGACCCGTTTGGATTTTACACTATGCAAAAGTCCAAACTGGCACTTATAGGTGATTATGACGCAAAAGAGGACGTAGAATCACAAGCATTGCACTTTATGGATGACCTGAAGTGCCTTAAACAGAACAGTGAAAAGAATGGCAGACGGCATTGGTTCATCTTTATCATGGGAACCACCAAG
The DNA here is from genome assembly GCA_004552155.1 of Bacteroidales bacterium. GTDB lineage: Bacteria > Bacteroidota > Bacteroidia > Bacteroidales > Bacteroidaceae > Alloprevotella. Next base: position 10,326 of record SFPF01000054.1, read on the forward strand.
TCTGTTGACTGTCAAGTACATTTCTGGCGACTCGCAACAGATACGAAGGGGCTGCTTAATCGACTTTCTGTGAATGGCCTCGAATATGGAAGTACTGTCATGAGTGAAGAGGAAGACACGTTGCAGGCTATCTATAGTATGGCAAAGATGTCGCTTGAAGCTCACGAAGTCGTAGTGAAAGACAAGAATCAGCACGTTTGCGTATGTATGGACAATAACGACATTCTTAAGTCAGTAGGTCCTTCGAATATCATGTGTCGTATGGGAGGAGGAGTAGATTGCAATTCGCTTACGATACGAATCGGTTATGAAATACTTGCCTACCATAGCAGTCATCTGTTAATTGCCAAGGATTTGGCAGATGCGATTAAGGTGCATATTGAACCGGAAAGAAACATTCCCGAAGAGGCTATAAGATGTTTTATGGAAGAGGGCGAAGGGTATGCCGATGAGTTCTGTAAGATGGAGATTTTTGATCAAAGCCCCAATAGACTAAGAAAGATGATAGAAAATGGAAAAAAGTATGCCAGGAAAAACTTTGAGCAATTTGATTTGGATGGGAATGTCGAGGAACGAAAGAAATAGCTGACGAGGATTTTTTTGAAAAAAACTTGCCTCGAAAATTGAATTTTCGGTCCGTGAAGTACAGCTTTATCTGATGCTGACTCTGTTTTGCGTAAGTGTTTTCTATTGCATATACATGATTATTCAGGAGATGATTAGGCGTAAAAATAGGCCTATGGGTCAAAATGGGTGTTTTTCAAGAAAAACACCCATTCGTCTTTCTATGGAGGGCAGCAAGGTATCAGAAGCAACATGGGATATGGCGTTGTCAAAGGAACGACTCTCCGAGGAAGCCAACAAAATGCGTGCCGAGGGCAATCATCTGCTGTTCACCCATCTTGCAGGCGGCAATCATCGCGCCACATGGTTCGTGGCCTACGGCATAGAGGGCGTGCAGGATTGGCTGTTTGAGCAACATAGATAAACAAGCATCCCCCTTTTTTTCAAGAGGGGGGAAAACAACAATCTTAAAAATTGACTTCTTGACACGACTAATCTATGTCAAATTACATCCGAAAGGATTTAATTTGCTAAGATTGGTCGTTTTTATATTCGAAATGATGTAATTTCGATGTTTATTAGTAATTTTGCATTCGAAAGGATATAATTTTGCATTCCTTACTATAAAAGCAAAATTTCTATGGAAAGAACGCAATTATCACAGACGGTTAAGGGGCTCCGCAAGGAGTTCGGCATGACGCAGGAGGAACTCGCCATGAAGTCGGGCGTGGGCCTTAACTTCGTGCGCAATCTTGAGCAAGGCAAACCTACCCTACGCATGGACAAGGTGAATCAATTGCTCGACTTGTTCAACTACACGTTGGTGGCAGCACCACGATTTAACGAGGAATAATCATTATGCGACAAGCCAAGATATACAGAAAAGAAATGTTGGCAGGTATGCTGACGGAAGACGGGGGCAACTATACGTTCATCTACGATAGTGCCTACCTCGCCTCCCCATCGCCAGTAGCCATTTCTCTCACCCTTCCATTACAGAAGGAGGCATACAGAAGTCCTGTATTGTTTCCCTTCTTCGACGGATTGATTCCCGAGGGGTGGTTGCTTGATGTTGCCTTGCGCAATACGGACATCAGCGTGCTTGACCGAATGTCGCTTCTGTTATTGTGTTGCAAGGAGTGCATCGGCAGCGTGAGTGTACAGGAAGTAAATGGCACTTTGTAAATGGTAAATTGTCAATGAATAGGTGTTTTTATTGTTATAAGGAGTTGGGGGAAGGTCATAAGGACTTTCATCCTAACTGTGCCCGTAAGTTCTTCGGTACTGCGGATGCGCCATTGCTGGAGTATAGGCGAGAAGATCTCGATGCGCTGGCTGCACAGGTAATACAAGCGCAAACGTCTCTTACAGGAGTTCAGCCAAAGCTGTCATTGAATCTTCATAAGCATGAAGGCTCCAACCGACTCACCATCGTAGGACTTTGGGGAGATTTCATCTTTAAACCACAAACCGATACTTATCCAGAACTGCCCGAGAACGAAGACCTCACAATGCACATGGCAGAGGTTGCACGCATAAAGGTGGTACCGCACTCGCTTATCCGACTGGCAGATAATACCCTCGGCTACATCACACACCGCATCGACCGCACGAAGAAAGGTGAGAAGATTGACATGGAGGACCTATGCCAACTGACGCTTCATCCCACGGAGTACAAATACAAGAGTTCGTGCGAACAGATTGCCAAGACGATTGTCGCTTATAGTTCTATGCCTAAGCTTGACCTCGTGAATTTCATGCAGGTATTGCTATTCTCTTTCATCACCGGCAACAACGACATGCACCTAAAGAACTTCTCGCTTTACCGTCCGAAGAAACTTTATCAGTTGACTCCGGCTTACGACCTGCTGAATGTTGCCATCGTTAATCCGAAAGACAAGGAAGAGTTAGCACTAACGCTGAATGGAAAGAAGTCGCGTCTGAAACTTTCCGATTTCCTCAAAGCTTCGGCTACGATGGGCATAGAGGAAAACGTGACCATGCAGTTGATTGCAAGTATGAAGAACGCTCTCCCTGCATGGGTGGAACTGATAAACAATTCGTTCCTCAGCAAAGATATGAAAGAAGCATACTTGGAACTTATCGATAAAAGAATTAAAGCTTTATCGAATGATTGAAGGTGGGTTCTATAAATTCCCACCGTAAACATTTAGCCAAGACCTCCGCTCCGTGCTCTTCCACCTTGCAGAAATCACCGGCGGCGCCATCACCTCCGACGAAGTCCTCCATTCCGTC
>SFPF01000055.1 GCA_004552155.1 Bacteroidales bacterium
TCGGTCACGTAGCCCGCTACGCTCCCTCTTCAACTTACAATTTATCCTCGAAAATAAATCCAAAATCTGCCAAAGCGAATTAATAGAACCCACCTTAAATGATTATTGCAGAAAAACTTAGCAAAAATAACCGCGCCGAATATCTGCTCTATCTCTGGCAGGTGGAGGATTTGCTGCGGGCCTATGATTGCGATGCGGAGCGTATCGGCAAGGAATACCTTAGCCGTTTCACGTTCAAGGACGATGCCGAGAAGCAGGCCGCCGAAAAATGGTATGCCGACTTTTGCAGCATTATGAAATCCGAAGGCCTGCGCAAGCAGGGGCATCTGCCCATCAGCCGCAACGTGCTGCAACAACTCAGCGAACTTCATACCGCGCTGACCAACAGTCAGAAATTCCCCTCCTACCAGGCGCTTTACCTGAAAGTGCTGCCCTATATCGTGGAACTGCGCAAGAAGAACGCCGAAAGCGAAACGCCCGAATTGCAAACTTGCTTCGAGTTGCTCTACGGCGTGATGATGCTCCGTCTGCAAAAGCGTCCCGTCTCGCCCGAAACGGCAACGGCGGCGACCGAAATATCTGCGCTGCTTCAAGGACAAGGAAGAACCTTTGGAGTTTTAAGAGAACATACAATATTATATATATACACACAATGAAACACATTCTTGTAACAGGTTGCAAAGGACAGCTCGGCAACGAGCTGCAAGTGCTTGCGCCGCAATATGCAGATACCTGCAAGTTTTTCTTTACCGACAAGGAAGAACTCGACATCACCGACCGTCAGGCCATACTTTCTTTTGTTGAAATGAACGGCATCAGCCATATTATCAACTGCGCCGCATTCACCGCAGTCGATAAGGCGGAGAGCGAGCCGGAACTCTGCGAACTGCTCAACCACACCGCGCCCGAATATCTCGCAGATGCCGCCGAGGCTGTTGGCGCAACGATGATACAGGTTTCGACCGACTACGTTTTCGACGGCACAGCCTGCCGCCCCTATACCGAGACCGACGACACCTGCCCCAACTCCGTTTACGGCCGCACGAAACTCGCCGGCGAGGAAGCCGTTATCCGCAACTGCCCGGGCTCGATGGTTATCCGCACGGCGTGGCTCTACTCCACCTTCGGCAACAACTTCGTCAAGACGATGCTGCGCCTTGGAAAGGAACGCGAGGAACTGGGCGTGATTTTCGACCAAATCGGCACGCCGACCTATGCCCGCGACCTTGCGGAGGCTATCATGACGGCCGTCGATAAGGGCGTGCGCCCCGGCGTCTATCACTTTACCGACGAGGGCGTTTGCTCGTGGTACGACTTCACGCGCGCCATCCACGAACTTGCCGGTCTTTCCGACAAATGCCATGTCCGCCCGCTCCACACCGAGGAATACCCCACGCCTGCCGCACGTCCGCACTACTCTGTGCTCGACAAGACGAAAATCAAGCAGACCTACGGTATCGAAATCCCTTGGTGGAAAGACTCTTTGAAGAAATGCCTCAAAGAGTTATTGTAAGACATTTTTCAATTTAATTTAGTAAACGAGTAAACGAGGAGATTTTCGTGCAAGCGAGCGCAGAGCCGAACTTGTTCGGGCTATGCCGAGCGCAGCCGAAAATCACGAAGTAAACAAGTAAACGAGTGAACAAGACAAGTTACTATATAAAATTTAATTAGCAAGACATTCATGTCTCGTCTACTCGTTTACTTGTCAACTCGTTTACTTTATAATCTCTGATATCCCCACGCCAATGAACCAGGAAATAGAACGCCGCCGCACCTTTGCCATTATCTCTCACCCCGACGCGGGTAAGACCACGCTGACCGAAAAGCTGCTGCTCTTCGGCGGGCAAATCCAAGTGGCAGGCGCCGTAAAGAACAACAAAATTAAGAAGACCGCGACCAGCGACTGGATGGAAATCGAAAAGCAGCGCGGCATCTCGGTAACGACCTCCGTGATGGAGTTCGACTACGACGGATATAAAATCAACATTCTCGACACGCCGGGCCACCAAGACTTTGCCGAGGACACCTTTCGCACGCTCACGGCCGTCGATTCCGCGATTATCGTGGTAGACGGAGCGAAGGGCGTGGAAGCGCAGACGCGCAAACTGATGACGGTGTGCCGTATGCGTAAAACGCCGGTCATCGTGTTCATCAACAAGCTCGACCGCGAGGGCCGCGACCCCTTCGACCTGCTCGACGAGTTGGAACAGGAACTGCAAATCTCCGTGCGCCCGCTCTCGTGGCCCATCAACCAGGGAGCGCGGTTTAAGGGCGTTTATAATATATATGAGCAAAATCTCAATCTGTTCACGCCCGACAAGCAGAAAGTCACGGAGCACGTGTCCGTCGATATCGACAGCGAAGAACTGGAAGCGCGCGTGGGCGAGCAGGACGCGGCAAAACTGCGCGAAGACCTTGAACTCGTCGACGGCGTTTATCCGGCGTTCAACGTAGAAGATTATCTCGATGCCAAGGTTGCGCCCGTGTTCTTCGGCTCTGCGCTCAACAACTTCGGCGTGCAGGAATTGCTCGACTGCTTTGTGAAGATTGCCCCCTACCCTCGCCCCACGCAGGCCGAGGAGCGCGAGGTGCGTCCCGAGGAAGAAAAGTTCACGGGTTTTATCTTCAAGATTACAGCCAATATCGACCCCAACCACCGCTCCTGCATCGCTTTCTGCAAAGTGTGCTCGGGTCGTTTCCGCCGCAACGCTCCCTATCTGCACGTGCGCCAAGGAAAGACGCTGCGCTTCTCGAGGGCGAGCTTATCCATTTCAGAGGCCTGCCTTCATTCTCGCCCGAGATGTTCAAGTATATCGAAAACGCCGACCCGATGAAAACGAAGCAGCTCAACAAAGGCATCGAGCAGTTGATGGACGAAGGCGTGGCGCAGTTGTTTGTCAATCAGTTCAACGGACGCAAGATTATCGGCACCGTAGGCCAATTGCAGTTTGAGGTAATACAGTATCGCCTTGAAAACGAATACAACGCCAAGTGCCGCTGGGAGCCTGTCCACCTTTACAAGGCCTGCTGGATTGAAAGCGACGACGCGGCGCAGCTCGAACTTTTCAAGAAGCGCAAATACCAGTACATGGCCAAGGACCGCGACGGGCGCGACGTGTTCCTCGCCGATTCTGGCTACGTACTGCAAATGGCACAGCAGGACTTTGAGCACATCCGTTTCCATTTTACGAATGAGTTTTAGCAATACTTTTGCCCACAAAATATTTTTTCGCCTATGAATGATATATTTTTGCCCACGAATGATATATTTTTTGCCCACGAATCTCACGAATTTACACGAATCTTCTTCAATGAATTAAATGGCGACCTGTACGGTCGCACGAATTTACACTAATTCAATAATTGCATTAGAGATTTACTGCTGTATTCAGCGTTATTCGTGAGATTCGTGCGACCGAACAGGTCGCCTTTTTTACTGAGAGCAATGAATTAGTGTAAATTTCTTTGACATTTTCGGCTGCGCTCGGCATAACTCGAACAAGTTCGGTTTTGCACTCGCTTGCACGAAAATTCGTGAGATTCGTGGGCAAAAAATATTTCTTGGCAAAAAAAATATTTCGTGGAAAAAAGAATTTCTGTTTACTCGTCTACTCGTCTACTCGTTTACTTGTTTACTAAAAAACTTATTTACTAAAAAACTTGTTTACTAATGAAAGAATTTATAACCACTGAAGCCAAGGCAGAAACCGCCGTGCTCGTAGCCCTCATCACCAAGACGCAGAACGAGCGCAAGACGGAGGAATATCTCGACGAACTGGCTTTCCTTGCAGAAACCCAGTTCCGTGACCTACGTGGGCAAGGGTAAGCTGGAAGAGATACGTGCCTATATCGAGGCGGAAGAGGAAGCCGAGCGCGAAATCGGTATGGTGATTTTCGACGACGAACTCTCGGCCAAGCAACTGCGCAACATCGAGCGCGAACTCAAAGTAAAGATTCTCGACCGCACGAGCCTTATTCTCGATATCTTTGCCATGCGCGCCCAGACCGCCAATGCCAAGACGCAGGTGGAGCTGGCGCAATACCGTTACATGTTGCCGCGCCTGCAACGTCTGTGGACGCACCTCGAGCGACAGGGCGGCGGCTCGGGCTCCGGCGGCGGCAAAGGTTCTGTAGGTTTGCGCGGCCCGGGCGAAACGCAACTTGAAATGGACCGCCGCATCATTCTCAACCGCATGTCGCTCCTCAAGCAGCGCCTCGCCGACATCGACCGGCAGAAAACCACGCAGCGCAAAAATCGCGGGCGGCTCATACGCGCAGCCCTTGTGGGCTACACCAATGTGGGCAAGTCCACGCTCATCAACCTCCTCGCCAAGGCAGAGGTCTTTGCCGAAAACAAACTCTTCGCCACGCTCGACACCACCGTGCGTAAGGTCATCATCGACAACCTGCCCTTCCTCTTGGCCGACACCGTGGGCTTTATCCGCAAACTGCCCACCGACCTCGTGGACTCCTTCAAAAGCACGCTCGACGAGGTGCGCGAGGCCGATATCCTTATCCACGTCGTGGACGTGTCGCACCCCGACTTCACGGAACAGATTGAAGTGGTCAACAAAACGCTCGCCGACCTCGGCTGCTCCGACAAACCCGTGCTTCTTGTGTTCAACAAGACAGATGCCTACACGTGGGAGGAGAAAGACCCCGACGACCTCACGCCGCCCACCGAGCGCAACCGCACGCTCGACGACCTGAAGCATACGTGGATGGCACGCCTCGGCGACGATGCCATATTTATCTCCGCACGCGAGCAGACCAATATCGACCGCCTCAAAGACCTTATCTATAAACGAGTGCGCGAACTCCACGTGCAGAAATATCCTTACAACGACTTCCTGTTCAACAACTACGATGCCGAAGGCAACGTAGAGTAACGGCGGAACAAAAAGATTTATAAAATCTCGCCTTCTCTCCAAATTAGCCTAAGGCTTTTTACAAAAACCATAAAAACCGCTTGCTTTGTTTGAATCCCAAGGGCTACGCCGCCGGTCTTAACGCCGAGCATTAAAGCCTCTCGGCTTTTGCTCGTCCTTAATCCCTGCGGCTGCGGTCGGTGCCCGACCGCTTCAAACGAAGCAAGCAAAAAACAGAAAAAAGTAATGCATCTCTTCTCTACTTTTTACCGCAAAAAGCAATCGTCCACTTTTTTTCTGTTTTTTGCTTGTCCTGTGTAGGCGGGCGGAAACCGACCGCAGCCTTAGCAGATTAAGCAACAGACAAAAGTCCTTAGACTTTTAAGCTGGGGCTTAATCGGATAAGGCGAGCCGTTAGGCCACACAGGACAAGCGGTTTTGATTGTTTTTGTCTTATTCAAAAAGCACATATCTCCATGATTTCTTTCACGCTTTCATTCATTGCCCTCGTCATAGGGTATTTCGTTTACGGGCGTATCGTGGAACGCCACTTCTCGCCCGACTTTTCACGCCCCACGCCGGCCGCTGCCCACAGCGACGGCGTGGATTTCATTAAGTTGCCCACGTGGAAAGTCTTTATGATTCAATTCCTCAACATCGCCGGCACAGGACCTATCTTCGGCGCAATCATGGGCGCGAAGTTCGGACCGGCGGCGTATCTATGGATAGTGCTGGGCTGCATCTTTGCCGGCGGCGTGCACGACTACCTGTGCGGCATGCTCTCCCTGCGCCACGACGGCGCGGGCGTGCCCGAAATCGTGGGACGCTACCTCGGACGAAAGGCGCGCGGCGGCATGCTCGTCTTCTCCGTGTTCCTGCTGCTTATGGTGGGCGTGGTCTTCGTGTTCTCCCCCGCGCTGATATTGGGGCAGATGTGCGGCACGCAGCCCGCCGTCTGGGTGTTTGCCATCTTCGCTTACTACATCCTGGCCACGATGCTGCCCATCGACAAAGTCATCGGACGCATCTATCCCCTCTTTGCCTTTTCCCTTATCTTCATGGCCGTAGCCCTTATGGCGGTGCTCTACATCAAGATGCCCCAACTGCCCGAACTTTGGAACGGGCTGCACAACATGGGCACGGCTGCCGACCCCGGTTTCACCGAGCAAATCTTCCCCTGCCTCTTCATCACGATTGCCTGCGGTGCGTTGAGCGGTTTCCACGCCACGCAAAGCCCGCTCATGGCGCGGTGCATCGACAGCGAGCGGCACGGCCGCGCCGTGTTCTACGGCGCAATGATTACCGAAGGCCTCGTAGCATTGGTATGGGCCACGGTGGCGATGTATTTCTTCTACAACGTGCCCGAGAGCGGCTACGCGCTGATTGACGGACTGGGCAACCAAGGCTTCCACACCGCCGCCCCCGCCGTCGTGACGCTGGTTTGCCAAGACTGGCTCGGCATTGCGGGCGGCATCTTGGCAGTTCTGGGCGTCGTGGCTGCGCCGATTACGAGCGGCGACACGGCATTCCGCAGTGCGCGCCTCATCATTGCCGACTTCCTCCACCTTCCCCAGCGTGCCATCGCCAAGCGCCTGCAAGTATGCCTGCCGCTCTTTGCCGCCGCCATCGTGCTCCTGCTGTGGCAGATAGAGGACAAAGACGGGTTCAACATCATTTGGCGTTATTTCGGCTGGGCCAATCAGTCGCTCGCCGTCTTTGTGCTTTGGGCGGCCACGGTATATTTTGTGGAAAAAGGGCGTTCGTGCCTCATCACGCTCTTCCCCGCGCTGTTCATGACCGCCGTGTGCTCGTGCTACTTCTTCGTGTCTCAGCAAATGCTCGGCCTGCCGCTGCCCATAGGCTACGCCCTCGGCTTCTGCCTCACCGCCGCCATCGGCGTGCGCTTCGCTTTTTGGAAGAAAGGTCGTAATAATCTCTAATTATGCATTTTTCTCCCCACCGCCATTGCTCCGAAACCCTGCGCATCGGCCTGCCCATTGCTATCGGTCAGGTTGGGGTGATTATTCTCGGATTTGCCGACACAATGATGGTGGGACGCTACGCCACCTCCGCTTTGGCGGCCGCCTCGTTCGTGAACAATCTGTTCAACCTCGTCACCATGCTCCTCCTGGGCTATTCCTACGGACTTACGCCCTTAGTGTCGGGCTGCCTCGGCAGGGGCAGCGCACGCAGCGGCGGCAGCGTGCTGCACACGGCCTTACAGAGCGGGGCGAGCTTCACGGCACTCATCATGCTCCTCTGCGCAGCCGTATTCATCTTGCTGCCGTGGCTCGGACAACCCGCTGAACTCCTGCCGCTCATCCGCCCCTACTTTCTCCCTCGCCTCGATGCCCTTCGTGATGCTGTTCAACCTCGTGCGGCAATTCACCGACGCGTTTACGGACACCGCGGCGGGCATGTGGGTGCTGCTCATCGGCAACGCCTTCAACATTCTGCTCAACTACCTGCTGATTTACGGCATCGGCCCTTTCCCCGAATGGGGACTTACGGGAGCAGGCGTTGCCACGCTTGCCGCACGCGTGTTCATGGCACTTGCCATCTGCGCCTACGTGTGGCAGGACCGCCGCTATCGGCAGGCGCGACTTGGACTGGCGGCCGTACGCCCCACCCCGTCGATGCGCCGCACCATGCACAGACAGTCCGTACCCGTGGCCTTGCAGCTCGGCATGGAGACCGGCGCGTTCACCGCCAGCTGCATCATGGCAGGCTGGCTGGGCGTTACGGAACTGGCGGCCTATCAAGTGATGGTCACCATCGGCACGCTCGGTTTTTTGGTGTATTACAGTTTCGGCGCGGCGATGAGCATCCGCATTGCCGGTTTCATCGGTGCGGGCAACCTCGCCGCCGTGCGTCCCGCCACGCGTGCCGGCGTAGTGCTGTTGCTTGCTTCTGCCACGGTGGCGGCGGGCGTATTTCTCGGTTTCGGCGACAGCCTTTTGCGGTTCTTCACCAGCGATGAAGCGGTTTTGGCTATGGCAGCCACGCTGCTCTTTCCCCTTGCGCTCTACCAGTTTGCCGACAGCATGCAGACCTGCTATGCCAACGCCCTGCGCGGCACGTCGCACGTGGTGTCGATGATGTGGATTGCCTTCGTCAGTTACATCTTGGTCAACATTCCCTTGGGCTATCTCCTCGCCTTTCCCCTCGGTTTCGGCATTCGCGGCCTCTATTTCGCCTTTACAGGCGGCCTGCTTTGTGCCGCCGTGCTTTACGCCTCGCGCTTCTATAAGGTTTTAGGAAAATTGCATTAAAGCGCATCGCTTCTTTCGGAGCCTTGACACAATCTGTCCGAGAAAGAATTCTTTCTCGGACAGATTTTTTTGATTTTCCCCTTTATATTTCTCACTTTTTCCGAGATATTTTTTATTTGCTTGCTGACATTTTTTCCTGTCATATAAGATAGTTTTTGTTACAAAGTTTGTAACACGTATTACAAAGTTTGTAACATGTGTTAGAAAGCTTGTAACGGCCGTTACAAAGTTTGTAACAAACTTTGTCTTAGCAGATAGTAAAAAAATTCAAGGAGAAAGAAAAAAATATCTCGGAGATAGTAAAAAAGATCTCCGAGATAATGCGCGGCTTGTCGAAGCGCACCACGCTCACAAGCGGATGCACCGTTTCAAAGCCGTAGAAATTCGTTGAACTGCCGGACGGAGTTATAATAAATCTCTTTCATAATCGGGAAAGTTAGCGGGTTTTACTGATTTTCAAAGGACAATGCAAGGTTACGCCTGTAAAATCAATCCGAAATTACCAGAACTTTGGGAAAAGTTACCATTTTTGAGATTTTTTGCGGGTGCGGCATGAAATTATAACCCGAGCAAGAGGATTTTATTGCTTAACTTTGCATACCAAATCCCCTTAATCTTATTAGAAACATGACCGTCACGATTATTATCCTTTGTCTCTCGGCCATTTTGTTTGTCAACGGCCGCATTCGCTCTGACCTCGTCGCCGTGTCTACGGCACTCTCGCTCGTGCTTTGCGGCATCTTGTCGCCCGAGGAAGCATTGGCGGGCTTCGCCAATCCCATTGTCATCATGATGGCAGGCTTGTTCGTCGTGGGAGAAGGCATTTTCAGTACGGGACTGGCAGGGCGCGTAGGACATAAGATAATGGGACTGGCCGGCGGCAACGAGACGCGGCACTTTGTGCTCGTGATGCTCGCCACCTCGCTGGTCGGGGCATTTGTGAGCAACACGGGCACCGTGGCGCTGATGCTTCCCATCGTGGTGAGCCTGTGCCGCGCCGCAGGGTTCTCGCAGTCGCGCCTGCTGATGCCGCTCGCCTTTGCGGGCAGCATGGGCGGAATGCTCACGCTCATCGGCACGCCGCCCAACCTCATCGTGCGCGATGCGCTGGTGCAGGCCGGTTACGCGCCGCTGGGGTTCTTCTCGTTCGCGCCCGTCGGCATATTGTGCATCGTCACGGGCATACTCATACTCCTGCCGCTCACACGCCGCTTCCTGAAAGGCAATGGTCAAACGGCGACGAAGCCTTCGGGGAAATCGCCCGTTCAACTGGCGGAAGAGTATAAGCTCACACAGGGACTGACGCGCCTCGTCATCGAGGCGGGGTCGCCTTTTGCGGGGAAAACGCTGCGCGAACTCGACGTGTACGGCCGTTACGGCATCACCGTGTTTGAAATACGCCGCACCTCGCAGACTGGCGGCGGTGCGCTCTCAGCGAAGGCGACCAGCTCTTCCTGAGCGGCGCACCGCAAAGCGTGGAACTCCTCGCGGCCGAAAACCGACTCAAAATCACCAAACCGAAGAAAGGCGGCAACCTGCACTTCTATGATATCGGCTTGGCCGAAATCCTCGTTCTTCCCTCCTCCTCACTCGTGGGGCAAAGCGTGGCGGAAGCCGCTTTCCGCGAGCAGCACGGACTGAACGTCTATGGCGTGAAGCGCCACGAGCAACATATTACCTCCAACCTCAAAGACCTCAAACTCCATGCCGCCGACATTCTCTTGGTGCAAGGTCCGTGGAGCAACATCGCGCGGCTGAATAGGGACGAAGGGCGTGAGTGGGTCGTTATCGGGCAGCCCGAGAAACAGGCAGCACGCATCACGCTCGACTACAAAGCCCCCTTGGCGGCTTTTATCATGGTGGCGATGGTTGCCGTGATGGCTTTGCCATTCATTCCCGTGGCGCCCGTCACGGCTGTAATGCTGGCGGCAGTCGCCATGGTGTTTACCGGATGCGTGCGCAGCGTGGAGGCGGCATACAAGAGCATCAATTGGGAAAGCATTGTGCTCTTCGGCGCAATGCTCCCCATGTCTACGGCATTGGAAAAGACGGGCGCATCGTCTGCCATATCCTCCGGCCTCGTGGCAACTGTGGGCGATGCCGGGCCCTACGTGCTGCTCGCCGCTATCTACCTGGCGACCTCCGTCATGACCTTCTTCATTTCAAATACCGTCACCGCCGTACTCATGTCGCCCATCGCCCTCGCAGCGGCCACGGCACAGGGCGTGAGCGCGGTGCCCATGCTGATGGCCGTGACGGTAGCGGCAAGTATGTGTTTCGCCTCTCCGTTTTCCACTCCTCCCAATGCCCTCGTAATGTCGGCGGGCGGCTACCGCGCTATCGACTATGTGCGTGTTGGTTTGCCCTTACAAATCGTCACGGCCATCGTCATGATCATCGCCCTTCCCCTACTATTCCCTTTCTAAATATATATCCCAGCGCAATTTCCGCCCGATAATAGCAGAAAGTTGCAGGCAATTTGCAAAAAATTGCTTTTCCCCTTGTTCATATCGGCAACAATGCCTACCTTTGCACTCGCTTTTAAGCAATAAAGGTTTGATTCGCTAGCTCAGCTGGTAGAGCACAACACTTTTAATGTTGGGGTCTTGGGTTCGAGCCCCAAGCGAATCACTTCTTTTGAAACTTCAAAAGGCTTGCTCGGTAATACGGGCAAGCCTTTTATTTTTGCAAAACTCTGTTTTTAGGCAGTTTGTCGGTGATTTGCCTCAATGCTCTTTCCAAAGCCCGGGATAGAAGGCCATGAGCAGGCCGAAGATTTCGAGGCGGCCGATGAGCATCAGCGCAGAAGTGAGCCATTTTGCGGCATCGGGCATTGCCGCCCAGGAATATGCCGGGCCGTAGGCACCGAGTGCGGGACCCGTGTTGCCCATTGCAGAAACGGCGGTGCTGATTGCCTCCATGAAGGGCAGGCCCATGGCCATGAGCAGCAGCCAGCCTAAGAAGAGGCACGTCATGTAGCTGACAATGAATACAAGCACAGTGGTAAGGATGCGCGGCTCCATGATGTGGCCCGATACCTTTAAGGGCAGTATGGCGCGGGGGTGCAAAATCTGGCGGAACTGGTTGCGGATGGCGCGGAACGCTATCAAGAGGCGCATGTTCTTGACACCACCGCCCGTCGAGCCGGTGCAGCCGCCCGCCACCATGGCAAAGAGCAGCAAAGGCCAGGTGAATTGCGGCCATTGGGCGTAATCGTCGGTGGCGAAACCGCAAGAGGTGTGTAGCGAAACCACTTGGAACAAAGCAGCGCGCACGGCCTTTTCCACATCATATTGGTTGATGAAGATGAGGGAAAGGGAGATGACGGCTGTCAAAATCAACACAGATTTCATATACCAAAGCAACTCGTCGTCGCGAAAGAGGGTGCGGAAACGGCCTTTTAGGGCAAGCACGTAGAGGGGGAAGCTGACGGCGGAGATAAACATGAAGACCGTGATGACGTACTCGATAAACGGCGAGTTCCAGTAGGCAATGCTGGCTTGCTTCGTGGAAAAGCCGCCCGTGGCGGTGGTGGTGATGGCGTGGCACACGGCATCGAACGGTTCCATGCCGCCCACCCACAGCAGCACGCCTTCGATGCAGGTGATAACGATGTAGAACGAGCCGATGTAGCGGGCCATAACTGCGACTTTCGGATGGACTTTGATGTGCTTCACGCCAGTGGATTCGGTCATGAAGAGCAGTTGCCCGCTGCCGCCGAAGATGGGCAGCAGCGCCATGCTGAAGAACACGATACCGAGGCCGCCGATCCATTGCGTGAGGCTGCGCCAGAAGAGCAAGCCGTGGGGCAGGGCTTCGATGTTGTCGAGAATGCTTGCGCCCGTGGTGGTGAAGTCGGTCACGCTGGGAATATAGTTGCCCAAGCGATAGGGCAGCATGCCGAGCAGCGTAAAGAGTATCCACGAGATGCCCACAATGAGGTACGCGTCGCGCCGCCCCATCATCTTCATAGCCTTTCGTCCATAGAGCATCAGCCCCAAGCCGCAGGCCACCGTAATCAGTATGGAGTATAGAAAATAAATGGCATCGCCTTCCTTGTAAATCAGCGACACGCCGCCGGCTATGCCCAGCAACACTGCCTCGAAGAGCAGCAGGACGCCGAGCACGCGCGCCGTCATTTTCAGGTTGATCAAGCCTTCGCGGCAAAGTTCTGCGGATATATTTTTAGAGAATGAGTGCATAAGCGTTATTTCTTATCTCTGTTTATCAGATAGATGCCCAGCGCGGCCAGTCCGCCCGCGAGGAGATATTTCGCATAAAAGGTCTCGCCGAGGCAGAGGCAGGAGGTCACCGCGCCCACCACGGGGATAAGGCTGTTGTAGATAGCGATTTTGCCTACGGGATTGCAGGTGAGGAGTTTGTTGTAGAGGGCAAACGACACGGTGGAGATGAACACCAGCCCCATAAACACGAGCACGCCGGCGAGGTTGAGGCTGACGGGCGGTTCGTGCATCAGCAGCCCCGGAATGACGAGCATCGCGCCGCCGAAGAGCAGGCTGTAGCCCGTGCCGACAAACACGTTCACTCGCTGCCCCAAGCCGCGCGTAAGCAGTCCGGCGAAAGCGGAGCAGAGGGCGTTGAGGATTATCATGCCGTCGCCCATAAAGGTGAAGCTGCCCGAGGCTGCGCCGTTGAGGTTAAGTGCCAGCAGTCCCGCTATGCCCACGGCGCAGCCCGCAAGTTTGCGCGGGGTGAGACGATCTGACTTAAAAAACAGGCAGGCCAGTATCACCACGGCAAATGTCCCGAGGGAATTGAGAATGGCTGCGCGTGCGCCTTCGCTGTGCGACAGGCCTATGTAAAAGAAGGCGTAATGCAGCGAAGTGTTCAGCAGGGCATAGAGCAAGATATACCAAGCATCGGCCTTGCGCCGCAGATTGAAATCGAGCCGCTTGCCGCCGGCGAGCATCAGGATGATTAGTCCCGAGAGGGCGAAGCGCAGTCCGGCAAACACCATCTTCGACCCCGTCATTTCGGGCGTGATGCTAAGCGCCCCGAAGCCCATTTTGATGAGCGGGTAAGCCCAACCCCACAAAACGGCGCAGGTGAGCGCAAGCATTGCCACCCAGAGAGGGTGCTGGAAAACGGAGATGCCGTCGCGTTTCATATATTCCGTATAAGCAAAGGGGCGTATCGCGCAATACGCCCCTTATGTCATTTGTTATTTAGTAGACAAGTTTACAAGTAAACAAGTAGACGAGACAGAAATGTCGTGAAGCGAGCGCAAGCCGAACTTGTAAACTATATTTTATATTAGAAACTTGTCTTGTTGCTTTGAGATTTTCGGCTGCGCTCGGCAATTTAAGTAAACTTATTGCACTCGCTTGCACGAAAATTTCCTCGTATACTCGTTTACTTGTTTACTACTCAGCCTTTTCTTCTTCAGCCTCAACGAAATCCGTGCAGCCGCCGGCCACGAGGATATTATACCATTGGATGAGCTTGCGGATGTCGGAGAAATGCACGCGGTCGCGGTCGTAGTCGGGCACTACGGCTGCCATAAAGTCTGCCAGTTCTTCGTTTGTGGCTTCTTTGTAGTTCACGCCGGTTGCCTTTCCGCCTTCGTGCTGCTTGATGGCGTCGAAGATTTCCATGAGGGGGCGGTCTTCGCCTTCGGTGTACATGGAAACTTCATTGAGGGCGGTGACGCGGTCGCGCGCGCCAGCCGGCATACGCTTCTTTTGCGCGTCGATGCTTTCTACGATGAGCATACCTCTACCTTGGGAAATCAGACGGTATAAACCGGGGCGGCCTGCAATGGCCAGGATTGTGTCCTTCATTGTTTGTGTGATTTGTGATTTGATTATTGATATTAAGTAGGGGCGCATGGCAAAGATAGTGCAAGGCGAGTGCAATAGAGCTTGCTCTAATTGCCGAGCCGCAGCCTATCTTATTTAAAACGCCCTCATAACGTCATTTTCTGACCGTTGTTATTTTCTCCAAAAATTCTTCAAGCAACTGCCGCGTGTCCTCGCCGCCCGCGTTGGGTAGCACATAGTCGGCGCGCCGCGCCTTTTCTTCTTCGGGCATTTGCAGCCCGATCCATTTCAGGGCGCACGCCTCGCTGATGTTGTCGCGCCGCATCACGCGCTGCAAACGCACGTTAAGGGGGGCGCTGACCAGCAGGCTGCAATCTACGAAACGGTCGAAACGGGCTTCGAAAAGCAGGGCGCATTCCATAAACACCGCGCCGGCGTGCCTTTCGGCAAAGGCGGCAAACGCCTGCGCCACGCGCGGATGCACCACCGCGTCTACCTGGGCAGCGGCTTCGCGACCCTTGCAGAGATGCGCGGCGAGCACGGGTTTCGCCAGCGTGCCGTCGGGCGCATAGACTTCTTCGCCGACAATCTGCCGCAGGGCGGCTTTCACTTCCGCATCGCCGCGAATGATGCGCTTGGCCTCGTCGTCGCAGTAGAACACGGGATAGCCCATTTCTTCCAACAGCCGGCACACGTGGCTCTTGCCGCTGCCTATGCCGCCCGTCACGCCTATCTTTATCCGCTTCTCCTGCATCGCTCAGTTCGTTTCAGATGCCTCGCCCTCGGGGATTTCTTCGATGATATACTCCACGCTCTCGGGCTGGATGCGTACATGCGACACGCCGGGCGGAATGGATTTCAGCGCGAGGCGGCACGAGGTAGACTTGCTCGCCACGAGCTCTTCGTATTCCAAAGATATGGTGAAGTTGGCGGCGGTGATGCTGCGGTACATGCCCATGCTCACTTGGAACGTTACGCTTACTTGCGTGGGAAACGTGCGGAGTTGCTTCGTGGCGGGGAAGTTGGCCTGCCGCACGGGCACTTGCACCGTCTTCTCTACCAATCTGTCCACGCAGAGCATCACCTCCGTCTCGGCTGGCACGAACTTCGCGCCGCGTACGGGGTCGAACGGCGCTTTCTGCACCACGGTGTCGGTCATGGCCGTGAGGTTCAGCGGGTGTACGTAGGCTGCCGTGATGGTGTCGAGCAGGGTGCGCGAGGCATAGACCAATACACTGTCGGGCTTGAGGTGAATTTCGGTCAGCGAGTGGGTCTCGTCGGGGCGGTACACGCCTTGCAGCCGCACGGGCACCTTGCGGCACAGGCCGTAGTTGTAGTAAAATTCGAGGTTGTCGGGCCTCGCCGCCACAAGGCGCGTGCCCTGAGAGAACTGCGACGAGATTTGCTTCAGCACGTCCGACACGGGAATAACCACGTGCCCGGTGGCGTTGGCGTAGGTGGCGAAGTCGATGACAATGGGCGTGAAATCCTTGCCGTAGGCATAGTCAAGGAGTACAATGCCTCGGTCGGCGAGCGTCACGTGCACCGCCTCGGGCAAATCTGTCGTCACCACCACGCCCTTAGGCACGCCGCGCAGTTCCACAGGTATGGCAAACTCGCGCTCGTAACTCTCATTGAGGGCCTGGAAAAACCAGAAGACGGTGGAGAGACAGAGAAAAAACAGAAAAATCAAAGCCTGCTTGTCCCACATTCGGGAAAAGCAAACCTTGATTATCCGTTTTATGTCGGTAAAACCGGTCATCGTTTCGTGGCGGCGCAAGGGCCACCGGCGCAGATTATTTCTTCTCGGCCAAAGGATTGATGGCGCTCTTGGCGAACTTAATCTTAACGCCCGTGGCCACTTCGAGCGTCACGGTGTTTTCGGCCTCGTCGATACTGCGCACCGTGCCGTAGATGCCGCCGATGGTCACAACGTCCTGACCTACGGACAGTGCCGAGCGGAACTTCTCGATTTCCTTCTGCTTCTTGTTTTGCGGACGGATCATGAAGAAATACATGATGGCGAAGAGGACTACCATCATAAGGATCATGGACATACCGCTACCGCCCTGTGCTTGGGCTTGCAATAAATAAAGAGTCATGGTCTTGGGGAATGTTTGGGCGCGAAGGCTGCGCCCGATTATTGATTAGTGAATAATATTATCTCGTTTTGTTCAGGATGCCCTGCTCGTGGAGGTTCTTCACGATGCCGTCGAGCATGCCGTTGATGTAAGAGGCGCTTTTGGGCGTGCTGTACACCTTGGCGATGTCGAGATATTCGTTGAACGTGACGTTCAGGGGAATGGTGGGGAAGGTGAGTATCTCGGCCCAGTTGCGCGTGTTGTCGCGAATGAAGCCGCGGAGCTCGGCGTCGCGCGTAAGCGTGGCGTGGAAGAGGTCCTGCGCAAAGCGGCGGTCGTCGTCGGAACTGAATTCGGGCAGCAGGGGCATTTCCTCGTTGCTCTCTTCCGTGAAGCGCTTGATGGTTTTCAAGACGAACGAGTCGATGATTTCCTTGTCGTCGTTCCAATAGAGGCTGTGGTCTTCGAGCATGGAGTCGATGTCCTCATTGTCGCAGATATACGTTTTATAGAATTTGCGAATCAGTTCGCGGTCGGCGGCGAAGGAGAAATCGGCCTTGTCCACATAGAGCCCGAAGATGTCGCTGTCGATAAAGTCGGAGTAGAGGCGTTTCACGAGATTTTCCTCCTCGTCCCAGGCAGCCTTCTGATTTTCTATGTATTCGTTGAGTGCCTTGTTGCTTCTGAGCAGGAGGAGCAACTTGTTGCCGGCAAGGATTTGGTCGGTTGAATTGTTTGAGACTGCGCCGCTGCGCTGCTCTCTCGCGAGGCGCTGCTCGTTGCGCCGCGCGGCGTACTTTTGGATTTCCACGAGCAGGCTCAGGAGATAGAGATACAGTTCGTAAGCCTTGCTCATGCTGAAATTGAGTTCCTTTTCAGCAACGTCCAAAGATTTACCCTCGTTTTGATAGAACGAATAAGTCAGCTGAACCACTTTCAGCCTGATCATTTCTCTGTTTATCATACTGTTTTATAAACTTTCATAGAAGATAAGCGGTGCAAAGTTACGCTTTGCCGCCCGATGGGCAAAATAAAAGCCGTGATTTTCTTATAAGATAAGGTTGAAATGTCAGGTCGGCGGGAGCAATTTTTGGCGTAACGGCAGGCAATCTTTTTGCAAGCAGGAAAACAGAAAAGTCGGGGCTTATGCCTATATTTGCAGCGGCATGCCAGCCACTGTAATATCATATGGTGTCATGAAGAAATATGAGATTTTTACCGACGAGCAGCGCACATACATATTGAAAAAGTTTGTGCAGACGTTCCTGCCGAAGGTGCCTAAATACCACCGCAACATGGCGAACGAACTACACCATGTGTCAACCACTACCACACGCCTGATGAAGCGTCTCTTCGGCCTGCACACGGATTTCGCGGAGATGGTCGTCATTTTCCAAAGCTTAGGTTACGCTTTCTTTACGCGGGAGGGCGTTTACAACCCCAAGACGCAGCGCGTCACGGTGATGCGGCGCGGCAGCCTCTTTGCAAAAGGCACGGAAATAGAGGAGCCCGACGTCGACTTCCTCTACGTGAACGTCAATGCGCAGACCGTACGCATGCTCCGCCTCTGCACCATCCCCACGCCGCCCAACACGAGCGAGGACAAGGTGGACGACCTCGATTATATGAAGCAACTGGTAGATAAATTCCAAAAGCGCATCATTGCCGAAATGCAAACGAGGAGCAAGAGAAAAGGTTAAGACTCCTTGCCCCAGTGCTTGCATATTTCAAATTCTTGCCGTAACTTTGCAGCACTAGAACCCCCAAGCCTCTCAACGATGCTCAAATCGGGGGTCGTTTTATTTTATACACCTATGGGCATTATTTTTGATAAGACATTCAAACGGCCAAAGGAAATGGTCGAACTGCTCAAAGATAGAGGTTTGACGATAGATGACCCGCAGCGCACGGAGCACTATCTGCGCAACATTGGGTATTATCGATTGAGTGCATATATGTATCCTTTCTTGCAGTCGCCCAAGGAAGCGCATCGCTTTAAGCAAGGCAGCAAGTTTCAATATGCCCTTAACTTGTACCGTTTTGATAAAAAACTCCGATTGTTGCTTTTCAACGAAATCGAGAAAATAGAGATTGCATTACGAAGTACGCTCGCAAATCTTGTGGCAGATGAAACTGGGGACATTTTTTGGATGACAAACGAAGCGTTGTTTGCCAATCTTGACAAGTTCAAACGTACCATGGATTTGGTAAATAAAGAACTGAAAAACTCCAAGGAAGAGTTTATTCAGCATTTCAAAGATAAATACAGCAACCCTTATCCTCCTGCTTGGATTCTTGTGGAAATTCTGCCGCTGGGAGTGATTACGCGGATATTCGAAAATCTTGCGGACAATACATTGAGAAAAAAGGTTGCGTCCCGTTTCGGTTTGTCTGTCCCTGTATTTACTTCATGGATAACGGTTGTTACCCTTACGCGTAACTCTTGCTGCCACCATTCCCGCGTATGGAACAAGGAGAATGCCATTTGCCCCATGATACCCCGCAAGATTAAAGGCAAGTGGATAAACTCAGAGGTCACCCCTAAGCGTATTTTCTACAATATCTGCATCATTAAGTGGTTTGTCAATATCGTTGCGCCCAACAACGACATGCTTGAACACCTTCAAAAACTGTTTGCTCAATTTCCTATGGTTGATATTCATGCTTTGGGCTTTCCGAAAACAGATTGGCAGGAAGAACCGCTTTGGGCTTCTATCCAAAGCGCCAGGGCGTAAAGATAATCGGAAAGGCGGTTGAGATAAGGCAAAGCAAACGGATTACGGCAACCGGCAGCGCAGACGCGACGCTCGGCACGGCGGCACACGGTGCGGCACACGTGGCATTGGGCCGCAAGCACGCTGCCGCCGGGCAGCACGAAACCGCCGAAACTTGCGCCGCGCTCGACGTCGAGACGGTCTATGGCATTTTCCAAATCCTTTATGTCGTTGCCATTCGGTGCGTCCTCAATCTTATTTGCGCAAGCCACGTCCGCGCCGACGGCAAAGAGCAAATGCTGGGCGCGGCGCAGCGGAGCGGCAATGCCTTCGCAGCCGTCGTCGGCAGCAGCAGCACATATGACGGGCGTTTTGCAAAACGCCCCTACTCGTGAGACCTTGGTTGTTGCCCGTTCGCGCATCTCAGCCATGAGCAGTCCGATGTGGCTGTTCAGTTCATCGAGCGCGCCGACCGCCTCTATGCGCGGCGCGCCTTTGTCTGTGCGCGTGCCGTCGGCAAGGGACGTGCGCCCTTGGTCGCCGCCGCGCGTGTAAAGTTTTGCCATCTAATAATAGTTGATTATATAATCCTGCTTGTTAAGCCGCTCTTCAAAAAAGACAATGCCGAAATCGTAGAGGTCAAACGTGACGCGCACGGCCTTCTGCCCGATAAAATCCTGCCAAGCCTTGCGTCCCTTGCCGTGAATGCCGCCCGCCACAAGGGCAAAAGCATCGCCGCGCTGCCGTAACAGGGAGGGCAGGGCTTTGCAGGCAATATTTTCGGCAAACACCATATCGCAACGCCCGCCTTGCAGGGCTTCCGCCCATTTGTCTGCCTCAGCCTCTGCTGGCAAAGCGATGAAGCGGCAAGTGGGCACGGCGGTTTTGAGATATTCCAGCGCGAGCGCGTCGAGTCCGAGCACGGCGCAGAGGCGCGGGTGGCGGTGGTTGGCTAGGCGGAAGAGCAGGCGATAGTCCTTCTCACGCAGCAGCGGCGCGGGAGCGGCGAGGAATTGGCGGCGTAGCGCGGGATAGGCATAATAGGCTCCGCGCTCGTAGATGACGTTTGCCACGAAATTGTAGGCAAACGGCGAATGGATGCCATAGCCCCGGCGGTGGCGGAAACGATGCAACCAGCGCAAGGGGCGGCGCACCATATTTTTTCTATTTACAAAGGGCAAGCGCATAGAGGTTTTACTTTACTTCACAGGCAAAAGTAGATGCCGGCAGCCCGGCGGCGTTTACGAGATTGGCGTGGGTGAATGGCTGCCAGCCGTAGCGCACGGCGGTCGGTGCAGGCACTTGGGGCGAGCGCAGCACAACGCCATCAGGACGCGCCTCTGCGGAGGCAGGATAGAACTTGCCGTCGTTTCCCGCCAATTCAAAACCTATAATCTTTTTGCCCGAGGCAGGGTGCAGCCCGTTGCCGTAATCGAAACTTACCGCAACTGCATCTTTCTGCAAACAAGCCGCACGCACCATCGGACCGCTCGGCACTACGTCGTGAAAGCCATACACGCGGTGGAGGGCTGATGCCGCGAGCCGCTCGCCCACCTCGCGCTTGTGCGTGGGGTGTACGTTGAGCGAGTCGCCGAGGTCGGAGCAGACGCTCATCCAAACGTTTGTGTTAGCCTCTGCCAACTTGCGCTGGCTGTCGCGAAAGGCGGGCCATGTGGGGCGCGTGGAGATACTGGAAAGTTGCACAAAGAGGAAGGGCAAGTCTTCGCCGCCCGTTTCGAGCGCGGTGCGCCAACTTTGGAGCAGCAAGGGGAACAGCCGTTCGTGGGTGGCAATGTCTTGCGCGTTCGACTCACCCTGATACCACAGCACGCCGCGCAGGGCGTAACCCTGCCAAGGGCGCAGGCCGCAGTTGTAGAGATAAGCGGGCATGTAAGGGTGCAGTTGTCGTTCGGAAACGGCTTTCGCGCAATTTTTGGCAACGCGCTTCCGCGCCCATTCCATGATCAGGGAGTTATCGGGGAAGTCGTCGAGGATTTCCTTGAAATTGGTTTGCAGCGTAAGGCTGTCAATCCACGCCTCGCAGGTGGCGCCGCCCACGGCGTTGCAGATAATGCCCACGGGGCAGTGGAGGCTGTCGGCCAAAACGCGGGCAAAGTGGTAGCCGATGGCAGAAAACTCTTTGATGGCGGCGGCCGAGGACTGCTGCCAGCGGGTGGGGCGCAAATAGCGCAGGCGGTTCACCTCTTCTAATTCTTCTTCGGTCCACTCCACCGCGAACGGCTGGAAACGCGCCCGCTGATTATATATATGTATCAGGGGATGCCGGGCGGCATCTTTGAGGTCGGCGGCAGCCGTGGCGGTTTCGCTGACGGTAAGTTCCATGTTCGACTGCCCCGAAGCGAGCCACACCTCGCCCACATAGACGCTGTCGATGCGATGCGCGCGGTTGCCGGCCTTTATTCTCAATTCAAACGGACCGCCTGCCGCGCCGGCACTGAGGCAAACCTCGAAACGGCCGTCGGCATCGGTCTGCGCGGCATACTGCTCGCCGCGCCATTCCACGGCAACGCTTGCAAATGCCTGTCCCGCCGTGCCGCGCAAGGGAAACACCCTGCCCCGCTGCATCACCATGCCGTTGGAAACCACGGAAACAAAGCGCGAAAGGATAGTAAAGGGGGCAGGCATTTTGGGTTAGAAAAAGGGATATGGACTATATTATCTATAAAGCGTAGGCTGAATTAGGTATTAAAGTGATAAAGGCATTAACTGCCTGGAAGGCAGCACGGAGCGAAGCGACGGTAACCGGGGACGAAGTCCTCGGTGAATGCTATCGTAAAAGTTCTGCCTGGAAGGCAGTACGCCTGTGGCAATGAATAAAATGCCTGTCCTGCGGCGTAGTGCCTTCCAGGCACATCGTCCTCGCATCGCCTATCCGAGGACTTCGTCCCCGGTTACCGTCGCTTCGCTCTGTAGTGCCTTCCAGGCACTTAACACTTGATTCAGCCAACACGCTAATCTATTAAATTATCTAGAGTGGCGCTCCATTACTCGCCGTACCATTCGCCGTCGTCGTCGGAAGCGTTTTCATCTTTCTCCTCATTCATCTGTTCCAACTGCTCAGGCGTGTACTCGTCCTCGTAATGCTGCTCGATAGGTTCGATATCCTCAACCGGCAATTCGGGGTCGAGTTCGGCAGGCGCAAAGGTCTGTTCGTAGAAAGCGGCATAATCGTCAAAACTATAGAACGTGCCGAGCATCTTGAGGTTTTCCTCCGAAATAAGCACCACGCGCCCCTTGCCCATCAACTCGCGCAGCGCGGCATCTTCGTGGGCGCGCAGGGCGTAAGCGTGCGCCTCGTCCAAAGAGTTGAAGCCCGTGATGCGGAACTGCGTCAAGCCCTCGTCGCGGACAAACGACATGTCAAAGCCGCGCGCCATGAAGGTGGAGAAGTTGAACCGCGCCATTTCGTAGAGCAAGCGGTTGTCGGCAATCGAGTCGGCAGGATAGGCAAGGATAAAGACAAACGCCGCGTTGCGCTCGGGCGAGAGGGCTCGCTGCTGCGCGGCATCGCCGCTGATAGAGTCGCTGAGTGCCGTGCGGCGGCTCCACAGAGATGTGAGGTCGTAACCGCCCGTTCCCAAGGCGCGCCCGCTTTCAAGACCGCGCACAATCATACCCGCCATGTCGCTCACGTCGCTCTTCGGGTAGTCGCGCACGAGGTCTTTCAACTCCGTGATCAGTTGCTTCGTGTCGGCCGTGGCCAAACGGCTGAGCGCATGCACGAAGATAAACTTCGGGCGGTTCAGCCCCATCGGGAACTTCGTCGTGCTTAGGCGATAGTTGTGCCCAACGGTCGCCGTGTCGCCTTGCGTGTACGCCGTGTAAGCGGCGGTATAGAGCGAGTCTTCTATTTCCTTTCCGTAACGCGCGGTGCGCTCGTAGTCGGGCGCAGTGATGGTGCGCGTGGTCTTTCCCTCGGGATATTCCGCCGCCATGCGCCGCCTCGTGGCATCGGCCATATCACGCCGTCCCGCCCGCGAGTATAGCAGGAAGAGTTGATAAAGCGCGTCCTCCATTTGCTCAAAGTCCTTGTAATTATTTACCAGCCTTTCGAGCGTTTCGGCTGCGAGGGGGAAGTCTTCCAAATCGTCCTTCTCAATCACGCCCGCATTGTAAAGACCGTCTTTGATAATCGCATCGGAAGCTTCGACGGCTTCGGGAGTGAAGGGAATTTGTTTTATATAATATTCTCGGCAGTGCGGGTCGTCCTCGGGCGCGAGTTCTGCCTGCGCGGTGTCTGCCGGTTCCTCCGTGATGCCTAGTTGCTCGAGACTGTCGCGCACGGCCTGCAAACTGTCGTCGGCGGCGTAGTCGAAACCTTCAGCATCGTCCATAGCAAGAACCGTGCGGTTGGAACGCCGCCAGTCGTCCTCGTTCTTGCGTTTGCCCCACTTCTTCTGGAAATCTTGCTTGCCCTGCATTACCGTCATGGGATTGTAAAAATACCAAAGGTCGGACTGCTGCTGTGGGTTTTGCATCTGCGGCGGACGGTTGTCCTGCCGCGTGCCTGCGGCGCGGTTGTCGGCATCGATTTCCGCAGCGCGGGCTTCGGCGGCAGAGTCGGCCTTGGCGCGGCGCTCCTCTTCCTCCTTTTTCTTCAAGGCCTCAATCACGCGGTCGATGGCCGCATTGCGCGAAGGCTCGTCCATACGGGCCAAGGCTTGCAGACTGTCTTGCAGGTGCACGGCGGAGGTGTAAGGCACGAGTTTGTCGAGCACCTTGGAGCGGCGCATTGCTTCCTCGTAGCCCTCGCGCTGCTTGTTGAGCAAGCCGATGGCCTCAGCGTAGCAACTCTGCGCTTGGTCAAACCGCCTTTGGTCCCAATATATTTCGCCGAGGCGCAACACCAGCACACCCTTCTCTATGCCGCCGCGCGTGCTTTTGGCACGCCCTTTCTCGTAAGCGGCGATGGCTTGCACCGTGTCGGCGAGCTGCATATAGATATTGCCTAAAGCGAAATAAACCTGGTCGAGATAGTCCTTGTTGTTGTCGGACCGCGCCATGCGCTTGAGACGGGCAATCATCTTCTTTCGGCCGGCGGCATCGCCCGAAAGCACCTCGGCCTGCAAGAGGCGGGCATTGAGTTGGGTGGCATAGGGCGGGCTGTGCTTGATGCACTTTTGCAGCGCCTTGTAAGCAAGTTTGGGTTGATTTTGGTTGTAATAGAGTTGGCCGAGCAGATAATAGAGGCGTGCGCGGTCGGCGGCGGGCACGGTTTTCACAGCCTTGGCCAAGTGGGGCAAAGCCTCTTTGTAGCGCTTCTGGCCTACGAGCATGTCCGCCTGAGTCAGTTCTGCCACTTTGCGCAAACGCGGCGGCAGCGAGTCGCGCACGGATTTGGAAAAAGCATCTTCGGCATCGTAAAACCATCCCACCTGCGCATAGCAGCGTGCCAGCCAAAGGCGTGCCTCAGCCGCCACTTCGGGTTCGGCGGCATAGAGGCGCGTGATGTAAGAAAAGGTGGCGGCGGCTTCGAGAAACTCGCCCGTTTGGAATTGCGCCCGCCCCATCATCAGCCACGCATGTTTCAGGAAAGGATTGAACTCTTTGCGCTGCAAATAAGCCTTTTTCTTGGGCGAGAGGGTCTTGCCTGCGGCTTGCGTGGGGCGTTTCTTAATGGAATGAACCTGAATGGCTTTCTTCG
This sequence comes from Bacteroidales bacterium, assembly GCA_004552155.1. Taxonomy (GTDB): domain Bacteria; phylum Bacteroidota; class Bacteroidia; order Bacteroidales; family Bacteroidaceae; genus Alloprevotella. The sequence goes on from SFPF01000055.1 coordinate 24,384, forward strand.
ATTTCGTAATCGCGGTTTCAAAATTCGATTTCCCCAAACCGCGCGATGCCTCATTGCCCACACAGAATACGGGCAGCGTCTGCGTGAAATCGTCCTTGTTGCCCTCCTGCTGCGCCTTGATGCCCTCTTTGTAAGCCTCCTGCCCGTTGAAATAGGTGTTGAAATGGGCGTTGAAGGAGTGCCAAAAGCGGCTCAGCGACGTGTTCTTCTTCGTAGAGCACGCCGTCAGCAGCAAAAGGACGAGGGGAATATATAAAAAAGGACTTCGTTTCACGAAAACTACTTCGGAGATGTGGACAATATTATATATATAAACTTGGAAAAAGGCGTTTTATTGCCCTTGCCATGAAATAGACGGCAATCATGGTCAGCACAATCGTTGCGCCGCAGGGCAGGTCGCCCCAAAACGAAGCCGCCATGCCGGCGAGGCAGCCCACCCCGCCCGTCAGCGCGCTCAGCCAAATCATCGAGCGGAACGTGCGGGCGAAGAGCGCGGCTGTGGCCTGCGGCACAGACAAAAGGGAAATCACCATGACGATGCCCGCAATGTGCAGGCAGCCAACGATCGTCAAGGCCGTGAACGCCACGAGCGTGTCCTCTATCAACTGCACGGGCAAGCCGCGCGTGCGGGCAAAGTCGGCGTCGCACGCCACGAGGGCGATGCGGCGCCCGAAAAAGCCGAAAAAGAGAAGTGCCAGCACCGTGAGCGTGCCGAGCATTACCAAGTCGGTCTGCCCTACCGCCAGGATGTCGCCAAAGAGATAGGCGTTGAGGTCGGTCACGAAGCCGGGCGTCAATCCGGCAAACACGATGCCGACGCTCATGCCGAGCGTCCAGAGCATCGCCACGGCGGCATCTTCGCGCTCGCCGCCGAGACGGCTCAACCGCCTGATGCCAAACCCCGACAGCAGGCAGAATGCTGCCGCGCCGAGCAGGGGCGAAAAACCGAAGTACGCGCCCAGTCCCACGCCGCCCAATGAGGCGTGCGCCATGCCGCCGCCCATGATGACCATGCGCCGCGTCACTACGTAAGTGCCTATCATCGAGCAAAGCACTGCGGCCAGCACAGCCGCAATCAAGGCGTTCAGAAAAAACGGATTATGGATGAGGGAATAAATCATGAAGTATGCGCTTAATAATTACAATGTTGCCGTCCTCCGCTCGCTCACAATCATCACCACCTCGTCTTTCAGCCCGTCGGGCAACTCCACGCCGCGCAGCGCAAGGGAGCGCACCCAGCCTGCCACCTCTTCGCTGCGCATCGTGTAGAGCACATCGCGGAAAGACTCGGTTTCGGCTTCGCTGTATTGGTCGGCGGGGCGACCCCGGAAGGCATCTAATTCTTCGTCCTCGTAATATTCTATCTGCCCTTTACTCACTGCCGCCAGCAGGCTTTCTTTCTCGCACACTTCATGCGCCCCGCAGCAACCCTCGGGTCGCGGCGCGGCTTCGGCAGCCGCCGTTTCAGCGTCTCGCTTGCCCGAGAAACGGAGCACGAGCACAAGGGCGAGGCAAATCAGGGAAAGGGCTATTAAAATGTACATAAGGGAGAGTTAGAAAATGCAGACAGATGCTGCCAAAAATCCGGGTAAGACTTGCCCACCACCTCGGGCGCGGCGATACGCAGCCCCGGCAGGAGGAGGGCGCAAGGGGCAAACGCCATGGCCATGCGGTGGTCGGAATAGGTGTCGATAATGATATTCTTGGGTGCAACGGGCACGGCGTTGCCGTCGTAGGCGAGTGTGTCGTTGCCGATGATTTCAATGCTGCGCCCGAGTTTGAGAAGTTCCGCTTGGAGGGCGGCGAGGCGGTCGGTTTCCTTGATGCGCAGCGTGCTCAGCCCCGTGAGGCGGAAGGGACGGCGCAGCATGGCACACGCCACGCAGACCGTTTGAGCCAGGTCGGGGCAAGTGGCCAAATCTGCCACGTAAATGGCGGGGTCGTTGCCCGGCGCAGCGGTTTTCTGCAACAAAAGTCCGTCGGCCTGCCACTCGGCACGCACGCCCAAGGGCTCGAACAATTCTTTCACGCGGCTATCGCCTTGCAGGCTGTCCTGCTGCAAGCCTTTGAGCAAAAGGCGGGTGTCCGCATCGGGCGTGAGCGCCGCCATTTCAAACCAATACGACGCCGCGCTCCAATCAGCCTCAACGGCAAAGCAGCCCGTCGGGGCGTAAGGCGCGGGGTCGACGGCTATTGTCCGTTCGTCCTCCCACTCCACCGCTGCTCCGAAACGGCGCATCAGAGCGCAGGTCATGTCGATATAGGGACGGGAGAGAATGGTGCCGGCCAAATGCAGGCGCAAACCTTTGGCAAAGCGCGGCGCTACCATCAGCAGGGCCGAAATGAACTGCGAACTCACATCGGCGGGCAGCGTCAATTCGCCGCCCTGCGGCACGCAGCCTTCCACCAAGAGCGGCGGGCAGCCTTTCCGCTCTAAAAACGTTACGCGTGCGCCCAACGTTTCGAGCGCATCGGTGAGCGGACCTATGGGGCGCTGCTTCATGCGCTCGCTGCCCGTGAGTAGCGTGCGCCCCGGCTGTGTGGCGTAAAAGGCTGTGGCAAAGCGCATCGCCGTGCCCGCAGCACCCACATCCACCGTGCGCTGTCCGCCGATTTCACGGGCAGCCAGTGCCGCCTGCATCGCCTCGGTGTCGTCGCAGACTGCTGTGCGCAGGTCGATTGTGCCGCGCAGCGTCGGGAGAAGGTTGAGCGATAGCATGTTCATTAGGGGCGATATCTCCTGCAAAATTATGATTTAATTCGCACATTTCTTATAAGCAAGCAGCAAAATGCAGCATGGGGCGGTCAGGAGGATATGGAAAAAGCGCACGCCGCCGCATCTCAATTCCCGTGCCTCAATGCAAAGGCTTTGGATATTCCTTAAAAGTATTTGTAACTGCGGTGTATCCGTCACCATGTGCTTTATTTTCCCTTCCCCGCAATTGTGGGGAAGTAAAGAAAAGGCTGACAAGAACGCCGCTCTGCCTTGAAAAAACGATTATCTGCCTTTCATTTTCCCGTTTTTTCTTTGCTTTTCACGCTCCATACATTATCTTTGCTCCGAAAAACGAATTATAATATATGATAATAGCCGTTTTGAGACTTTGAAACGGCATTTTTTACTTTTGATTTATGGAATATAACCACAAAGACATCGAACGGAAATGGCGCAGCAAATGGGCCGAGGATAAAACCTATCACGTTGAAGAGGATAAGGCGAAACCTAAATACTACGTGCTGAATATGTTCCCCTACCCCTCTGGCGCAGGACTGCACGTGGGACATCCGCTCGGTTACATCGCTTCTGATATTTACGCCCGCTATAAACGCTTGAAGGGTTTTAACGTGCTGAACCCGATGGGTTACGATGCCTACGGACTGCCCGCAGCACCCCGCCAAAACCACGGAGCAGAATATCGCCCGCTACCGCGAACAACTGGACAAGATTGGCTTTTCGTTCGACTGGGACCGCGAGGTACGCACCTGCGAGCCTGGTTATTATCATTGGACGCAATGGGCGTTCTGCCAGATGTTCAATTCTTTCTACTGCGCAAAGTGCGGCAAGGCCATGCCGATTAGCCACCTCGTGGAGCGTTTTGAGAAAAAGGGTTCGACGGGCCTGCATGCCGCCTGCGGCGAAGAACTTTGCTTTTCCGCCGAGGAGTGGAAGGCCATGACCGAGGAAGAGAAGGGCAACGTGCTGATGAACTACCGCATCGCCTATCTCGGCGAAACAATGGTGAACTGGTGCCCGCAACTCGGCACGGTGCTCGCCAACGACGAGGTGGTAGACGGCGTTTCGGTGCGCGGCGGTTTCCCTGTGGTGCAGAAGAAAACGGTGCAATGGTGCCTGCGCGCTGGAGCGACTCTATCAAAGAGACGCAGCGCAACTGGATTGGCCGCTCCGAAGGTGCGGAAATGCAGTTCCGCATCGACGGCTCCGAAGATACGTTCACTATTTTCACCACCCGCGCCGACACGATTTTCGGCGTGACGTTCATGGTACTCGCCCCCGAGAGCGAACTCGTGGCACGCATGACCACGGACGCGCAGCGCGCTGAGGTGGAGGCTTATCTCGATGCCACGAAGAAGCGCACGGAGCGCGAGCGCATCGCCGACCGCAAGGTGACGGGCGTGTTTACCGGCTCGTATGCCGTAAATCCTTTCACGGGGGAAAAGATTCCCGTGTGGGTGTCGGACTACGTGCTGGCGGGCTACGGCACCGGGGCTATCATGGCAGTACCTGCGCACGACTCGCGCGACTATGCCTTTGCCCGCCATTTCAACCTGCCGATCATTCCGCTCATCGAGGGCGCAGACGTTTCGGAAGAGAGTTTCGACGCGAAAGAAGGCATCGTGATGAACTCGCCGCGCGAGGGTGTAGATGCCGGCGGCTTCTCGCTCAACGGCTTGACCGTGAAGGAAGCCATTGCCGCCACAAAGCGATATGTCGAAGAAAAGGGTATGGGGCGCGTCAAGGTGAACTACCGCCTGCGCGACGCTATCTTCTCGCGCCAGCGCTATTGGGGCGAGCCCTTCCCCGTATATTATAAAAACGGCCGCCCACCGAGAGCGGCGAACCGCCCCTTGGCAACGCCACGCGTTGGGCGTGGGACACGGTGAGCGAAACGGTGACGGAGAACGCGCGCATCGACAACGTGACGGTATTCCCCCTCGAACTTTCCACGATGCCGGGCTTCGCCGGTTCGTCGGCCTATTATCTGCGCTACATGGACCCGCGCAACGGCCAGGCTCTGGTAAGCCCCGAAGCAGCGGAATACTGGAAAAGCGTGGACCTCTACATAGGCGGTTCGGAGCACGCCACGGGTCACCTCATCTATTCCCGTTTCTGGAACAAGTTTCTCTTCGACCTCGGCAAACTGCAACCAGTGCATTATGTGGGTGCCACCTTCATGCATCTGCCAGGACCAGGCGTATATGTTCCACGAAGCATGCAAGTTGAAGTGTCGGCTGACGGAAAGAATTACGAAAGCATCGGAACATTATGGAACGACATCGATGACAAAATTCCAGACTTGCTTTTCAAAACATTCAGCCTCACTTGCAATCGCCAAGCGCGCTATGTGCGGGTGCACGCTGTCAACGGAAAAGAATTCATCTTTGTTGATGAAATTATAGTAAACTAATCATTTAATAAATATCATATACTTGGCTGCGTCGATGGCAATAATATGCTTACGGCGCAGCCAATATTATTTTGTGTTGTTGAAGGGATGTGAATTACGCAACAACTTAGCGAATATATATGTTGGCATCGATAAGTCATTGGGTATTTTTGTGACAGTTGCTGCAGAAACTACAATGGAGTATTTACTCACGTATCGTGCTAAATGCTTATCCCGTTGCCGTTAAGTACAATATCGGCAACCCGATTTAGCTATCACGTCTACATCGCCGAGTGCGGACATAAAAAGGGACTGCCGGAGGGCAGCCCCTATGGTGAGTGAAGAATGTTATTCTTCCAGAAGTTATCTAACTGCGAGTTTTGTTACTTGGTTGCCAACCTTCACGATGTAGAAGCCCGGAGTTACGGCGATTGTCGCGCTTGATGCTTCTATGGCGGTTATGAGTTGACCGTTTGCCGAGTAAACTGCGATTGTGGTTTGCTTGTCGGCAGCTACGTTGATGTTGCCGTTTGCGGCAAATATGCGTGCGGTGCCGGCATCTACATCCTCAATCGCTGTTATAGGCTTGTCGGAGGCTTTCAATGCTACAAATTTCAAAGCATCGCTTTCTTTTGACACAACTCCGGCGAAGTAGTACCATCCGTCAGCGTCCAAATTCATGGTTGCAGCGTCGTAATTTACAATCATAGTGAGCGGCTCGGTTTCAGTGCCGCTTTTGGTTGCTGGAGTGCTCTCAGCCGACTGCAATACAAGACTGCCTTCCGCTTCGTTGATTTTTGATGTGCTCACGTAGCCTCTAACCGAGCAATATTCGGCAGGTTGCGGAGCCACAAGCCAAATGTTGCTTACGGCAGCATTATCGGCATGGATATTGAAGTTTTCCACACGATATGTGTTGATGCCCATCTTGCCTTTGGCGGATTACTCATACTGATTGCCATAGGCTTGCTCGCCGGACTCCTGCCTGCCAAACGAGCCCTCGCTATAAAACCCATTGAAGCATTAAACGAAGAATAATATGAAAAACTGGAAGAAGTGGACGCTGTTGTCCGTAGTACTGATTGCCGTAGTGGCTGTGTTTGTCTTTCTCTGGTTGCGCTCGCGCCCCGAGCCCGTTTCCTATGAGGTACTGGCGGTGGAGCGCAGGGACTTGCAGCGCACCACACTCGTTACGGGCAAGGTGGAGCCCCGCGACGAAGTGGCTATCAAGCCGCAGATCTCGGGTATCGTAGCCGAACTGTACAAAGAGGCCGGCGACCAAGTGCGCGTAGGCGACCCTATCGCGAAAATCAAGGTTATCCCCGACATGGCGCAACTGGCTTCGGCAGAGTCGCGGGTAAGGCTGGC
>SFPF01000056.1 GCA_004552155.1 Bacteroidales bacterium
ATGCGTCGTTATCTTCTTCATAGGAAGATTGGAGATTTTGCTTTTCCTCTTATGCAGGGACTCGGTGAACAGTCTATTGATGTAAGGGAACTTCTTTCCAGTGCCATCTCTTTGCAGATACACAAAAGAAAGAATGAACCATCGGACAACAATTTCGAGCAGACACTACCTGCCACTCAGGCGATGTTTGCCAATGAAGTGTTCCGAAGCGGTTATAATCTGGGATTCCTTGGGGTTAAAGACCCCATCCTAGAATCAGAACTTGAAGCCCGATTGGTAGAGAAGGTAAAGCAATTTCTTTTGGAACTTGGCAAAGGATTCACTTATATTGGTAACCAACACGTACTCGAATACAACGGAAAGCGAAGCAAAGTTGACATGCTTTTCTTCCATCGCGGACTGCATTGTCTTGTGGCTATTGATTTGAAAATTGGCGAATTTAAGCCAGAATATGCAGGCAAGATGAACTACTACCTATCATTGCTTGACCGTTTAGAACGTAGAGAAGGTGAAAATCGTTCTATCGGCATCATTCTATGCGCCGAGAAAGATCGGGTGGAAGTTGAATTGGCTTTGGAAGAAATGGGCAAACCTATTGGTGTTGCTGATTATCAACTGATTGTTCCTCAAGAAGAATTAAAGAAAATAGTAGCAGAAGAAGTTGAGGCTTTTGGAAAAGAACTTCCTTTTCGCACTGAAACGGAGGAGTGACCACAGCAAGAAGACAATAACACGGCATTTAATAAATGTAAAGTGAATGTATGAAACCAGATTCAATATTATATTATCCACATATCGGATTCCCAAATGTAGCGTGGGTTAAGTCCTGTTTGTTACTTTAGAACCATATGTATCGAATTGTCCTTGAAGATTATGTTCCCAACGATAATGATTATATTAAAGCATTGATTGATGAATACTTGGGAATTGAGTCTGCATTTTGGCTGAGAATGAAAACGGATTACAACATTCAAACGACGAAACACAACAAGACGTTTGCTAAACGACTTGAAAGCATTAGGAAAATAGCAGCGGTATTATAGGTGTAAATTGCACCGACCCACACTCCCTCAACAAACATCGGGGCGCACCATTTTCGGTGCGCCCCGATGCGTTTATGGGGATATGCTTGCATAGTGAGGTCCGCCCGCTCGTCATTGCGCCCGCAGTGACGGGTTGAGCCAGCTTAGTGACGGGTTTGAGTCCCAAACCCGTCACTGTTCAAACGCCTTATATACAAACAAATAACACCAATAGTGACGGGTTGACAGGTTTTTCGGGGGAAAATTTGCGTAACGCGCACGCGCGCGAGGCGACCTTGCCGCCAGCCCAAATATTCAGTAAAAGGTTTCGCAGTATTTTCGGAATAATGTACTTTTGCAATATATACATTCATATATAATACCACCTGTGCAAAATATGCACAGGTGGGTACAAACCAAAATCAAACCTACGAAACCAGAATGTTGTTCTCCCCATATTTTGCACCTGTCCACAAGGCGGGCGTTTTGCTATGATTGGGGCGGGCTGTAAGCCCAAATGTTGCCAACAGCCTAGGGCAACGCCCTGGGGAAACGTAGGCCACGATTAATACATTCGGCATTTTTGCACGCGCAAAAATGCTACGCGCCGAAAGCGCGTAGCCCCATTAAAGACAGTGAAACAATTATTTACATCTGCAACATATTAGATTTGTCCAATCATTATCAATAACATTATCATGATTACAATTACAGGAATTGACCCCAAAATGATTGCCAACAACATAGAACCTTTCGAACCTACACACCCGGGCGAGGTTTTGAAAGAAGAGATTGAATGTCGAGGCATTTCGCAAAAGGAATTGTCACGGCAAACGGGCATACCATACACCGCGCTCAACGAAGTGCTGAACGGCAAGCGCGCCATTACGACTGAATATGCCTTATTGATAGAAGCTGCCTTGGGAATTGAGTCTTCATTTTGGCTGAGAATGCAAACGGATTACAACATTCAAACGACGAAACGCAACAAGACGTTTGCTAAACGACTTGAAAGCATTAGGAAAATAGCAGCGGTATTATAGGTGTAAATTGCACCGACCCACATTCCCTAAACAAGCATCGGGGCGCACCGAAAATGGTGCGCCCCGATGCGTTTATGGGGATATGCTTTTCTATTTCTCACTTAAACAGGAAGAATTGCGGGCGGCCATAGAGGCGGAAAGCCTTGACGGCGCCGGGCATCACTTCCTTGCGGCCGGCAAGGCGCACGGCAGAGATGGTCTGGATTTCGCCGAGGTCGATGATGAGGCGGTGGGGATAGGGCGGACGCGTGCCGTTCCAACGGGAGTGCCACATGGTTTTGGCATCGCCGTCGAACATAAGTTCGGCATCGCACACCACAGGTTCCTCGGTGCTGGCATAAACTATCTTCCAGCTGTCGGCATTCACGGGATTGCCCTTGCCATCGAGGAGCTCGATTTCAGAGAGGCAGGAACTCTGTCCGTCGTACGACGACAGCACTTCGATGCAGAGGTGGCGGAGCGTGGCGGGCGAGGCAAGTCGGAACTGCTGGAAACCGGCCTCCTGCTTCATCTCGCCTGAGAGTATCACGTCGCCCTCGTCGAGGATAGGCTCGCCCAAGGCCTCGCGCCCCGCAGAGGCGCTCTTGTGCTTATCCACGCCGAGAGAGTCGAGAATGGGCGCGGGCAGGCCGGCGATGCTGCGGTGGCCGGTGGGCTCGAGGTCGAGCACAATGATTTCGTTCTTGCCCTTCTTCACCCAAGGCCCGGGCACGTAGAGCGTGTGCTGCGGGCCGACGGCCCAATACTTGCCGATGGGAGGCCAGTTCGAATGTGCCGCGATAGAAAGTGGGGGCAGTAGTGGAAAGGTTGTCTTCGGTGATATTGGCAAATGCCTTCTTCAACTGCTTGGCGGCTTCGCCCTTGTTGGCCACGGAGGCGTAGAGGGGCAGAGGCGTGGTGGTCCAACCCGTGAGCGGCTTGCCGCCGAGGGTTACCTTTTCTGTGATGCCTTTGAGGTTGTTGAGGAGGTCGGGGCCATAGTTCACGCGGCCAACGTTTTCAACCAATATCTCGAGTTTGCCGCCGGCGGGAATGTCTACGTCAATCTTGTTCTGGCGGTGGCGGCGGTCGAGGCTGCCCACAATCTTGCCGTTAACGGAGACAACGCCGTAGTCGCGCAGTTCCTTGATGACGAGCGTGCCTTTGGCGGCAGCGGGGAGCGTGGTTTCGTAGTGGATATAGCCAAAGTCCATGTCGGCATCTTCCATGGTGAGGGGACGCTCGTTCTGAATACGGCGCGTGAAGGCTGCCGAGAGGGGTGCCTGCTGCGTGAGGGTGACGGCGGGGAAAGTGCTGATGGGGTTGAGGGCGGGCACGTCGGGGAGCGTTTCGCCCTCGGGCAGGTGCTTCTGGATGACTTCGCGGAAGGCGTGGTACTTAGGCGTGGCGTTGCCGTACTCGCCGAGGGGTGCGTCGTAGTCGTAGCTCGTGGGCTGCGGCTCGTAGCCATAACTGGTGTTTGCACCGTTGGTGTAAGAGAAGTTTGTGCCGCCGTGCATCATGTACATGCTCACTGACACGTTGTGTCCCAGCATCCAGTCGAGCTGTTCGGCGGGGTTGCGGTAGTCGCGGCGCGAGTGGGCCTTGCCCCAAACGTCGAACCACGCGGGATAGAACTCTGCCACGAAGTACGGGCCGCCCTTATGGAAGCGGTCGATGGTGTGGATCACCTCCTCGCCCACAGCACCGTTCACCGTGGGCAGCACGCCTTCGAGATAGCCGTTGGGCATCTGTCCCGAACCGTCGCAGGTGATGAGGGGCACGTCGAAACCTGCCTCGCGAATCATGTCGCGCAGTTTGCCGAGATACACCTTGTCGTTGCTGTAAGAGCCGTATTCGTTCTCCACCTGCACGAGGAGGATGGGGCCGCCCTTAGTGACGCAAAGGGACGCAACTTCCTTGCCGAGGCGCATGATGTAGCGGCGGCAGGCTTTGAGGAAGGCTTCATTGTCGCTGCGCCACACCATATCTTTCTCCTTTTGCACGTAGGGACCGGGGCGCAGCACGACGTGCATGCCTTCTTCGCCGCAGATGCGGATAAACTTGGCGAGGTCGGCCTGTCCCTTGAAATCAAACTCGCCCGGGCGGCGTTCGTGGATATTCCAAAAGACGTAAGTGGAGATGGTGTTGATGCCCATGGCCTTTGCGCGGCGTATGCGGTCGCGCCAATACTCCTGCGGCACGCGGGGGTAGTGCATCTCGCCACAGATGAACTGGATAGGCTTGCCTTTGAGCAAGAATTGCCCGTTCTCAATCTTGAAATCCTGAGCGGACAACTCTGCCGACGCGCAGAAGAGGAGGGTCAGCATGAGCGCAAAAAGTTTTTTCATGATGATTAAGGTTGTGTGGATAATTGGGTTAGGATAATAAGGAATATTGTTTTTCGCAAATTGTTGATTTTGTCCGAGAATGTTTTTGGGCCACGGATAACACTGCACAAGTGTGGCGGGCTGTAAGCCCAATTGCTGCACTCAGCCCAGGGCAGCGCCCTGGGGGAACGATGTTGCATTGATTAAAGTGTCGCGCTCTGTAAGAGCAGCCTGCTTTATGAGGGGCAACGCCCCGTGTGGCGTTAAAGGCATTAATGGGTTACGCGCTTTCGGCGCGTGGCATTTTTGCGCAGGCGCAAAAATGCCGAATGTATCAATCGCGGTCTACGTTTCCCCAGGGCGTTGCCCTGGGCTATGGGCAACATTTGGGCTTACAGCCCGCCCCAATCATTTACCGGGCGTTTGTGCAAATTGGTTGCTTTAATTGCCGAGCCGCAGCCTATCTTATGCAAAGATAAGCATAATAAAGCAATGTGCCGTGTTTTCACGCTACCGGCTATGTTTTTGTGGGGCGCATCAGGCAGTCATTTCCGCTCTGGGCGCAAAGGTAACTCCGGGATTTGACACGAAACTAAAAATGGTAGATTTTTTATTATCAACTATTTTTGGTTGATTTTGAAGAATCAATCGTTTTTGGTTGATTATTGGAATAATCGTTGTACCTTTGTAGGCGATTATAACCGGCAAAGAATATGGATAAGATAAAAGGGGTTATAACAGGAGATGGGGAATTAAACAAGGCACAAGAAATTAAAACTACGGAATACGTGCTGATAGGTACATTCGCAAGTTTTACAATAGCGATTCTTATAGGCTTTGGAGTAGTACAGATTATAAATTAGGATAAACCAATCGGGCAAGAACTTTATAAGGATAGAGTTTTTGCCCGATTGTTTTTTTGCAGCCTATCTTATGCAAAGGTAAAGAAAATAAAGCAATGCCCGTCCGCTTTCGCACTATCATATAGGATAATTGCAAATGTTTTTCGTAACTTTGCGCCATTAAACTATATATTTTTTACCCCAATGAATATCTTAGAACTCAGCGAGCAGGAAATACTCCGCCGCAACTCCCTCGAAGAACTCAGGAATATGGGCATCAACCCCTACCCTGCCGACGAATATCCCGTTAATGCCTACGCCGAAGAAATCAAGGCCTCGTTCAGCGACGACGCCGAGCCGCGCGAGGTGTGCATCGCCGGGCGACTGATGGGCCGCCGCGTGATGGGTAAGGCAAGCTTTGCAGAACTGCTCGACTCCACAGGGCGCATTCAGGTGTACATCACCCGCGACGACATCTGCCCCGAGGAGGACAAGACATTATATAATAATGTATTCAAAAAACTGCTCGACCTCGGCGACTTCGTTGGCGTGAAAGGTTTCGTGTTCCGCACGCAAACGGGCGAGATTTCCGTACACGCACGCTCCATCACCCTCCTGGCCAAGAGCCTCAAGCCGCTCCCCGTGGTGAAAGAAAAGGACGGCGTGACGTACGACGCCTTCGACGACCCCGAACTGCGCTACCGCCAGCGCTACGTGGACCTCATCGTGAACCCCGACGTGAAGCAGACGTTCCTCAAACGCGCCACGGTGGTCAAGACGCTCCGCGCCGCGCTCGACGAGGCAGGCTACACGGAGGTGGAAACGCCTATACTGCAACCTATACCCGGCGGCGCAAGCGCACGCCCCTTCATCACGCACCACAACTCGCTCGACGTGGACCTCTACCTCCGCATCGCCACGGAACTGTACCTGAAACGCCTCATCGTGGGCGGCTTCGAGGGCGTGTACGAAATCGGAAAGAACTTCCGCAACGAGGGCATGGACCGCAACCACAACCCCGAGTTCACCTGCATGGAACTTTATGTGCAGTATAAGGACTACAACTGGATGATGAGTTTCACCGAGCAACTGCTCGAGCGCATCTGCATCGCCGTGAACGGCAAGCCCGAGACGGAAATCGACGGTAAGGTGATCAGTTTCAAAGCCCCCTTCCGCCGTCTGCCTATCCTCGAAGCCATCAAGGAAAAGACGGGCTACGACCTCAACGGAAAGACCGAGGAGGAAATTCGCGCGGTGTGCAAGGCGCTCAACATGGAGATCGACGACACCATGGGCAAGGGCAAACTCATCGACGAAATCTTCGGCGAGTTCTGCGAAGGCACTTTCATTCAGCCTACCTTTATCACGGATTATCCCATCGAGATGTCGCCGCTCACGAAGAAGCACCGCTCCAACCCCGCCCTCACCGAGCGTTTCGAACTGATGGTGAACGGCAAGGAACTGGCCAACGCCTACTCCGAGCTGAACGACCCGATAGACCAGGAGGAACGTTTCCAAGACCAGCTCCGCCTCTCTGAAAAGGGCGACGACGAAGCAATGTTCATCGACCAGGACTTCCTCCGCGCCCTGCAATACGGCATGCCGCCCACATCGGGCATCGGCATCGGCATCGACCGCCTCGTGATGCTCATGACGGGACAGACGCAAATACAGGAAGTGCTCTTCTTCCCGCAGATGCGCCCCGAAAAGAAAGCACCGCGCGACAACGCCGCCGCTTACACGGCCGTGGGCATCAGCGAAGAACTCGTGCCCGTGCTGCAAAAGGTGGGCTACTACCTCGTTTCCGACCTCAAAGACGTGAACCCGCAGCGCATACAGCAGCAAATCGGCGAGGTAATCAAGAAATACAAACTCGACATCGCCAAACCCTCCGTGCAGGACATCGAGGGCTGGAATGTGTAAATAGAGGCGTTTGCCTCTACTCGTTCGCAATAGAATCAATAATATTCTATTGGATAAAAACCAAATAAAACAACTTGTTCTGTGGGGGCTACCGCTTGCCTTATCGGATAGTCCCCGAGCCTGCAAGTCTGTCGACTTTCGTCTCGCGTCCTCTCCGCTAAGGCTGCGGTCGGTTTCCGCCCGCCCCACACAGAACAAGGAAAAAACCATTAAAAACACGTGAGGCCTTGACATCAAAGGAGATAGCTATGAAGCGGATTTCCTTGAGGACGGGTTTTTACTTGTTTTTTCCTTGCGGCGTTTGAAGCGGGCGGGAACCGACCGCAGCCGCAGGGATTAAGGGCGAGCGCGTGCCGATTAGGCACGCAGGATCGGCGTTAAGACCGGCGGCGTGCCCTTGGGCTTCAAACGAAGCAAGTGGTTTTTCATGGTTTTTATCTAAAACCCCATTTACTATTTCAACCAACACGTAAATTATCATTTTCGTGAACAACGGGAAAATTGCCATAATGGGCGGCGGCAGTTGGGCTACGGCCATTGCCAAAATCGTGCTCGAAAAGGCCGACCATATCTATTGGTATATGCGCAAGCAGGAAACAATCGACAATTTCCGACGCTTGGAGCATAACCCCTCATACCTTACGAGCGTACACTTCGACGTGTCGCGCATCACATTCTCGGCAGACATCAACGAGGTGGTGCGCACCTGCGACACGCTGATTTTCGTGACCCCATCGCCCTACCTCAAAAACCATTTGAAGAAACTCAAAGTGAGGCTCACGGATAAGTTTGTCGTCACCGCCATCAAGGGCATCGTGCCCGATGAGAACCTCGTGTGCTCGGAGTTTTTCAGGCAAATCTACAACGTGCCCGACGAAAACCTCGCCGTGCTCGGCGGCCCGAGCCACGCAGAAGAAGTGGCACTCGGACGACTCACGTATCTCACCGTGGGCTGCACCGACACCGACAAGGCCGCACGCTTTGCCGAACTCATCGCCTCAAGCTACGTCAAGACGAAGACCAACTCCGACGTGATCGGCATAGAATACGCCTCCGTGCTCAAAAACGTGTACGCCATTGCCGCCGGCATCTGCAACGGTCTGAAATACGGCGACAACTTCCAGAGCGTGCTCATGGCCAACGCCGTGCAGGAGATGAACCGCTTCCTCTGCGCCGTCTATCCCATACCGCGCAACGTGTACGACTCCGTATATCTCGGCGACCTGCTCGTGACGGGCTACTCCAATTTCTCGCGCAACCGCGTGTTCGGCACGATGATTGGCAAGGGCTATTCCGTGAAGTCGGCGCAAATCGAAATGGAGATGATTGCCGAGGGCTATTACGGCACGAAGTGCATGAAGGACATCAACCGCCTCTACCACGTGAACATGCCTATCCTCGACGCCGTATACAATATTCTCTACGAACGCATCTCGCCCGCAATCGAAATCAAATTGCTCACAGATTCTTTCAGATAAAACGGCACAACGCTTACGGGCCGTATGGCGGCATCGCTTTTAAGGCACTGCGCCATACGCCCTTTTTGTATCTCTTTCTCTCCGATGCTTTTCAATTCCTTTGAATTTTGCCTCTTTCTGCCCGTGGCGTTTGCGCTCTACTGGCTGCTCCGGCGCTGGCGGCAATGGCAAAACGCCTTTCTGCTGGCAGCCAGTTACGCCTTCTACGCGATGTGGGACGTGCGTTTCCTCTGGCTCATTGCCGGCGTGTCGCTCACGGCGTGGCTGAGCGGCATGGGCATCGCCCGCTTCGGGAAAGGCAGCCGCAGGGCAAAGGGCATCGTGGCGGCGCAGGCGGCGGTGAGCCTCGGCGTGCTGTTTGCCTTCAAATATTTCAACTTTTTCGTAGACTCATTCATCAGCCTTTCCGAATGGCTGGGCTTTTCAGCCTATCGCCCGCTCTGGCAGGCGGCATTGCCCGTGGGCATCAGTTTCTACACGTTCCAAGCCTTGGCATACGTGATCGACGTGTATCGCGGCGAGGCAAAGGCATGCCGCAACGCCCTCACGTTTTTCACCTTCATCGCTTTTTTCCCGCAGCATAGTTTCCAGGGCAACAGAACCTTCATCGTCCTCCTTCAGGCGTTTCCACTCATGGAAAAAGGCATACTTGCTGCCCAGAGTACCGACCTTGGCTTCCTCCCCGTTGGACAGAATCAGGAAAGCGTTGTAATAAAACAGGTGGGGGACGGTGTCCAGATAGTCGGTGTAATTGCAGGTGTAGGCATCCTGCACATCCACATTGAAATTCTTCAGCTCCACGAACAGCAGGGGGATGCCGTTGACAAAGCCCACGATATCCGTCCGGCGGCGGTACAGTTCGCCGTGGATTTTCAGTTCCTTGATGGCCAGAAAGTGGTTGTTCAGCGGGTCATCAAAGTCAAATACCCGAACACGCCGGATTTCCGGCTTTCCATCGGGCTTCTTGACCGAAATCGGGATGCCATCCCGGAGATGGCCGTACTTCTCCTCATTGATCTGGATCAGAGAGGACGAGGTCAGGTGATACTCCAGCTTCTTCACCGCGTCCTGATAGAGGGCTTCCGTCAGCCAGGGATTCAGCTTCATCACCGACACCTCCTTCCGTGACGGGCAGCAATCGCAGGCCCCCTATTCCCCGGAGCAGATCAGATCGG
>SFPF01000057.1 GCA_004552155.1 Bacteroidales bacterium
TCGTCGATGAAGCAGAGGCCGTCGCCGGCGTTGATGCGGCCGTCGGCGCAGGCGGGTAGCATCTTCACCACGATGCTTCTCGGCGCCACGCGCTCCACGGTGCACACGGCGGGGCCCATGGCTTTGGGCGTGAGGAAGTTGTGAATGGGCTGCGGCGTGCGGCCATGCAGGAAGTAGTCCGTGAAACCACGGTTGAAACTCTTGGCAGGGTCGGGTGAGAAGGTGATAGCCGATGCGCCGTAGGAACTGCGGCGCAGCGTGTCGGGGCGGCGGGCGATGACCTCGTCGATGCGGCGGCGATACCACGCCGTGACGTTCTTCACGTAGGAGGCATCTTTGAGCCGCCCCTCGATTTTGAATGATGACACGCCGGCATCGATCAT
The DNA here is from genome assembly GCA_004552155.1 of Bacteroidales bacterium. Classification (GTDB taxonomy): domain Bacteria; phylum Bacteroidota; class Bacteroidia; order Bacteroidales; family Bacteroidaceae; genus Alloprevotella. The sequence goes on from SFPF01000057.1 coordinate 384, forward strand.
TTCCTCGATGCTGTCGGAGCGGTTCATGTCGCGCAGCGAAAGCAGGTGCTTGTCACGGGCGAGGACATTGCCGTCGGCATCTACCAAGTCAAACCCGAGGCGGCAGAACTGTGCGCAGCGGCCGCGGTTGGCAGAGCGTCCGAAGCAATATTGCGAGGCATAGCATCGCCCGCTGTAACTCACGCAGAGCGCGCCGTGCACGAAGGCTTCGAGCGGCACGCTGACCGTTTGCGCAATCTCTTTAATCTGCGCGAGTGAAAGTTCTCGTGCCAGCACGATTTGCCGGAAGCCAGCCGCCTCCAAAAGCCGCGCCTTCTCGGGCGTGCAGTTGTCCATCTGCGTCGAGGCGTGGAGGGCAATGGGCGGCAGGTTGAGGCGCAGCAACGCCCAGTCCTGCACGATGAGCGCGTCCACTCCGGCGCGGTAAAGTTGCACGATGAGCCTTTCGGCGGCAGGGAGTTCACGGTCGTATAGAATCGTGTTGAGCGTCACGTAGACTTTCGCGCCGAAGAGGTGCGCGTAGTCGCACAGCCGCCGTATGTCGTCCACGCTGTTGCCGGCCGCCGCGCGTGCGCCGAAGTCAGGGCCGCCGATATATACGGCGTCTGCGCCGTGGCGTATGGCCTCGATGCCGCAGTCGGCATCGCGGGCAGGAGAAAGCAGTTCGATGGTGCGCATATCAGTAGAGAGGGGTAAGTGAATGGAAACTGGGAATATTATGCGTTGGTCAAAATAATTCAAAGGGTTTTGGATAAAAACCATGAAAAACATCTTGCTTCGTTTGAAGCCCAAGGGCACGCCGCCGGTCTTAACGCCGAGCCTGCGAGCCTAATCGGCTCGCGCTCGCCCTTAATCCCTGCGGCTGCGGTCGGTGCCCGCCCGCTTCAAACGCCGCAAGGAAAAAACCATGAAAAACCCGTGAGACCTTGATTTGTTGTCCATTGAAAATGGGTTTTTCTCGGTTTTTTCCTTGTTCTGTGTGGGCGGGCGGGGAACCGACCGCCGCCTTAGCGGAGAGGACGCGAGACGAAAGTCGACAGACTTGCAGGCTCGGGGACTATCCGATAAGGCAAGCGATAGCCCACACAGAACAAGCGGTTTTTAATGGTTTTTATCCATATAAATCAGAGGACGTGTTTTATACCAATTCAGCCAACTGTTCGGCCAGCCGCGCGGCTTCCTTGCGTGCCGGCTTGCCCGTTTCGGTGCGCGGCAGATGGGCGGCGCGGAGTATATGGCGCGGTTGCTCGTGACGGCCGAGGCGTTCGCGGCAGAGGCGCAGCAGGAGGTCGCTGTCGGCATCTGCGCCTTCGTAAATCAGGGCGAGTGCCTGCCCGAGGCGGGCATCGGGCACGGCGGTGAGCAGAAACGGCACAGGCAGCGGCGCGAGTTGTTCTTCCAATGCTTCAAGTTGGAATTTCAGTCCGCCGGAACATATAATATTGTCCGTGCGCCCGAGAATTTTGAACGAGCCGTCGGGCAGGATTTCCGCAATATCGTTGGTAGTCAGCGGCTCGGGGCAGACGCTGGGCGCGTCGATGAGCAGGCGGCCGTCGCTATCGGTTGCGATGCGCACGCCCGGGAGTGCCGTGTAGGCGGCCGCCGCTTCTGCGCCACTCAATCGGCGCAGCGCGATGTGCGAGAGCGTTTCCGTCATGCCGTAGGTGCTCCACACGGCATTGGGAAATGAGCGCAGCAGGCTTTCCAACTCCTTGCTCACTGCGCCGCCGCCGATAATCAGGCACTTGATGCGGCGCAGCAGGCTGCGCGTGCGGGGCAGGCGCAGGCATTCGTAGACCTGCATCGGGGTCATGGCGGCGAAATGCGGCGGTTCGTGCAAGTCTTTCAAAGGGTTGGCGCACGGCGCGACGGGCACGAGGCGCAGGCCGCCGACGAACGCCCGCACTGCCAGCATCTTACCCGCGATGTAACGCAGCGGCAGGCAGAGCAAAGCCGTTTGTCCGGCTTGGAGATTAAGGAAACGGCACGTGGCGAGCGCACTGGCACGCATACGGCTCTTTTCCACAATCATCTCTTTCGGGCTGCCCGTCGAGCCCGACGTTTGCACGCGCAGGGTGGGGCGGGGGCTGTGCCATTCGGTCGCAAAACCTTGCAACTCCTTGCGGAAGGCGCGTTGCTCGGCTGTATCGTAGAACAGCCGCTCGCCCTCGATGCAAAGATTTATCCCCGAATAGTTTTCCACAAACAGTTGACCCGTGCCAAGGCCTTGCGGCAGCGCGGCGAGGTGGGGCGGGAGTTGGGGCAGCAAATGCGACACCCACTGCGCGAGGGCGTTGAGCCCCACGTTGCTCTCCAAGGCACTCGTCACCCAGAAGCCGACATCGCGCCGCAACGCCGCTTCCATCCACTCCGCCGCGCCCAAAAGGCCGCCGTGGAGCGTGGGTTTCAGCACGATGAACTGCGGGCGTATCTCGTTGAGCAATTCTTCTTTTTCTTCTTGGTGATAAATGCCGATCAATTCCTCATCAAGCGCTATCGGCAACGGCGTTTGGCGGCAGAGTCGCGCCATTTCTTGCCACTGCCCGGCGCGAATGGGCTGCTCGATGCTGTGAATGCCGTAGCGGGAAAGCAGTTCCAATTTCTGCAACGCCTCTTGCGGGGCAAACGCGCCGTTGGCATCGACGCGCAGCGTGACGCACTCTTGGCTGAAACGGGCGCGGAGGCGGCGGATAAGGTCGAGCTCGGCGGCGAAATCTATCGCCCCGATTTTAAGTTTCACGCATGAGAACCCTTTTTCGAGTTTCTCCTCCATGCGTGCCAGCATCTCTTCGTGCCGCCCCATCCATACGAGGCCGTTAATCGCGATGCCTTCGCCGCCGTCGGTGAAAGGCGTGTCGAAGAGCCGGCGATAGTCGCCGCGCAGGGAGGCTGCGGCCGAGAGCATGGCGGTTTCAAATCCGAAGAGCACAGACGGTTTGCAGCGCAGTGCGGCCAGCGCGTCGCCGCCCCGAGCCTCCACTTGCCGCGCCGCCTCATGGAGCCCGGCCTCATAGTCGGCGTCGTAGTCGCAACTGAGGTCGAAGAGCGGGGCGCACTCTCCCACGCCCGTGAACCGCCGCCCCTCGTGCGTGCCATATATAATAATGTACCACACGCGCCGCTCCGTGTAAACGCCGCGCGAGGTGCCCGCCGGTTGCTTGAACACCAGCGTGTGCGGCACGACACGCACCGAAAACGGGGGCAGGGAGGGGAGGGAGAAGAACATGATTGGAAAGGTGTTTGACGTTAGAAAGAATACTATTTTGGGCTTATCATATAAAATAATGCCGTTTTCTTTTTTTATTATGCTCAAAAAACATTATGTTTGCAGTGCATAATTATTTTTAGACTATGATATTTGTAGACAGAACAGACGAAATGGCTCGTTTCAGGGCAGCCTTAACGCAAGAAAAGCCTTCACTGGTCGCTTTGTACGGTCGCAGGCGCTTGGGCAAGTCAACCCTTATAAAAAAGGTATTGTCGGAGCAGGACGTTTATTTTCTTGCCGATCGTTCCGAGGCGCAGCATCAAAGGATATTGCTTGCAAAAGTTTTGGGACAGCAGTTCCCGGATTTTGACAAAGTGGAATATCCCGATTGGGAGGCAATATTCCGTGCCGTCAATTATCGCACAGAAAAACGCTTCACGCTTTGCCTCGACGAGTTTCCGTATCTTGTGGAGCAGTCGCCCGAGTTGCCTTCGGTGTTGCAAAAGCTTGTGGACGAGCGATTGCTGAAATATAATCTCATACTATGTGGCTCTTCCCAAAACATGATGTATGGCTTGTTCCTTGATTCTACCGCCCCGCTTTACGGCCGCACGGACGAGTTGATGCGCCTGGCGCCGTTGCGCCTGCCCTATATGCAGGAGGCGCTTGGGCTTGATGATGCGGGCACGATTGAGGAGTATGCCGTTTGGGGCGGCGTGCCTCGCTATTGGGAATTGAGAGAGCACAGAGCCTCTTTCGAGGAGGCTATTTGGCACAACGTATTTTCCGTGAATGGCGCACTTTATGAAGAGCCGGTAAAGCTCTTCCGTGACGATGTGAAAGATATTGTCAAGATTTCAACCATAATGTCCTATATCGGTGCAGGGGCAAATAGGATTTCTGAAATTGCTGCGCGGTGCAACGAACCTACCACCAATCTGTCGCGACCGCTTAAGAAACTTATTGACCTCGGCTTTTTGGAAAGAGACATACCCTTTGGCGTTGATGAAAAGAATGCCAAGAAAAGTCTTTACAAGATAGCCGATCCTTTCATGGCGTTCTATTATCAGTTCGTTGTGCCCAATCTTTCTTTCATTGAACTCGGGCGGCGTTTGCCAATTGAGCAGGCTCTGAAAGCGCATTTCCAAGAGTATGTGAGCATGCAATGGGAAAAGCTGTGCAGAGAAGCGTGTGCCGGGAATGTGATAAATGGCATACTTTACGGGAAAGCAGGCCGCTGGTGGGGAACGCTGGTGGGCGAGGACAAGAAACTTGAGCAGGCCGAGTTTGACGTGGTGGCCGAATCGCTTGACAAGAAATACTTGCTCGTTGGCGAGTGCAAATGGACCAACAAAGAGAATGCCTACCGTCTTATTGCTGAATTGGAACGCAAGGCTTCTTTATTGCCCTTTGCAGAAAAGCACACTATTGTTCCTATTCTTTTTCTCAAAAACGCTCCAACGGAAGATAGCAAGCAGGCAATGCTTCCGAAAGATGTCATTGCGTTGCTGAAATAAGCGTTATTCTTTTACGGCAGTTTGGGATATTTCTTGAAATCGGGCTTGCGCTTTTCGAGGAAAGCGCGGCCGCCTTCCTGAGCCTCGTCGAGCATGTAATAGAGCATCGTGGCATCGCCGGCGAGCTCCTGGATGCCGGCTTGTCCGTCGAGTTCGGCGTTCAGTCCGGCCTTTATCATGCGCAGCGCCAAGGGCGAGCGTTCCATCATCTCCTCAGCCCAAGCCACCGTCTCGTCTTCTAACTGTTCGGCCGGTACTACCTTGTTCACCATTCCCATGCGCTCGGCTTCGGCCGCACTGTATTGGCGGCAGAGGAACCATATTTCGCGGGCCTTTTTCTGCCCGACCATTCGCGCGAGGTACGACGCGCCGAACCCGGCGTCGAACGAACCGACCTTAGGACCCGTCTGTCCGAAAATGGCATTCTCGGAAGCGATGGTGAGGTCGCACATGAGGTGCAGCACGTGCCCGCCGCCGATGGCGTAGCCGTTCACCATAGCGATGACGGGCTTTGGCAGCGAGCGTATTTGCTTCTGCACGTCGAGGACGTTGAGCCGGGGCACGCCGTCGCCGCCCACGTAGCCGCCGCGGCCCTTGACGTGCATGTCGCCGCCCGAGCAGAAAGCCTTGTCGCCGGCGCCCGTGAGCACCACGACGCAGATGTCCTGACATTCGCGGCAATAAGCCAACGCCTGGCTCATCTCCCACACCGTGAGCGGCGTGAACGCGTTGCGATAGCGCGGGCGGTTAATCGTGATGCGGGCGATGCCGTTGAATTCGTCAAAGAGTATTTCCTTGTATTCCTTGATGGTTTTCCAGTTTCTCATAGGTTGGAAGTTTTTTTAGTGGACGAGTTTTTTGTAAATGGGTAAACGCGATAGAAATATCTTGCTATACAATATTTATATGGTAAGACGTTTGGGTTGATTTGAGTGTTAAGTGCCTGGAAGGTACTGCCTTCCAGGCAGATAATACCATAGTCATATTATGCCTTATTCAATCAACGGGTAATGGTAACCTGTCTCGTTTACTTGTATACTCGTTTACTCGTTTACTAATGCATTAATTAATTCTTGGTATTTAATGCGTGCCTCTTCGTTGTCGGCCGAACGGGTGAAGATTTCCGTGAGTTGCGCCTTGCCATTGCCGGCGAGCATCGCCGTGAACGCGCTGTCGGCTTCCGCCAGAGAATGTGCGGCATGGTATTCCAGTCCGAAGGTGGCGGCGATGTGCTCCAACGAATAGCCGTGGGCGGCGGCGATGAGCCCGGGCGCGGCTTCGCTGCAATAGAGCCCCGGCAGGCGGGAAAAGATTTGTCCGCCGCCGTTGTTGAACACCACAATGCGGAGGTTCGCCGGCAGTTGCGTGTTCCACAAGGCATTGGCATCGTAGAGCGCACTCAAATCGCCGAGCACCGCCCACACTTGCCACCTTGTGCCTAAGGCGTGCCCCACGGCCGTGGAGAGCGAGCCCTCGATGCCGTTCACGCCCCGGTTGCAATGCACCCGCAAACGGTGGCTATCGAAAAATAGCGCCGCATTGCGCACCACGGAACTGTTGCCGAGGTGGAGCACCGTGCCGTCCTGCCGTTCCAGCCGCTTGGCAAGCAGGCGCATTGCCGTGAGGTCGGAGAAGGGCAGCGCGTCGAGGTTGGCGGCATCGGCTTGTGCCGTACGGCGGTCGAAGGCCGCGCTTGCATTTTTCACATTCTGGTTTTCG
>SFPF01000058.1 GCA_004552155.1 Bacteroidales bacterium
TTACAGATTCAAATCGTCGCACATGAAAGACTTCTTCTAATAGACTATGTTTCAACTGTTTCAAAGAACGAATTGCCCACTTTAACGGGACAGCAGTGACTTGTCAATATTATATAAAACATGAGTTCATCCGCCATATTTGTCACCGTCGTCGTGGTGCTGCTGCTCGTGGCACTCATCAAGGAGTGGCTGCGCCCGGGGCTGATATTGTTTTCCGGCGCCGTGGTATTCCTTTGCGCCGGTATTCTAAGCCCGTCGGAGGTAGTGGCAGGCTTTTCCAACAAAGGTATGATTACCGTCGCGCTGCTCTTCCTCGTGAGCGAAGGTGTGCGGCGCTCGGGATTGCTGGAAAAGATGCTCTACCGCCTGCTGCCGTCAAAGCGCTGCGGCGAGCGCAAGGCATTGTTCAGCATGATGCCGATGGTGTCATTCATCTCGGCCTTCCTCAACAATACGCCCGTGGTGGTCATCTTCGCCCCCATGGTAAAACGTTGGGCAGAGCGCGTGGGCATACCTGCCACGAAACTGCTCATCCCGCTGTCGTTTGCCACCATTCTTGGCGGGCTTTGCACGCTGATTGGCACGTCCACAAATCTCGTGGTCCACGGCATGGCACTCGATGAAGCCGCCGCAAATTCCACGCTCGGGCTGCGCGGGCTGAACATGTTTGAGTTGGGAAAAATAGGGCTGGTCATAGCCGCCGTTGGCACGACCTACATCATCATTGCCGCCAAATACCTCCTGCCGGCGCGGCGCGAGGAACGCGGCGACTTGGAGCAGGAAAACCCTAACTCGAAATACTTCCGCGTGGAACTGGTGCTCGGCGCACGCTTCCCGGCCATCAACAAGCGCATCTTCGATTTCGATTTCAAAGAAAAGTATGGCGCCACCCTCTTAGAGCTCAAGCGCAACGGCCAAACACTCCTCATGCACGACATGCGCAAGGAGCATTTCCGCGAAGGCGACACGGTGGTGGTGCTGGCCGACGAGAGTTTTATGCGCAACTGGGGCGACTCCTCTTTCTTCCTGCTCGTGGCCGACACCCGCCAGAAGGAACCCGCGATGGGGCGCAAGAAGCGTTGGTTTACCATCGTGCTGCTCGCGCTCATGATATTCGGCGCCGCCATCGGCGAGTTGCCGTGGGCGCAAGGGCTCGTGCCGGGCATGAAGTTCGACATGTTCTTCTTTGTCTGCGTGGTTACGGTGATTATGGCGGTGATGAACATCTTCCCCGCCCGCAAGTACACGAAATTTATCTCTTGGGACATTCTCATCACCATAGCCTCGGCCTTCGCTATCAGCAAGGCGATGCAAAACTCGGGCATGGCCGACGCTGTGGCATCGTGGGCTGTGGGGCTTAGCCGGGAGCACGGCAGCTACGTGCTGCTCGGCGTGGTGTTTTTCATCACGAGCGTTGCCACGGAACTGATGACCAACAATGCCGCCGCCGCGCTGGCATTCCCCATCTCCATATCCATGGCGCAGCATCTCGGGGTGAGCCCCATGCCTTTCATAGTGTGTATCTGCGTGGCTGCTTCCGCCAGTTTCTGCACGCCTATCGGCTATCAAACAAACCTGATTGTGCAAGGCGTGGGTAACTACCGTTTCGGCGATTTCATCAAGATAGGCCTGCCGCTCAACCTCATCGTCATGGCACTGAGCATCTGGCTCATTCCCGTGTTCTGGCCTTTCTGAATTTTATTTTAGGAAACTTGTTTACTCGTCTACTTGTTTACTTGTCTACTCATCTGAAATGAAAAAGATAATAAATCCCTTCGTACATCTCGACGGCTACAACTGCTTCGGCTGTGCGCCGTGCAACCCTTTCGGCGTGAAAATGGAGTTTTTTGAGGACGGCGACGACATCGTGAGCCTTTGGCAACCCACGCCGAACTTCCAAGGCTGGCTCAACACACTGCACGGCGGCATTCAGAGCGTGCTGCTCGACGAGATTTGCGGCTGGGTGGTGATGCGCAAGCTGCAAACGGCCGGCGTGACCTCGAAAATGGAGACGCGCTACCTCCGCCCCGTGAGCACAGAGGGTGGACAAATCACGCTCCGCGCCCGCATCAAGGAGCAGCGCCGCAACATCGTGCTCATCGAGGCGACCCTCCACAACAGCACGGGCGAACTTTGCTCGCAAGCCCTTTGCACCTACTTTACCTTCCCGCCCGAAAAGGCACACAGCGAAATGCACTTCAGCGGCTGCGAAGTGGAGGAATAAGTTAAGGTGGATTTTAAAACCAAAATGAGTCTTGCAGTTGTCTTTTTGCATGGCAAGGCGTATAAAACACGCCCAGTTGTCCCTGTTGTCGTCATATCAAGCGCATAAATGCCTGAACCGGAATTGTCTTTTGTTGTTTTTGTCGTCGTTTTTATTTTTTAGACAACAGAGACAACAAAAGACAACTTGTTTTTCTGTCTTGCAGTTAATGTATGACGACAACCGGGACAACTTTTTGACAACATGCAGTTGTCTTTCTGCGCGGCGTGGTTGTTTACTTATTCAACCAATGCGCTTGGAGAATTATTCTTTTTGCGTATGACGACAACCGCCCTGTTTCCACTAATTTTCTAACTATCTGCACATATAAGCGCATATTTTCGTAAATTTGCGCGTTGTTTCCTAACACGGATTATAATCCTTACCTTTTTTCAATGCAAGAATTTCAGCTAATTGCCAAAACCTTTCAAGGCCTTGAAGAGGTTTTGGCGCAAGAACTGACCGAACTCGGTGCCAACAACATCGAAATCGGACGGCGCATGGTGTCGTTTACAGGCGACAAGGCAATGATGTACCGCGCCAACTTCTGCCTGCGCACCGCCGTCAGGATTTTGAAACCCATCAAAACTTTTAAGGCAACAGATGCCGACGATGTCTACAACGCAGTGCGCGGCGTGGAATGGGACGATTTTCTCGACCTCAAAACGACTTTTTCGGTCGACTCGGTAGTCTATTCCGAGGAGTTCCGTCATTCTAAGTTCGTGGCCTATAAAGTGAAAGACGCCATCGTGGACTATTTCCGCGAGAAGCACGGCGAACGTCCCAATATCCGTATTACGAACCCCGACATCCGTCTTAATATCCACATTGCCGATACGCAATGCACGCTGTCGCTCGACTCTTCCGGCGAAAGCCTGCACCTGCGCGGCTATCGCACGGCTTCGGTGGATGCGCCCATTAACGAGGTGCTCGCCGCAGGCTTGATAAAGTTGTCGGGCTGGGACTTTAAGTCTGATTTCATCGACCCGTTTTGCGGTTCAGGCACTATTTTGGTGGAGGCCGCCCTTATGGCACGCAACATCTACCCCGGCGTGTTCCGCAAGAAGTTCGGCTTTGAGAATTGGAAGGATTTCGACCCCGAACTCTTACAGGAGATTTACGACGACGACACGCAAGAGCGTGCCTTCGACCATAAGATTTACGGCTACGACCTTAACCTGCGTGCCATTGAGGCAGCCGATGCCAACGTGAAGGCTGCAGGCGTGGGCGACATCGTAACCTTGGAGCAGCGCGACTTCCAAAAGTTTGAGCAGCCTTCCGAGAAGGCGATCATGGTGACCAACCCGCCATACGGCGAACGCCTCAAGCCCGAAGACCTCACGGGGCTTTATCAGATGATCGGCAAGACGCTGAAACATTCCTTCTGCGGCAACGAGGCTTGGATTATCAGTTACAAGGAAGAATGCTTTGAAGCCATCGGCTTGAAGCCGAGTTTCAAAATTCCCCTCTACAACGGCGCACTCGACTGCGAGTTCCGCAAATATCAGCTCTTCGACGGCAAGCTCAACGCCTTTCGCGCTGCCGGCGGCGAGGTGAAGACCACCGAGGAACGCCGCCGCATGGGCGAGAAGCACCGTTTCAAGCAAAACCGTGGCGAGTTCAATCGCCGCCCCGCCGATGAAGAGCGCGTGCCCGACGAGGACTTTACGCCCGAATACGAGATGCTGCGCAAGCGTCACCGCGAGTTCCAAAACACTTTCGGACCTCGCGAACGCCGCAACGATAATCCGCGCCGCTTTGAGGGCGAAAAAGACTTCAAGCGCGGGAAGGGCGGCGACTTCAAGCACGAGCGTGGCGACTTCAAGCGCCGCGGCGACCGCGATGAGCGCGGCAGGGGCGGCAAGTTTGGCGGACGCTCCTCAGACCGCCGGGACTTTGGCGGCAAGCGCGGCGGCAAAAGACCCGATAGAGATTGAAAATAAAAATATTTTAGTAAACAAGTAAACCAGTATACAAGTAAACAAGACAAGTTACTCATATAAATTTATATTTTCAAAACATCTCTGTCTCGTATACTCGTTTACTTGTCTACTCGTCTACTAATAAATGAACCTTTTACGATGAAAACCATGGCAAACAAGAAACTCATAGCCGCAGGCTTGCTTTTCCTGCTGGCACACTTACCCATTATGGCACAAGGCACAAAGCAGTTCACGCTCGACGACCTGATGTGGGGCGGCTCGAACTATTGGAACATCCAGCCCCGCTCTGTATTTACCACTTGGTGGGGCGACCGCCTCGTTGAGACGAAAGTGGAGGAGCTTAGCCTCCTTTTCGACAACAAGGGGAAGAAGGTGGAGAAAAATGCCACGCTTTGCTCTCTCGCCGACATCAATGCCGCGCTCGACACGGCGGCATTCGGCAAGGCAGCCTTTCCCGCAGCAAACGGCACCGTAGTACGCGTCCGTGCCGACAAAGGTACAGTGGACTACGACTGGACCAAGAAGCAAATCGTCTTTTCCATGCTCCGCCCTGAAGGAAATCTTCAAGCCACGAAAACGGCACCCGTCACCTCTGCGCTGGCCTACGTGAAGGACTACAATATATATATACGCACGCGCGAGGGCAAGGACCTTACGGTCACGACCGACGGCACGCGCGAGTTGCAGTACGGCCTCAGCGTGCACCGCAACGAGTTCGGCATCAACGAAGGGCTGTTTTGGAGCCCTAAGGGCAATTTGCTGGCGTTCTACCGCATGGACCAAAGCATGGTGACGGACTTCCCGCTCATCGACATCTTCCACCGCGTGGCACAGCTCGCGCCCGAGAAATACCCCATGGCGGGCATGACGAGCCATAAGGTAACTGTCGGCATCTTCAACCCTGCAACCGGGCAGACGGTCTATCTCAAAGCCGGCGACCCCACCGACCGCTATTTCACCAATATAGCCTGGTCGCCCGATGAAAGCACTGTTTATATGTTTGAACTGCCCCGCACGCAGGATAAGGCGGAGCTTGTGGCCTACGATGCAGCCACGGGCGAGCGCAAAGGCGTTCTGTACACCGAGACCAATGCGCGTTACGTCGAGCCGATGAACCCGATTGTCTTTCTGCCGTGGGACGCAAGCAAGTTCGTGATGCAGTCGCGCCGCGATGGCTACAACCATTTTTATCTCTTTGATACGACGGGCAAGCAGTTGGCGCAGCTCACCAAAGGCGCGTTTGAGGTAATCGATTTCCTCGGTTTCAACGAACAGACAAAGAGCATCGTTTATCTTGCTAACGAGCAGTCGCCCGTGCGCCACAATCTCTACACAGTCAATGTCGCTACGGGCAAGCGCCAGTTGCTCGACAATGGCGAGGGCGTGCACCGCGCTTCGCTTTCCGCCGGCGGCCGTTTCCTTTGCGACCGTTGGAGCAAGCCCGACACCTATCGCCAGGTTGACTTCATCAATACCTCCAATGGCAAGAAGCAAGCCGTGCAAGAGCGTATCGCCACGCCGTGGGCAGACTTCAACGTGCCCGAGATTACGGGCGGCAGCATCAAGGCTGCCGACGGCACGACCGACCTCTACTACCGCCTGGTGAAGCCCGTAGGCTTCGACCCCGCAAAGAAATACCCCACGGTGGTGTACGTTTACGGCGGCCCGCACGCCAACAACGTGGAGGAAAGCTGGAATTTCGCCGCCCGCCCGTGGGAAATCTATATGGCGCAGCGCGGCTACGTGCTGTTCGTAATCGACAACAGGGGCTCGCAATATCGCGGTTTCGACTTCGAGAGCTGCACGCACCGCCATCTCGGCGACATCGAGATGCAAGATCAGATGCAGGGCGTGGAGTTTCTCAAAACCCTGCCTTATGTCGATGCCGACCGCCTCGGCGTGCACGGCTGGTCGTTCGGCGGCTACATGACCACCAACCTCATGTGTTCCTACCCCGACGTGTTCAAAGTCGGCGTGGCGGGCGGCCCGGTTATCGACTGGAAATATTACGAGGTGATGTATGGCGAGCGCTACATGGACACGCCGCAGGAAAATCCCGAAGGTTACGAAAGTTCCTCGCTCCTGCCTAAGGCCAAGAACCTCAAAGGCCGCCTGCAAATCATCGTGGGCCTTAACGACGGCACTTGCGTGCTGCAGCACAGCCTTGCTTTCCTCCGCGCCTGCGAAGATGCTGGCACGCAGCCCGACTATTTCGTTTATCCCGGTCAGGAACATAATATGATGGGGCGCGATATGGTGCATCTCCATGAACGCATCACGCGCTACTTCGACGATTATCTAAAGTAGGGGCGTTTTGCAAAACGCCCGTCTTATGCGCCGCTGGGAAAATCAATATCGCAAACCATTAACCGGGCGTTTTGCAAAACGCCCCTACTCGTGAGACCTCAATAAAACCTTTAACATCATAAATACAACCATGAACGCAATATCCACAACAAACGCACCTGCCGCAATAGGCCCGTATAGCCAAGCCATTAAAGTGGGCGAACTGGTGTTTGTGTCGGGCCAGTTGCCCATCGACCCCGCCACGGGTGCCTTCGCAGAGGGCGGCATTAAAGAACTGACCCGTCAGTCGCTCACAAACATGAAGGCTATTCTCGAAGAAGCCGGCACTTCTATGGCCAACGTTGTAAAAACCACCGTCTTCCTTGCCGATATGAACGACTTTGCCGCGATGAACGAGGTTTATGCCGAGTTCTTCGCCGCTCCTTTCCCCGCCCGCTCCGCCGTGGCAGTAAAAACCCTGCCCAAAGGCGCGCTGGTGGAAATTGAGTGCATCGCGCAGGCGTAAAGCAGTCATTATAACATACTCATAATAAGCAATTAGGGCGTGCTAATCGGCACGCCCTAATCTTTTTTCGGTTATTTGAGGCGGATTTATTCGGTGATTTGTGGCGGATTTATTCGGTTGTTTGTGGATTTCATGCATTTCATGAAAGACTATCCGCCGTGCTCTGCGCCATCTTCTCAGAGCAATTTTTTATTTGCAGCAAGATAATTTTTCCTTGCTTCCTCATATTTTTTCCTTTCCTATAAGATAGTTTTTGTTACAAACTTTGTAACACGTATTACAAACCTTGTAACATGTGTTAGAAACTTTGTAACGCTTGTTACAAACTTTGTAATAAACTTTTTGTTATATGACAGTGAAAAATATCTAGGAGGAAGGAAAAAATGTATTATAGGAGCGGGAAAAACATCAAGGGGCAAATGGGGACGGGAACGGAGATAATTTGAACGAAACGGGGGTTGGAATTTGCGATGAAATCAGTATTTTTTACTATCATATAAGAAAAATCAGATTTTCCTTCCGTAATTATGTCAGATTATCCCTAACTTTGAACTCTTTTAGGAAAGTATATATAATAACAACATAAAAAACTATGCCAACTACCGCGCCGACCTATCATGTTTCCGTCTTGCTCAAAGAGAGCGTGGACGCGCTCTGCATACGCCCCGACGGCGTTTACGTAGACGTGACTTTCGGCGGCGGCGGGCATAGCCGCGAAATTCTCAGCAGGTTAGGCGACGAGGGGCATCTGTATGGGTTTGACCAGGACGCCGATGCCACTCAGAATGTGCCCGAGGGCGAAGCGCGCTTCACCTTTGTGCAAAGCAATTTCCGCTACCTCACGAACTGGATGCGCTATTATGGCGTGGACGGCGTGGACGGACTGATCGCCGACCTCGGCGTGTCGAGCCACCATTTCGACGATGAAACGCGAGGTTTCTCCTTTCGCTACGAAGCTCCCTTGGACATGCGCATGAACGGACGCGGGGGCGCGACGGCGGCCGACATAGTAAACACTTACGCTCCCGAGGACTTGGCGCGGCTGTTCCTATTGTATGGAGAACTGAAAAACGGGCGGCGCTTGGCAGATGCGCTTTGCAAGGCACGCGCGATGAAACCGATAAAAACGGTGCAGGAATTTCTCGAAGCCGTGCGCCCGCTAATGGGCCGTGACCGCGAGAAGAAGGACCTTGCCAAGGCATTCCAGGCCCTGCGCATTGAGGTGAACCACGAGATGGACGCCTTGCGCGAGCTGCTGGAAGGCAGTCTGAAAGTGCTGCGCCCCGGTGGCAGGCTGGTGGTCCTGACCTACCACAGTCTTGAAGACCGCATGGTGAAGAATTTCATCAAGGCAGGCAACATAGACGGCAAAGTGGAGCAGGACTTCTTCGGCAACCGCCTTTCCCCTTTCGCGGCGGTGAACAACAAAGTCATTGTGCCCTCCGAAGCCGAGCAGGCGGAAAATCCCCGCAGCCGCAGCGCGAAACTCCGCATTGCGGAAAAGAAGTAGGGTGTGAAGATGAAAGAAGCATTATTTAAGATTAAAACAGCAATACAATATGGCCAAGAAACACGAGGACATAGAACTTGAAATCGAAGAGACACAGGAAGAACCTTTGCGCGACGACATTGAGGAGCAAGAGGCAGCCGAAGAAACGGAGGGACAAGAAGAGCCAGAAGAAGCCGGCCCGGAGGAAGAAGCCGCCCTGTCCGCCCGCGAGCAGCGCAAGGCTACAATCCGAGCCCTGAAAGACGACACTGGCTCGGAGCGCGTGAACATATCGCTGCGCACCATCCTCGGCGGCGACCTGCTGGCGGGCAAATGGTTCAAGCGGCAGATTTTGCTCATTCTGCTCATTACGCTCTACGTCATTATCTATGTGAGCAACCGCTACGCCTGCCAGCAAGAAATGATTGAGAGCACGCGCCTCGCCGACACGCTGCTCGACCGCCGCTACAAGGCACTCACCAGCAGCAGCCAGTTGAAAGAAATGACGCGCCGCAGCAAGGTTGAAGAGAACCTTGAAGACTCAACTTTGCACACGCCCACAGAACCCTTGTACAACCTTAAAATAGAAGAAGAATGAATTTCCCTGCCAAAAAGATTTTGCCCCGCTACATCGTCATTTTCTTCCTTTTCACCGTGGCAGGGGTGGCCATTATCGCCCGTGCGGCCTATCTTATCTTTGGCGACAAAGAATATTGGATGGCCGTAAGCGCGCGCTTTAAGAAAGAGAACCAAGAGGTGCCCGCCACGCGCGGCAATATTCTTGCTGCCGGTGGGGAAGTGCTTGCCACGTCGCTGCCGGAATACAAGATATTCATGGACTTCATGACTTGGGAGAAAGATCCCAAGCGCAAAGCCCGTGCACAATTTGTGCGCGACTCGCTGCTCGAAGACAAGATGGACAGCATTTGCAACGGCATGCACGCTATCTTCCCCGACATCGACCCCGCCAAACTCCGCGCCCACCTGCTTAAGGGGCGCAAGAAAAAGAGCCATCACTGGCCGATTTATCACAAGCGCATCACTTATCTGCAATACAAGCAGGTGAAGGCATTGCCCCTCTTCAAGATGTCGGCCAATTCGGGCGGTTTCCACTGCGATGAAATTAAGTTGCGCAAAAATCCCTACGGCGAACTGGCGCGACGCACCGTCGGGCTCTTCACTTACAAGGGCGAGGACGAAGTGCTCACGGGGCTGGAACTCGCTTTCGACTCCGTGTTGCGCGGCAAGCCCGGTTCAGCGCACCGACAAAAGGTGCTGAGCCGCTACCTCACCATTGTTGACCAGCCGGCTGAGGACGGTCTGGACATTCAGACCACGATCGACGTGAACTTTCAGGACATCTGCGAGAAAGCGCTGAACGACAAACTCGTTGAAATCAACGCCAATCAGGGCCTCTGCATTCTTATGGAAGTGCAGACGGGCGACGTGAAAGCCATCACCAGTATGCGCCGCGTTGGAGACGGAGTATATAAAGAGATGGACGTAGATGCCGTGAAGAACCTGCTGGAACCAGGCTCCGTGTTCAAGCCCGTGTCGTTTCTCGTAGCCATGAACGACGGATATATAGATATGGACGACTGGGTAGATACCGGCTGCGGCATCCGACCCATGTACGGCCGTAACATGAAAGACCACAACCACCGCTCGGGCGGCTACGGAGTGCTCACCGTGCCGCAGATTTTGCAGAAGTCATCGAACATCGGTGTGAGCGTGCTCATAGACAAGTACTACCACAACCAGCCCGAGAAGTTCGTGGACGGCGTTTACAGCACGGGCATCGCCGAAGACCTCCACCTGCCCATTCCCGGCTATGCCAAACCACGCATTACGAAACGCAAATTCCGCCCATTTCAACGCTTAATTTCTACAACGGCATCGCCAACAACGGCAAGATGCTCCAGCCCCGCTTCGTGAAGGCTATCCTCAAAAACGGCGAGGTGGTGAAGGAATTTCCCGTGAAAGTTATCCGCGAGCAAATGGCCAGCCCCGAGGCAGTGAAGAAGATGCAGATCTGCTTGGAGCAGGTGGTAAGCATCGGCTTGGGCAAGAAAGCCGGCAGCAAGCAATTCCACTCTTCGGGTAAGACTGGCACGGCGCAGATTTGGACAAAAAGCGGCTTTTCAACGGAGTATCTCATCTCATTCGCAGGCTATTTCCCCTCCGAAAATCCTAAATATTCCTGCATCGTCTGCATACGCAAAACCGCTCCGGCATCGGGCGGCGGCATGTGCGGCCCGGTGTTCCGCCGCGTGTCGGAAACCGTGATGGCGCAGCAGCGCAACAACACTTACGACAAGGCGCGCGACACGGTGCACGTGCTCACGCCGAAAGTGGCGGCGGGCGACCTGCATCGCGCCAAGGCTTTGGCCGACGACCTTAAAGTAGGCGTTAGCAGCAACCTGCCGGAAAGCGGCAGCGCATGGGGTAGTTGCGAGAGCGGCAGCGGCGTGGTGGCGTTGAATGCAGAAGCTCCGGCGGCCGCCGGCCGTATGCCCGACCTTAGCGGCTACGGGCTGCGCGATGCCGTGTTCCGCCTGAGCATTGCCCCCGGCACGGCTGTTGAGCGCGGCGCAAGCGTCAGCCTCACCCTTGCCAACGATGAGGCGGCGCCACAAGTGGAAAAACCGCAGCCCAAGCCCGAACCGAAAGAAGAAGGCGCACAGCCCGAAAACGCTGCCACGCTGCCCGAAACGCCTCAAAAGCCCGCGCCGAAAAAGCAGCAGTAAGACAAATATATTATAGGTACTCTAAATATGGCCTACTTATTTGGCTGGTTTGGATAAAAACCATGAAAAACCGCTCGTTCTGTGTGGGCCTGCGGCTCGCCTTATCGTATAAATCCCGAGCCTGAAAGTCTTCCGACTTTCGTCTCGTGCTTTATCCGCTAAGGCAGCGGTCGGTTCCCGCCCGCCCCACACAGAACAAGGGAAAAACAGGTAAAAACCCGTTTTCAATGAGAGGACCAATAGATGCTATTAGTTTGCATCAAGGCCTCACGGGTTTTTCAAGGTTTTTTCCTTGCGGCGTTTGAAGCGGGCGGGAACCGACCGCAGCCGCAGGAATTAAGGACGAGCGTGAGCCGTTTAGGATCACAAGCTCGGCGTTAAGACTGGCGGCGTAGCCCAAGGGGCTTCAAACGATGCAAGATGTTTTTACTGGTTTTTATCTAAAAATCCTTGACTAATTTGGGTCATTGCGTATAGTCTCTATACATCAAAATATCTCAACGATGAAATTATCTGAAATCCTTGCGAAAGCAAATGCCGCAGAGGTGCGCGGCAATTTGGAACGCGACATTACGGGCGTGCAGATAGACTCGCGCCAAGTGCAGCCGGGCAATCTGTTCGTCGCCGTGAAAGGCACACAAGCCGACGGCCATGCCTTTATACCTAAAGCCATAGAGAACGGCGCGGCGGCCGTGTTGCAGAGCGACCCGCTGCCGCAGGACGCGCCCGAAGGCGTGACCTTTGTGCGCGTGGCCGATACGGAGGAGGCCGTGGGACGCGTGGCAACCGCCTTCTACGGCGACCCGACAAGCCGCCTGAAACTCGTGGGCGTGACGGGCACGAACGGCAAAACCACCATCGCCACCCTACTCTACCACCTCTTCCGCAACCTCGGGCATAAGTGCGGCCTTTGCTCCACCGTGTGCAACTATATCGACGGCCGCGAAGTGCCTACGGAGCACACCACGCCCGACCCCATCACCCTCAATCGCCTTTTAGGAGAAATGGCCGCGGCAGGCTGCGAATATGCCTTTATGGAATGCAGTTCCCACGCCATTCATCAGAAACGCATCGGCGGCTTGAAGTTTGCCGGAGGCATCTTCACAAACCTCACCCGCGACCACCTCGATTACCACAAGACTTTTGAGAACTACCGCGATGCGAAAAAGGCTTTCTTCGACCATCTCGGTGCCGACGCTTTCGCCATTACCAACGCCGACGACAAGAACGGCGGCGTGATGGTGCAGAACACGGCGGCCGCCGTGCGCACCTATTCCACACGCAGCGCGGCAGACTACAAAGGACGCATTTTGGAAGAGAGCATCGAAGGCATGCTGCTCGACATCGACGGCACGGAGGTAAGCGTGCATTTCGTGGGCCGCTTCAACGTGTCCAACCTCTTGGGCGTTTACGGCGCAGCCCTGATGCTCGGCGTAGAGAAGAACGAGGTGCTCCGCCAACTCTCGCTGCTCCACCCCGTGAACGGCCGCTTCGAGGCAATCCGCTCGCCAAAGGGTTTCAGCGCAATCGTGGACTATGCCCACACGCCCGACGCCCTCGTGAATGTGCTGACGGCAATCAACGACATACGCCGGGGCGGCCGCATCATCACCGTGTGCGGCGCAGGCGGCAACCGCGACAAAGGCAAGCGTCCCATCATGGCGCGCGAGGCAGCGGAGCGGAGCGACCGTGTGGTCATCACCAGCGACAACCCTCGCTTTGAAGAGCCGGAGGCCATCATTGCCGACATGATGGCAGGCGTGTCCGAAGAGTTGCGCCCGAAAGTGCTCTGCATCACCGACCGCCGCGAGGCCATTCGCGCGGCAGCCATGATGGCGGAGAAGGGCGACATTATTCTCGTGGCGGGCAAAGGGCACGAACCTTATCAGGACGTAAAAGGCGTGAAGCACCATTTCGACGACCACGAAGAAATCCGCAAGGCGTTCGGCATATAATACATTCTCAGTTGGTTGAAATAAAAGCAATATGGTTAAGGGAATAACTGCCTGGAAGGCAGTACGGAGCGAAGCGACGATAACCGGGGACGAAGTCCTCGGGACAGACGATTGCAAAAGTTCTGCCTGGAAGGCAGTACGCCTGTGGCGATGCATTAAGTGCATGTCCTTTGGCGTAGTGCCTTCCAGGCACATCGTTCCCCCTACGCCTTTCCGAGCACTTCGTGCCCGGTTACTATCGCTTCGCTCTGTAGTGCCTTCCAGGCACTTAGCGCATTCAACCATCGCGTAACACATTGTTTTAATCTTTAATCGGGGCGTACGAATACGTCCACACGTTCACTCGTAAAAATGCTCTACTATTTCTTTCGCTTTCTCGAACAGTTTGGCGTGCCCGGCTCCGGGCTTTGGAGTTACATCTCCTTCCGCTCGCTGCTGGCGCTAATATTGGCGCTCGTGATTTCCGCATGGTTTGGCGAATATTTCATCAAATGGATGAAGCGGCACAACATCAGCGAGGTGCAGCGCGATGCCAGCATCGACCCCTTCGGCGTGCAGAAAATAAACGTGCCCTCCATGGGCGGCATCATTATCATCGTGGCCATCCTCGTGCCCTGTCTCCTGCTGGGCCGACTGCGCAACATCTATATGATATTGATGCTCGTGACGACCGTTTGGCTCGGTCTGCTCGGTTTCCTCGACGACTACATCAAGAATTATAAGAAGAACAAGGACGGGCTGCCCGGACGCTATAAAATTGTGGGGCAGGTGCTGCTCGGCCTCTTCGTGGGGCTGACGCTCTATTTCAGCCCCGATGCCACCATTCGCGAGAACATCGAGATGCGCACCGAGAGCGGCGTGACCGCCGTGGTGCATAAGAGCGAAGCGGTGAAATCAACGAAAACGACCATTCCGTTTGTCAAAAACAACAACCTGGACTACTCCGAATTGTTCTCCTTCCTCGGCGAGCATAAGACGAAAGCGGGCTGGATATTCTTCGTATTCGTCACGATCTTTGTCATCACGGCCGTGTCGAACGGCGCGAACCTCAACGATGGCATGGACGGTATGGCGGCGGGCAACTCAGCAATTATCTGCATCGCGCTCGGCATACTTGCCTACGTGTCGAGCCACATTGAGTTTGCCGGTTACCTAAATATAATGTACGTGCCCGGCTCGCAGGAATTAGTCATCTTTATCTGCGCCATGGTGGGTGCGCTCATCGGTTTCCTGTGGTACAACGCCTTTCCCGCGCAAATCTTCATGGGCGACACGGGCTCGCTGACCATCGGCGGCATCATCGCTGTGCTGGCCATTATCATACACAAGGAGTTGCTTATCCCCATTCTCTGCGGCATCTTCCTTGTGGAAAGTCTGAGCGTGATTCTGCAAGTGGAATATTTCAAGTTCTGGAAAAAGAAAGGCGAGAAGCGCCGCATCTTCAAGCGCACGCCTATCCACGACAACTTCCGCGTGCTGCCCGCGCAGCTCGACCCCGAGTGCCGCTACATGTTCGGCAAATGGCCGCACGGGGCGTGGCACGAATCTAAAATCACCATACGCTTCTGGATTACCACAATCCTGCTGGCGGCATTGACCATTATAACATTGAAGATAAGATAAAAAAAACTTTCATTATGCGAATTGTAGCACTTGGAGCAGGCGAGAGCGGCGTGGGCGCAGCCGTACTCGCAAAGAAAGAAGGCTATGACGTTTTTGTGTCGGACGCAGGAACGATTAGCGAAAAATACCGCACCCTCCTCACGCAGCACGATATTCCCTTTGAAGACGGCGGGCACACCGAAAGCCTCGTGCTCAACGCCGATGAAATCGTGAAAAGTCCGGGCATTCCCGAAGACGCACCTATGGTAAAGGCGGTGCGCGAAAAGGGCATTCCCGTTATCTCGGAAATAGAATTTGCCGCGCGCTATACCGACGCGAAGATGATTTGCATCACCGGCAGCAACGGCAAGACCACCACTACTTCGTGGA
This sequence comes from Bacteroidales bacterium, assembly GCA_004552155.1. Taxonomy (GTDB): domain Bacteria; phylum Bacteroidota; class Bacteroidia; order Bacteroidales; family Bacteroidaceae; genus Alloprevotella. The sequence continues at coordinate 15,202 of SFPF01000058.1, forward strand.
TATTCCACATTATGAAGAAGGCAGGCACCGATGTGGGGCTTGCCGGAAACATCGGGCGCAGCCTTGCCCTGCAAGTGGCAGAAGACCCGCACGCCTGCTATGTCATAGAACTATCGTCGTTCCAGTTGGACGATATGTTCGACTTCCGCGCCGATATCGCCGTGCTGCTCAACATCACGCCCGACCACCTCGACCGCTACAACTTTGAGTTGCAAAACTACGTGGACTCCAAAATGCGCATCACGCGCAACCAGCGGCCGAGCGACAGCTTTATTTACTACCGTTCAGCGATGCGCCGGAGGACGGCAGCAAAGGTTTTATTCAGGACGGCGTTATGCGGCTTTCAGCCCCTGCGAACTTTGAGATGCCCGTTGCCGACATCTCGCTCATCGGCCGCCACAACCTGCGCAACGCAATGGCGGCGGCAATGGCTTGCCTCGCTGCCGGAGTGCCCGCAAGTATTGTGCGCGAAGGTTTGGCAGACTTTCCCGGCGTGCCCCACCGCCTCGAAAAGGTGTGCACCGTGGGCGGCGCATTATTCATCAACGACTCCAAAGCCACCAACGTAGATGCCTGCCGCGTGGCCCTCGAAGCCGTCGCCGCGCCCGTTATCCTGATTCTCGGCGGCAAGGACAAGGGCAACGACTACTCCGCCATTATGGATTTGGTGAAAGAAAAATGCAAGGCACTCGTGTTTCTCGGAGCAGACAACAGCAAGCTGCAGGCTGTGTTCAAGGACTGCGGACTGCCCATCTGCGACACCGACAGCATCAGCCGCTGCGTCTTTGCCTGCTGCGCCCTTTCCCATCCTGGCGACACCGTGCTGCTGAGTCCCTGCTGCGCAAGCTTCGACCTGTTCAACGGTATGGCTGAACGCGGCAACCTGTTCAAGGAATGGGCGCACCGCATGAAGCAAATAGTTGATGCCTGACCATACAATATATATACTATAAACCCATTCAAGCTTTTGCACCGCTATGCAGAAACTTACATCGATATTCCAAGGCGACCGCGTCATTTGGATTATTTATTTCTTCCTCTGCCTTATTTCCCTGATAGAGGTATTCAGCGCCGGCAGCACGCTGGCCTACAAGTCGGGCACGTTTTGGGCACCGCTGCTGAAGCAGGCCGCGTTTCTTGCCGGAGGCACTGTGGTGGCGCTCGCCATTCACGCCGTGCCTTGCCGCCACTTCCGCCCCTTGCCGCTGCTGCTCTATCCCGTCTCGCTGCTCTTATTGGTCATCAGACCTCGGCATTGTGCAGTTTCAGCCTTCCGAAATCGCCAAAGGCACGCTCATCATCACCGTTGCGCTTATCCTCTCCGTGCAGCAAACAGAAAAAGGCACCGACCCGAAAGCTTTTAAGGTAATCCTTATCCTCGCAGGCCTGGTTTGCGGGTTGATTTTGCCCGAAAACTTCTCCACCGCCGCGCTGCTCTTCGGCGTTGTGGTGCTGATGATGTTTATCGGCCGCGTACCGTACAAACAGCTCGGCAAACTCTTCGGCTCGCTGGCGCTGGTTGTGGGACTGGTGGTTGCCGTCGTGGCCGTAACGCCCGACGACAGCCCGCTGTACAAACTGCCCGGAATGGGACGCATGCTCACTTGGAAAAACCGCATTGTGCGCCACGGCGCGGACGAAAGGCCCGCACCCAAAGACTACGACATCGACAAAGACGGGCAAATAGCCCATGCCAACATAGCCATCGTGTCGAGCAACGGCATCGGCAAAATGCCCGGCAACTCCGTGGAGCGCGACTTCCTCAGCCAGGCCTACTCCGACTTTATCTTTGCCATCATCATCGAGGAAATGGGACTTTGGGGCGCGTTCATTGTCATGGCGCTCTATTTGATATTACTGTTCCGAGCGAGCATCATTGCCGGGCGATGCGAGCGCAACTTCCCAGCCTTTCTTGTGATGGGGCTTGCGTTGCTCCTTGTTTCGCAAGCCTTCCTCAATATGCTCGTTGCCGTCGGCCTCTTCCCCGTCACGGGCCAGCCTTTGCCGCTCATCAGTAGAGGCGGCACGTCCACCCTCATCACCTGCGCCTATTTCGGCATGATGCTTAGCGTCAGCCGCTATTCGCGCCAGAGCGAGCAGCCCGTCGACCCCGCGCAAGTAAATACGGCAATCATTGCGTAAATAGATATCAAAGCAATTGCATAAAACAAACACAACGTACAATTTATGGTACATATTGGCAACCTTATCCGTCAGACCTTAAAGGAGCGTGGCTATACGGTGGTATGGTTTGCGGCGCAGTTGGCATATACCCGCGTCAACGTTTACAAAATTTTCGAGAAAAAGTCCCTCGACGCCGACTTGCTGATGCGCATCTCTGTCATTCTTGGCACAAACTTCTTCAAACCGTACTCTGACGAGTTTGAAAGTTCTCAAAGCGCCGAACAAGGCTGAATTAAGCTCTTCCTTATAAGAAAGTGTTTCCAATCATATTACATGTTAATAAGTTGGAAACACTTTTTGTTATAAGATAATTGTAAAAGTCTGCAAATTTGCGTCATCAATTGCGTAATAGGAATAATTTATCTTCAAAAATCATATGATCATGAAAAAGTCTATTCTTTTATTGATGCTTTCTCTCTGTTTCTGCTTTGCAAATACCTCCTTTGCGCAAAAAACAGTGACCACTACAAAAACCTCCTATCAGAATGTTCAAGCGCGTATGCCGCAGGTGCTTGTTCAGCCTTTGGTAAAACCGCTAATAGCAGAAGTCAAAGTCATAGAGGAGGCAAAAACAAAACATACTTTGTATCTTACATCCCAGGAGGTAATAGACTTGGGAGATAATCTTGAAAGCACCCATAACTATGGTATCTTTAAGTTTGCAGAAGCGGTCGGTGCAGATATGATTGTTGCAGCCACTTTTGATTTCCATACTTCTAAAAAATCAGAAGGCGAACAGGGCGATTTTACGCTTGTGATTCATGGTTTCCCTGCAAAATTCACCAAATGGTATACTGCAACACCTGCAGATTATGAATGGATGCGTATTACTGGTGCAGAAGGCGCAAACAACCCTGTTATTAAATCTGTAAAATAACTTTTAAATCAATCTATAACATTAAACTTTCATGAATATGAAAAAACTCCTGCTTTTGGTTGCTGCTGTTTTTTTTGCTATGACCAGCAATGCACAGATTGTATCTTCAACGAGTCGCAACATTACGCATACGACGTATGAAATTGAAGATGAAGATCAAGAGAAAAAGAATATTTTTGGCATTGACCTAAATGTTGGTAAGATGGGTGCAAAAAACGAGTACAGTGATGAAAAGGACTCTGCTGGTGCTTTTGGTCTTGGTTTGTACTTTGAGCACCGTTACAGCAAGTATTTTGCATGGGATATTCTCTCTGTTGGTTGGGACGCTCCGTTTGACTCTCCTTCTAATTTTGATCGTGTTACTGTAAAAACTGGTGTGCGTGCTTTTACTCCGAAGTTCTTCAAAAACATGCGAGGATACGCCAATTTCGCATTTGGTTATGCAGCCTGCCTGATGAAAGTACCTGAAATAGTAGAACACTCTTATTATGTAGCCGGAACACGCTATCATTCTGGTTATTGGAATCGTTGGACCACAAAAGAAGAAGGAGATTTTGAAGCATATCATGGTGCTGCTATTGAATTTGGTTTTGGTCTGCACCTTACGAAACGCCTTAGTGCCGGTTATGCTTTTGATTGGGATAGCAAATCCAAATATAAAGGACACTATTTCCGCTTTGGCTTAATGTTCTAATTAAATTAAGATTTTACTATTATAGAAAAGGTGCGCCCTATTGCGGGTGCACCTTTTTTCATCCAACACGCTGACAAAATCAAGAAAAATGCACGTCTAAAACGGGACACGTATTCACTAATTTAGGAAAAAGCGCAGCGTAACCATCCGAAACAAAAATACTGCACCTAATCAAACATGTTGACTGGTGCAGTGCATAGCATTTTTTGCGCTTTCTATGTGATCTATCAATTACATTATTAGTACCAATCTGTACAAAAACAACAATATAGATATTATATCCCCCTTTCCGCCCAATCTCCTCGGTCAAGATTCCTATAGCTCACAGCTTCGGCAACGTGGGGATATTTTACTTGCGGACAGGCATCCAGGTCGGCAATAGTACGGGCAACTTTAAGGATACGGCTGTAAGCACGAGCGGAAAGCGAGAAGCGTTCCATGGCATCGCGCAAGGCGCAGAGTGACTCTTCGTCGGGAGCAACGTACTCTTGGAGCATTTTTTCGGTCATCTGCGCGTTACAATGTATGCCTTTGAAGTCTTTGAAACGTTCTGCCTGTATTTGGCGGGCTGCCACGACGCGCTCGCGGATAGCCGCGCTGGGTTCGCCGGGCGCAGCCTTGGAGAGTTCGGAGAACGGGATTGCGGCTATTTCGCATTGTATGTCAATGCGGTCGAGAAGCGGACCGCTGATTTTGTTCATATAACGCTGTATCTGCCAAGGGTCGCACATGCATTTGTGGGTCGGGTCGCCATAGTAACCGCAAGGGCAAGGGTTCATGGAGGCAACGAGCATGAAGGAGCAAGGCAGGGTGGCGTTGTACTTGGCACGCGAAATGGAGATTTGGCGGTCTTCGAGCGGCTGGCGCATCGTTTCGAGCGCTGTGCGCGAAAACTCAGGCAACTCGTCGAGAAAGAGCACGCCGTTGTGAGCAAGGCTGATTTCTCCGGGACGGAATGTAGAGCCGCCGCCTATCAGTGCAACATCTGATATCGTGTGGTGAGGCGAGCGAAATGGGCGGCGCGTGATAAGCGACGTACCGCTTTTAAGGAGTCCAGCAACTGAATAAATCTGTGTAGTTTCGAGGCTCTCGGAAAGCGTGAGTTGCGGCAATATGGAAGGCAAGCGCTTCGCCATCATACTTTTGCCGCAACCTGGTGCCCCAATTAATATAATATTGTGTCCGCCGGCTGCTGCCACTTCAAAGGCCCGCTTTACGCCCTCTTGCCCTTTTACATCGGAGAAGTCGAGCGGGTAATCTGTTTGGGCAGCAAAGAACTCTTCGCGCGTATTCACGATCGTCTGTTGCAGAGTTGACGCTCCATTTAAGAAATCAACCACTTGCGCCAGCGTTTCTGCGCCATAAACCGGTAACTTGTTCACAACAGCGGCTTCACGCACGTTTTCTTTGGGTACAATTAACGCCTTATACCCCATTGCACGCGCTTTAATGGCTATGGGCAATGCCCCTTTGATGGGACGGAGGCTGCCGTCGAGCCCTAATTCCCCGATAAATATGATGTCTTCAAGCTTTTCGGACTGTATCAGACTGTTAGCAGCAAGAATACCCAGCGCTAGCGGTAGGTCGTAACCGCTGCCCTCTTTGCGAACATCGGCGGGAGCGAAATTTACCACAATCTTTGTCAGCGGAGGCAGGTGGAAGTTACTGCTTTTAATGGCTTCCTCCACACGGGTGCGGCTTTCACGAACAACGCTGTCGGGCAAGCCAACCATGAAAAACATGTATTGCTGTGCCTTCTCGGTAGTTACTTCTAAGGATACGGGTATTGCCGTCAGGGCATTGACTGCGGCTGTATTGACTTTAACTAACACGGTTGAGGGGATTTTTTAGAACAATGCTTGCACGCGGTCGTCCAACTGCTTGCCTAACAGGTCGCGGGCGATGATTTTTCCTTTGGCATCAATGAGCATCGTGCCAGGTATATTATTCACCGCAAAGGTTTCAGCGTGCGGAGAGTCGAAGCCCTTGCCGTCGCAAACGAGGGTAAGGTCGGGGGCCGCATCTTTAATTTGACGCGCGGCAGCGGATTTGTCTGTGTCAAACGATAAAGCAACCACCTGCAACTTTGGCGCGAAACGCTTCTGCAAGGAAGCGGCTTGGCGAAGCAAAGAATAGCTGTCATAGTTCCACGAAGCCCAGAAGACAAGCAGCAAGGGGGTGCCCTGGCAAGCGCTTGCGCTGAGAGTGGCACCAGTTGTTGTAGTGATGTTAAATGCTGGCATACTTTTGCCCTCGCTGGTTTTGCTTAGAGGCAACAGACGCTGTTCTAAATCCTTGATAAATTGCGCCTTAGGCTGCGCTTTTTTAAGGACTTGAAGCAGTTCGTCGGTGTAGCGCGTATCGGGCTGCCGCAATTCTGCAAAAACTTGGAGAAAAATGGCGGTGGCAGAGAGAGTTGCCGCATTGTCGCGGACAAACTGCGCGGCAGCGGGTTTCATGTTGGCGGCTGGTTGCGAGAACATTCGTTGCCTAAACTCCGTGAGGCGTTTATTGTCTTCATTGCCAGTAATTTCAGCTTCGCCGATTTTTGCAGCATCGCCTTTCATCTTTATGGTTCGGCCTGGTTCTGCAACTATATAGGTTTTGGAAAAGTTAGGGTAGAGTAGCGTAAGCACAGTTGGGCGATCGAGTTTTTTCTCATACGTAAATTGACCGCCACTGATGTGGATGGTATCAAATCCAATCGCGGGGTTATCTTCACTGTAAATATAAAATTCAGCTTGGCGAATGTTTTGCAATTTCCCTTCAAAGCGCATGGTGTCCTTGTCTGGACCACATGCCGCAAGTCCAATCGTTCCGATTATTGCAGCCGCCAGCTGCCTAATAGTGCCAAATACGTTTCTCATTCCTTACTTTTAATAGCAAAAAAGGAGAATGGGCATAG
>SFPF01000059.1 GCA_004552155.1 Bacteroidales bacterium
CAAACGCCCGGTAAATGATTGGGGCGGGCTGTAAGCCCAAATGTTGCCCATAGCCCAGGGCAGCGCCCTGGGGGAACGTAGACCGCGATTGATACATTCGGCATTTTTGCGCCAGCGCAAAAATGCCACGCGCCGAAAGCGCGTAACCCATTAATGCCCTTAACGCCCCACGGGGCGTTGCCCCTCATAATGCAGGTTGCTCTTACAGAGCGCGACACTTTAATCAATGCAACATCGCTCCCCCCGGGCGTTGCCCGGGGCTATGTGCAACAATTGGGCTTACAGCCCGCCCCACTTGTGCAGCCAGCACAGTGAACACGGCGCATGTACCGCCTATTGCAATTGGCACTTAACGCACAATTCAACCAATTGGTCTATATAAAATGCACCTTTGTCAGCGGCACGGCATAATACAAGCGAGGCTTGCCCTCTGCACTCACTTGCACGAAAATTCGGCTGCGCTCGGCATAGCCCGTTTCGAGCCCCACTATCAGCAAGATAATTTTTACTATCCGCAAGATAGTTTTCAATTTCCGCAAGATAATTTTTCGGCTCATATAAGATAGTTTTTGTTACAAACTTTGTAACATGTATTACAAACTTGCTAACATGTGTTACAAAGTTTGTAACATGTATTAGAAACTTTGTAACAAACATTCTCTGCGCAGATAGTGAAAACTATCACGGGATTAGTAAAAACTTTCAAGGGCTTAGCAAAAAACATCTGCCTTAAACTGTGGACCAGGTAGGCAGGGAGCCGGGCATTCTAATGTGGCGGAGATTGTATGGTTGTGTATAGTTGGTGCGACCAACTATACACAAATTAAAAACTGAATATCAGAGATTTAAGCGAATTAGTGCTGGGTTGACGGGTTTTTCGGGGATAAAAAATGCGTATAGGAAGTGCTTTTTTGCATGCGGCTTCGGGGGTGTGACGGGCAGGGATGGTAACGTAAAATGCCGTGACGCGTGCCTAATCTTAAAAGAAACACGCACGTTTAATGGTTTGATTACAAAAAAATAATGTAGATTTGCATATCTAATACTACATTATTCCAAACCTCATACCATGAAAAAGCTTTTCTCCGCGCTGCTGCTCTCTTTTGCGGCAACAGCGCTCTTCGCGCAAAAGCCTGCGCTCAAACCCATCGACTACGTCAATCCCTTTATCGGCACTGCCGCAACCGGACACACGTTTCCCGGCGCCTGCCTTCCCTTCGGACTGATTCAGGCAAGCCCTGTGACGGGCTCTGTGGGCTGGCAATATTGCTCGGAATATATCTACGCCGACACGAGGATATGGGGATTTAGCCAGACGCACCTCAACGGCACGGGCTGCACCGACCTCGGCGACGTGCTCGTGATGCCCGTCACGGCACGCCCCGACCGAAAGGACTACCGCAGCACGTTCAGCAAGAGCAGCGAGCGGGCACGCCCCGGCTATTACTCTGTGGAACTCACGGAGAACTATGTAACGGCCGAACTCACCGCCACGCCGCACGTGGCATACCACCGCTACACGTTCCACAAACTACGTGGAGCGAGGAACAATATCACTCGCACGTGAAAGCCTGCGAGGTAAACTGGGAAAGTCCCACGTGCCTCACGGGACACGTGCGCAGCAACGTGTGGGTGGAACAGGACGTATATTTCCAGATGCAGTTCAGCCGCCCCATGACGCGCATCACCGCCCTGCCGCTCGCCGCGACAGAGAAGGGACAAAGGATGCTCGTGGCGTTCGACCTCAAGAAAGGCGAGCAGTTGGAGGTGAAAATCGCCCTCTCCTCCGCCACCATCGACGGCGCGTGCCGCAACATGCAGGCGGAACTGCCGGGCTGGGATTTCGAGGCCACGAAGAAGAAAGCCGAGGACGTGTGGAGCAGCTATCTCGACCGCATCGAGGTGGAAGGCTCTGACGTGGAAAAGACAAATTTCTACACCTGCTTCTACCACGCCCTTATCCAACCTAACAACATTGCCGACGTAGACGGCGCGTACCGCGATGCAAACGGCAATCTGGCGAAAGCCGAAGACGGCACGTTCTACTCCACGTTCTCCACATGGGACACCTACCGCGCCGCGCACCCGTTCTACACGCTGGCCGTGCCTGAAATGGTGAGTCCCTTCGTGCGCTCGATGATCAGCCAGGCCGAAACGCAGGGACACTTGCCGATATGGGCGCTTTGGGGCAAGGAAAACTATTGCATGATTGCCAACCACAGCGTGCCCATCATTGCCGAGGCTTATCACAAGGGTTTCCGCGACTTCGACGCGGAGCGCGCGTTCCAGGCCATTAAGATGACGCAGACGAAGTCGCACAAGATGAAGTCGGACTGGGAGACTTATATGAAATACGGCTATTTCCCTTGCGACATCATCAAGATGGAATCGGTTTCGGGCACGCTTGAAAATGTTTACGACGACTACGCCGCCGCCGACATGGCGCTGCTGATGGGCAAAAAGGACGACTATAAATATTTCGCCCGCCGCGCCGATTTCTACAAGAACCTCTTCGACAAGAGCACTAACTTCATGCGTCCGCGCCTCAGCACGGGCGAATGGAAATCGCCGTTCAACCCCTCCGCTCTCGCCCATGCCGAAAGCGACGGCGGCGACTACACGGAGGGCAACGCATGGCAATACACGTGGCACGTGCAGCACGATGTGCCGGGCCTTATCCAACTCTTCGGCGGCAGCAAGCCCTTCATCGCGAAGCTCGACTCGTTTTTCACCACCAAGCTCAACAGCACGCTTTGCGACGTGACGGGCCTGATTGGCCAGTATGCCCACGGCAATGAGCCGAGCCACCACGTGGCTTACCTCTATGCCCTTGCCGGCAAGCCGGAGCGCACGCAGGAACTGGTGCGCGAAATCATCGAAACTCAATATCTGCCTAAGCCCGAAGGCCTTTGCGGCAACGACGACTGCGGTCAGATGTCTGCCTGGTATATGCTTTCGTCGATGGGATTTTACCCTGTCGATCCCGTGTCTGCCCGCTACGTCTTCGGTGCGCCGCAGTTGCCGCAGGTAACCCTGCATCTGCCGAACGGCAAGACGTTCACGGTGAAAGCCGATGGCTTGAGCAAGGAAAATCTCTACGTCGACAAAATTTTCCTCAACGGCAAGCGCGTCAAGACCAACTACATCAACCACTCTGACATCGTACGCGGCGGTACGCTCGTGTTTGTGATGAAGGGGAAGAAGTAAACGCTTTTGCTTTGATTGCTACTATGTTTAATGATAAAAACCAGTAAAAACACTTGCCGTTGGTGAAACCCAAGGGCACGCCGTTGCAATTTCCACGCACGTCTGTGAGCCTATCGGCTCCCGCCGTGCGTGGCTCTTGCCCCGGCTGCGTCTGTTCCAGCCGCTTCACCAACCGCAAGGGAAAAACCATAAAAAACCATCATCAAAAGAACTCCTCACAACGTAAATCACATAGTATCACGAATATTCGAATGAGAGCAACAATTGCCACGCTATGAACAAACCCTTTTACCGCATAGCAACCGAAATAAAGAAACTTCAAGATACTGACCCGCAACTCACGCAGCAATTACGTAAGTATATATACAACATTGTGGGTTGCTGCCAAACGGTACATAGGGACATGGGGCCTTTTCTCAATGAATATATGTATCAAGACGCTTTGGAAATATGCCTTAGTGAAGCTGGTTTTTGCGGTGAAGATTTAATACGAGAATATTATTTCAAAACATCGTTCCACAACCGTCCGATAAACCATCCGCATAAAGTAGATTTCCTCGTAAACGGCAAAGTTTTTGTCGAATGTAAAGCTGTCTCTGCATTACTCCCCGAACATCGCCAACAATTATTCAACTATATGCGACTGGCAGGCATACGCCTCGGCATTCTCTATAATTTCGCGCCTACTGTAGACCAGTGCGAGAAATATTACTACGACCCAGACCTTGAAACAATCTTCATATTCTGATTTAATGATATGGAGACTACATATAATCAGCACGCAATGGACTCAGCAATACGGTTTTTTATGGTTTTTCCCTTGTTCAGCGTGAAGCGGGCGGGAACCGACCGCAGGCTTTGCACATAAAGCACAAGGCGAAAGCTCTGCTTTCAGACTTGGGCATTATGTGCAAAGACGTAGCCGATAGGCTTCACGCCGAACAAGCTGTTTTTCCTGGTTTTTATCCAAATATTTGCCAATTCACTCTTTTTCAAACAATCTAATAAAACATCTGTATCATGAAACAACATTTTTTGAAAGGCGTGCTGCTGGCCGCCGCGCTGCTGCCCCTGACGGCAAGCGCAGGTCCGTACGACCTCTTGCCTAAGCCCCACTCCATGGAGATCACGGCAGGGCAAAGCTTCGCGCTCGGCAGAGCCGTAAGCGTTACCGACGCGTTCGACACGCCTTACCTGCTCACCGCACTCGAAGAAATGGGCTGCACCATTACGGAAGGCGCGGCAGCAACGGTGGAGGTGAAACGCGTGGCGGTTATCGCCGGCTCCTACAACCACAGCGTGGCGTATATGCCCAACGAAACCTATACGCTCACCGTCACCTCCGATAAAATCACCATCGAGGCGGTGACGCAGACGGGCGTAATACGCGCCGCGCAAACACTGCTGCAACTCGCCTCGGGCACCAGCGACAACGGCGGCACGGCCTCGCTGCAAGCTCTGACAATCACGGACTGGCCGGCCTTCAAAGTGCGCGGTTTCATGCACGACGTGGGACGCTCGTTCATTCCCTTTGAAGAACTGAAACACGAAATCGATATGCTTTCGCGCTTCAAGGTAAACGTGTTCCACTGGCACCTGACGGAGAAACTCGCCTGGCGCTTTATGGTGAAGGCTTATCCGCAACTCACCGCCGCTGACAATATGACGCGCAACGCCGGCAGCTACTACACGCAACAACAATGCAAGAATCTCGAAGCCTATGCGGCAGAGCGCGGCGTGACCGTTATTCCCGAAATTGACATGCCCGGCCACAGCGATGCTTTCACCAAGGCCATGGGCTTTTCTATGCAGAGCGATGAGGGCGTGGCTGCTTTGAAGAATATCCTCGACGAAGTGGTGGAAGCATTCCCCCTTGCCCCCTATATCCACATCGGCGGCGACGAGGTGACGATTACTTATCCCAACTTCTTGAAAACGATGGCGGACTACGTGCGCGGCAAAGGCAAGAAAGTTGTTATGTGGAACCGGCTCGTAGCCGGGCCTCCCACAAGCGCTCTCTGCGACATGACGCAAATGTGGGCGACGGCAGGGCGCGTGGTAAGCGGGCTGCCCAACATTGACTGCCGCTACAACTACACGAACCACTTTGACGTGTACGCCGACCTCGTGGGCATTTACAAGAGCAACATCTACTACACGCAGCAAGGCACGAGCGACGTGGCGGGCACAATCAGCGCGGCGTGGAACGACACGAAAACAAAGACCTATACGGACATCGTGCGCCAGAACAACATTTACGCCAATATCATCGCCTCGGCCGAAAGGGCTTGGTACGGCGGCGGTAAGCAGTACATCGAGACCGGCGGCACCACGCTGCCTAACTCGGGCGAGGAATTTGAAGAGTTTGCCGACTTTGAACGTCGCTTCCTCTTCCACAAAGCGCACGTGCTCAAAAACGAGCCTATCCCCTACGTGAAACAGACCAACGTGCGCTGGCGCATCACCGCCCCCTTCCCCAACAACGGCGACAAGACGATGCAGTTCCCGCCCGAAACGACCAACGAGGGCGAGGACGGCGTGCTGCCCACCTCTTTCACTTACAACGGCACTACTTACGGGTCGAAGGTGGCCACGGGTGCGGGCATCTATCTGCGTCACATCTGGCACTCCACCGTGCCCTCGTTCTTCTCCAACCCCGCTTACGGGCAGACAGCTTACGCATGGACGTACGTATATTCGCCCGTGGCACAGACAGCCGGGGCGCAAGTGGAATTTTATACTTACAGCCGTTCGGGAAATGAAACCGCACCGCCCGCAGGCGAATGGGACCGCCGAGGCTCTAAGCTTTGGGTAAACGGCACAGAGATTGCCGCGCCCTCTTGGGAGCAGCCCAATGCCTCTATCCCGCAGGACCACTCCACGAGCGGCTTGACAAATGAAAACCTCACGGCGCGCCCCGTCGTGCAAATTCAGCTCAAGCAGGGCTGGAACAAGGTGCTGATGCGCCTGCCGCACGCCGCCGCCTCTGGTACGGGACGCGACAAGTGGCAGTTCACTTTCGTGCTTACCGACACCGAAGGAAAGAACGCGCTCGACGGCATCGTGTACTCTCCCTCAAAGGCCATGGACAGCAGCACCGAGCAAATCGACCTGCTCCTCGGAGACATTGCCGCCTACATCGGCGCAAACTTTTCGGACAAAGTAGGTTACTATCCCCTTTCCCTCTGCAAAGAACTCTCGGAAATGGCTGACTTGGTGCGCTCCACGCTCGGGCAAAGCCTCTCTGAGAGCGACCGCGCCGCGCAAGCCGCAAGACTCAACACGGCCTTCGAGGCTCTGAAAAATAAGGTGAAGACGGCATCTATCAATCAGCCGAAAGCCACCACGGCCTCCGAAACGCATCTCTACACGCTCTGCACGCCGCTGCGCGAAAGCCGCTACGTGACCTCGCAAGGCAGCGGCCAGCAACTCATCGGACAGACTGCCGCAAGCACTGCCGCCCTCTGGAAATTCGAGGAACGCACGGACGGGACATTTAATATCGTTTCATCTCAAGAAGGACTGTACATCTCGCCCAACAGCAGCAACAACACCGCCCTCACCACCGTTGCCGCCATACCCGGAAGCGGCTGGACGATTAAACCCGCCGACGAAGTGGGCTATGTCATCATCACCTCGGGCACGGCTGAGTTCAACCAAACCACAAGCCCCAACGGCTACAAAATCTTCAACTGGGGCGACGGCACGAACACCACAGACACGGGCTGCAAATACCGCATCGAGGAAGTAGAGATGCCGCAGGTCAGTAACGACCAAACTTATTATTGGTACACCATGTGCACACCGTTGCGCTTCAGCCGCTATGCCACGGGCAAGGGCGCAGGCGAGGCATTGGTAGGCGAAACGGAGGCCACGCTTGCTGCGCAGTGGAAACTCACGGCCCGCACAGACGGCTCATATAATATTATCTGCCGCGCCGACGGCACCTTTGTTTCTCCCAATTCTGCCAACAACACGGCCCTCCGCACCGTGGCAGACGAGGGCCGCAACCCTGGGTTATTATATCATAACTTCGGGAACGGCACAATTCAACCAAACGAACAATGCCACCTTGAACTGGAACGTCTACAACTGGGGCGGCGGCACGAACACCGCAGATACGGGTTGCCAATACCTGTTTGCTTTGGCGGAAAAGGAAGTGCAAACGCCCTCCGGCATCGTAAGCGTTGCTTTCGGGCAGCCTAAGCAGACGGTCGTTTACGACCTCGCCGGCCGCCGCGTGGCTAATCCCAGCAAAGGCGTTTACATCGTGAACGGTAAGAAACAGATTTTGAACTAAAAGCCGGGGCACATTGCTTATCGTCCCAAGAAAACGCGCGAGGCGGGTTGCTATTGCAATCTGCCTCGCGCGTATATATATTATATGTGTGCATTGAATTTGATAAAAACCTGTAAAAACAGCTTGTTCTGTGTGGAGCTATCGCTCGCCTTATCGTATAAATCCCGAGCCTGAAAGTCTTCCGACTTTCGTCTCGTGCTTTATCCGCTAAGGCGGCGGTCGGTACCCGCCCGCCCCACACAGAACAAGGGAAAAACCATGAAAAACCCGTTTCCAATGGGCCACTTTCCCATTGCTATCTCGATAAGATCAAGGTCTCACGGGTTTTTCTTGGTTTTTTCCTTGCGGCTTTTGAAGCGGGCGGGAACCGACCGCAGCCGAAGGGATTAAGGACGAGCATGAGCCGTTTAGGCTCACAAGCTCGGCGTTAAGACCGGCGGCGTGCCCTTGGGCTTCAAACGAAGCAAGACGTTTTTCATGGTTTTTATCTAAAACCAACAGAATAATTTGAGCAACGCCTATATAATATGCATATTGCCTATCCCCTTAACAATGCTTGTGCGTCATGATGTGCAGCACGTGGCGGTCGGTCTCGTTCATCGCCTCCGCACCGATGTCGCAAAGGTTGCGAATGCTCTGGTCCACGCTGTCGTCGATAATGCCCTCCACGCTTTCCACGCAGTTGCCCTGCATGGCCAGCATTGCCGAAAGCACTGCCGTGCTCACGCCTGAGGTAAGCTTCAAGGCACAACTCGGTTTCGCGCCGTCGCAAATCATGCCCGTGAGGTTGGCAATCATGTTCTTCACCGTAAAAGTCACCTGCTCGTAATTGCCGCCCATGAGATACGTGATGCCGCAGCCCGCGCCCGTCGAGGCCACCACGCAGCCGCAGAGCGCGGAGAGCGAACCGAGGTGCATCTTGATATAAATGGCGGTAAGATGGGAAAGCATCAAGGCACGCGTGAGTTCCTCCTCCGTGTTATGGTTTTCCTCGGCAAAGACCACCACGGGATTGGTGGCGCAGATGCCTTGGTTGCCCGAACCCGAATTTCCCATCACAGGAATATTTGCGCCCGCCATTCGCGCATCGCAGGCGGCGGAGGTGCTCGAAAGGATGTGCGAGAAAATGCTGTCGCCCATAATGCCGCGCCCCAGCGGACGCGAAAGGGCCTTGCCGAGGCAGTGGCCGTAATTGCCTTTCAAGGAAGCCGAAGCCGCCTGCTCGTTGAGCCGCCGCGCCTCGCCTATGAAACTGATTTCGTCGATGGGCATCGTTGTGGCATATTCCCACACCTTGTGCAGCGTCAGCTCCGGCGCATCTGTGCCGAGCGCGGACGTGTCGCCGCCCTCCGACGCAGCTGCCGCCTCAAGCGGCTCGCCGTCCTTTTCGAGCCTTACGAAGCGAGTGTGCTCGCAGGCTATTACAGCCGTCGCAGTATGTCCGCCGGCTGTGCAGGTAACTTCTACATACAGTTTATCGGGCGCATCGTCTTTCAAAGAAACGCACACGCGCCCTTCGTCGATATACTGCCGCGCCTGCGCCACCGCCTCGGGCGTGCAGTCTTTCAAAACTTGCAACGCATACTCCGAGCGGCCAATGAGTGCGCCGAGCGCAATGGCCACGGGCAGCCCTGTCATGCCGGTGCCGGGGATACCCACACCCATCGCGTTTTTGAGGATATTCGCGCTGAGCCGCACCTCAATCTTCTCGGGCGTGCAGCCCAGTAACTCCGTGGCTCGGCTCACGGCAAGCGCCACGCAACCCGGTTCGGTGCATCCCACGGCAGGCACCACCTGCCGGCGCACCAGTGCCGTGATTTGTTGTTTTTCTTCAAAAGTCAGCATCTTCTGGTCGTTTGTTTTCATTAAGGTTACGACTACGATATTCTATCGGCGTACAGCCATATTTTTCTTTGAAATGCGGATAAAACGACTGGCGCGAGGCAAAGCCCACCATAAGTCCTATCTGCTCAGCCGAAAACCGCGCATAGCGGCGCAGCCTCAGCAGTCGTTCGGCTTCGGCAAGGCGCAGGTCGGAAATGAAAGAGCAAAAATTTCCGCCTCCCTCCCTTTTGAGCACCGCCGAAAGCGTGCGTGGCCCAACGCCCAGCATGGCCGCAACGTCGCCAATGCAAAGCGTTGGGCGCGCCAGCACCTCCTTCCCCAGCACGCCCTTTATCATTTCCAAAGTCAGGGGCGCACCGGGCGTTACGTTGGTTAAGTTGAGTGTTTCAGGCATATATATAATATTGTATTGGCATGCCATGAAGGCAAGTGCCGCAATCGTGCCGCTAAGTTACAATATTTTGACAACACCCGCACGCTTTCGCCCCATTTACAAGTAAGAAGAAGCACATTTTGGCTGGCAACGACAAATGTCATGGCACGCTACAAAACATTATTATAGGCCCGTCTGCGCTATCATGCCTTAGAGGAAAAATTCAAACGGCAAGGAATACGTGGTTTTTCAGACTGGCATTTTGAAAATTGCGGCAAAAGTTCAAACTGTCGCCTTGAAATTCGCAGACTTCATAACTTCCAGAACACTCGAACCCTTACCTTCGGCGCGTTGCATAGCACTTTCATACGTGACACGAAAAAAAATATTTGTCCGTTTGCACTGATTTTGCTAACTTTGCGCCAAATTTGCAATATGAAAACGCTTGTATTGAAATATATCGTGCCCGCTGCCGCTTTCGTCGGCCTCCTTTCGCTCCTTTCGGCCTGCGGCAATGCGAGCAAACTGGATAAGGTGCGCGACTACTCTGTGCGCTACGAACTGGCCAAGCAATATTACGCGCAAGGGCACTATAACCGCGCCGCCGAAACGATTGGCGACATCGTGACCGTGCTGAAAGGCACAGAAGTGGGCGAAGAGTCGCTCTACCTCCTGGGTTACAGCAGTTTCAAAGCGAAAAGCTACTCCGCCGCAGCGGCTTATTTCAAAAAATATTATCAAAGTTATCCGCGCGGCACGTATGCCGAACGCTCTCGTTTCAATGCCGGCAAGGCGCTCTTCAACTCCACGCCCGAACCTAAGCTCGACCAAACGGCTACCTACGAGGCCGTGACGGAATATCAGAACTTTATCGAAAACTACCCCAACAGCCCGCTGCGGCAAGAGGCGCAGGACGACATCTTTACCCTGCAAGACAAGTTGATTGAGAAGGAACTACTCTCGGCTAAACTCTACTATAACCTTGGCGAGT
>SFPF01000060.1 GCA_004552155.1 Bacteroidales bacterium
CTCACCCCCTCTCTGTGGTACATGAAAAGTAAACTGGTTCTGGAGGTAGAAAAGTAAATGCAAATAGGTCTAAGAGGGAGTGGAAAGGGGATGCAGACGGATGAAGATTGTGGCCAGACCTGTGGAAGCGGTGGCGGTGTTTTATCGCGGGGAATATCCGGAGCCAAGAAAAATCCGATATGAAGACCGGGATGGCGTGCGGAAGACCATATCTGTGGATAAGATTCTGGAGTCGGAGCCGCTTCGATTCGGCAGTGTGGAGTTTATTTTTATGCTGCAAAGCGTAACTGCCAATATTGGCTGCGAGATGCTGCAAGGGCGGAAAATCAGAAAGATCCGTTCGCCGTTTCGCGGGCGTAATCTGCTGGATTGATTTCCTTGCCTACGTAGCGGAAGTTAAAGCTATTGCCTTTCACAGAGGGGAATTGGCTGCGTTGGTCAACGTCCATGCGGTTGCGCAGATGGTCTATGATGCGCGTGTAGCACTCAAAGCCGGAATTGGCCCGCACCAAGGCAGAAAAAGTAGTGTCTTGATAGCAGAACTTTGCCGTTTCGGGGATTTGTATCACGCGCTTGAAGGTGACCGTGCCCTCGTACCAGCCTTCTTCCTCGGCAGTCAGTTCTGCCATGCGCAGTTCCTTGCGGTGCACGAGGCTTAGTTCGCCCGTTTGCAGGGGTTGCGGGGTATAGTTGGTTTGAGTAGCGTTGGCCTTGTGTCGTGCCTTAAATTCCTCCATGTTGGCAGCGTCGGTCTTGATGAGGATAAAATAGACGCGCGGACGGATTTTGTAGCGTTTCGGGTAGGGCATGTCGCTTTCCACGTAGGCACGCAGGTCGTCCACCATGCGTTGGTTAATAGGGATTTCCGGGATGGAGGTAAGGAAATCCAAGAGTTCGTCGAACGTGTATGCGATGGTGTCTTGGTCGAAATAGCGGGCGTAAATATTCATGGCACAACTATTTTTGTTGATACAAAAAATGACAGCTTTTCAGTTTCCCCTCAAAGCTGTCATTATTCATTGTTGATTTTGTTGAGCGGAAAACGAGACTCGAACTCGCGACCCCAACCTTGGCAAGGTTGTGCTCTACCAACTGAGCTATTTCCGCAAGAAAAGTGAAGAGGAGGAGACTCGAACTCCCACGTCGCAATTGACACTACCCCCTCAAAGTAGCGCGTCTACCAATTCCGCCACCTCTCCATTTTGTCTTGTAATAATGACTCACACCGTTGCACGCGGAGGGTTTGCAATTAGGCGTTTCCCTTGTGCAGCCAAGCTCCGTTTTGCAGTGCCCAGAACAGGACTCGAACCTGCACGTCATTGCTGACACCAGTACCTGAAACTGGCGCGTCTACCATTCCGCCACCTGGGCTTTTTGTAGAGTCATTTTGTTCAATAAGTGAGCGGAAAACGAGACTCGAACTCGCGACCCCAACCTTGGCAAGGTTGTGCTCTACCAACTGAGCTATTTCCGCGTTGTAGCGCTTTCTCTCAAACGCGGTGCAAAGGTACAACATATTTTTTATCTACCAAATGTTTGCCCTAAAAAAATGCGTTTTTTTACGAGATAATGCCTTTTCAACCCGTTTCGCCCGCTCTTTTAGGGTTATGAGAATGCCAAAAGTGCAGTTTGGCTCTCCTTTCTTGATTTCAAAATTATCGATTGTCTTCTGCACAACAACTTAATTCTATTGCGCTCGCTTGCACGAAAGTTCAAGAAAGGCAAATCTTGTTAATGCCGTTCCACGCTCTGCGCAGAGAGTTGATTTCGCATTTGCAATCGTTAAGGAGCGTTTGCTTGAAAATTTAGGGATAATTAAGACCGCAGAAATTTGCTCCGAGAAAAATTCTGCGGATTTCAAGGAAATTTTCACGATAAAGCACATCGGAAAAATTATAAAGGAGCAAATTTTTACGGGCTTGCTTATAATTTTCACGATCATATAAGACAATTTTTCCGCTCATATATGATAGTTGGCCCCAAAAACGCAAAAAGAGGAAAAGCCTGCGCTCTTCCTCTTTCTGCTAGGGCAAAGATAAGTAGAAAATCCCGTGCCGCCAAAATGCGCTGCGCTGTGCCGCCGGCTGTCAAAGCAAGCCGTCGTTCGTTGGCAGAAGCAGTCGGTTGTGTGGAGCAAGATGTTGCAAGGGTAAAAGGGGGGATGCTATGAATGGCGCTTCCGGCTTTCGATGATGTCGGCAAAGTTAGCGAGTGCCCAGTCTATCATGGGGCGGCAAGCGTGCATGAAGGAAAGGCCGCGCTGCGTGATGGCGTACTCCACGCGCGGCGGCACTTCGGGGAAGGCGAAACGCTGCACCATGCCATCTTCTTCAAGATGGTGAAGCGTCATGGAGAGTACTTTCTGCGAGATGTCGGGCAGGCTTTTGCGGAGGGCGGAAAATCGCATGTTGCCCTCGCGGTTGCAAAGCGTGTGGAGCACGAGCAGAGACCATTTGTCGCCCACCCGCGCTATGATGTTGCGCACGGGACATTCGGGAAAGAGCACGTCTTGTACCTCAATATCTTTAATCATATGCAGTTGTTTATATAGAAAAAAACGGAAGAAACCCCGCCTTATTGTGGTTCCTTCCGTTTCCGTGTTCGTTAGTTTTGTATTTAGAGGATAACTCCGTCCGTTGCAGTGCATTGTTCCAAGGAGTTAGCCTTTGCCTGTATGCAGATGTATGTGAAGGGCGTCGCGCCGGTGTTTCGGTTGCAGCGCACCACGTTCGGGTCGATACGCACCGCGTCGCCGCTTTCAACGGCAATGTCCTCGCCGTCGAGCGTAAAGACGCCCGTGCCGCTAAGCACGATGTAGAGTTCCTCGTTCTGCTTGTGCTTGTGGTTGAAAGGCACAGCCTCGCCCGCCGCCAATGTGCCGAAAGATACTTCCATGCCGGTGAGCGACAAGGCATCTTTCAAAAAATCCTTTCCGCCGAATGTGGCGAGATTTCCCACGCTTGCAACGGCATATCCATTGCCCTTTTGCTTGATTTTCAGTTGGCTCATTTCTTTTAGTTTTAGTGATAAATAACGGTGCAAAGGTACTTGCCTTTTCTTTTCCCCGCAAGAGCTGAATTTCTGTTCACTTAGTGAGTTGCAGGTTACTATTGCTGTAAATCAGCCTTTTGAAAAACTCGCTTTTACTAATAATTAACGCACCCGCAAGCGTCGGGCGGTTGCAGGTGCGTGGGGTATGTCTTATTTTTTAGATGTTCAAAGCAAATGGGCGTAAGCCTCGATGGCTCGTTCGGCAGTCTTGACGGCTTCGGAAAGGGGAAAGGGCAGTTCGCCGCCGGAGGCGTTGAGGTGGCCGCCGCCGTTGAAGAACTCTTCCGCCATCTTGTTGCAGGGAAAATCGTCTACGCTGCGCAGGCTCACGCGCACCACGTCGCGCTCCGTGTCCTCGCGCAGGGAAATGCTGAGGCGCATGCCCTTTACCTGTAACGGCATATTCACCAGTCCTTCGGCGTCGCCGCGAATAAAGTTGAAGCGCGTCATTTCGCTGCGCGTGAGGGTGAAGATCGAGGCGCGGCGGTCTTGGTAGAAGTCGAGCTTTTTGTAAAGGATATATCCCGTGAGGCGCAGGCGCGACTCGGAGTAGGTGTTGAAGACGTTGCGGTAAATCTTGTCCTTGTCGATGCCCTTTGCCAGCAGGAGGCTGATGAGCTGATAGATTTCCGGGCTGTTGGAATTGTAGGTAAAGCCACCCGTGTCGGTCATCATGCCCGTGTAGAGCGCGGCGGCGGCGCGGGTGGCCATATCCTCGTAGCCGCCGAGTTGCAGCAGCAGGCGCAGTACCACCTCGCAGGTGGAGCACATTTGCGGGTGCGAAATGGTGAGTGCCGCGGCGTTGCGGTCGGGGTTGAGGTGGTGGTCGATGATAACGCGCGGCGCATTGTGCGCGGCGATTGCGTCGCCCATTTCCATAAGGCGGTGGAGGGCGTTGAAGTCGAGGCAAAACACGAGGTCGCAGTTCTTGATGGCCTGTGTCGCCTCCGTTTCGTGGCGCATATAGAAAGAGATGTCCTGAATGCCGGGCAGCCAGCGCAGGAGCGCGGAGCCCACAGCATCGCCGTCGGGACCGCGATGCCCGCAGATGAGTATGCGCTTGGCGTTTGCAATGAGGTTTTGCAGGAGTTCGCGTTCTGTTTCAGTAATCAGGGGAGGAATTGTCAGCATTTCGTTGTCGGGGAAATTGTGGGATTGGTTTTGAAAACCACGGATGTTTTATATTTTCTTGTATGTAAACGTGGAAAATAAAAAACTACCTTGTGAGTGCCTTTAAGGCGAGTACTTCGGCCTCGGGGTCGGAGGCTTTGAAAATGGCGCTGCCTGCTACGAGCACGTCTGCGCCGGCATCTACGAGCAGTTTGCCCGTCTCGCGGTTCACGCCGCCGTCAATTTCTATCAAGGCTTTCGAGCCTCTGCGGTCGAGGAGTTCGCGCAGGCGGCGCGTCTTGTCGACGGCGTGGGCGATAAATTTCTGTCCGCCGAAGCCGGGGTTTACCGACATGAGCATCACGAGATCGAGGTCGGCCGCAATTTCTTCGAGCACGCAGACCGGCGTGTGGGGATTGAGCGTTACGCCCGCCATCATGCCTGCGTCCTTGATTTGCTGCACCACGCGGTGCAGGTGCGTGCAGGCCTCATAGTGCACGTTCATCACTTTTGCGCCGAGCGCCTTGACTTGCGGCAGGAACTTCTGTGGCTCCACAATCATCAGGTGCACGTCGAGCGGTTTCCGCGCGGCGCGTGCCACGGCTTCCATAACGGGGAAGCCGAAAGATATGTTAGGGACAAACACGCCGTCCATCACGTCGAGGTGAAACCAGTCGCACGCGCCACTATTAAGCATCTCGATGTCGCGTTGCAGGTTGCCGAAGTCGGCAGAAAGCAGGGAGGGGGAAACAAGTGCCATACAATATTATATATATGCGCGGGCGCGAAAGGTACGCCCGAAGAATAATTTTCCAAGAATAGGGCGCAAGGCCTGCGCCCGAAACGTTTTATCAATGAAAAAAGGATTGATACGGGTTTAAGTCGTTATCAATCCTTTTCTTTCTAACCTTTGAGTAGCGCCTACGGGAATCGAACCCGTATACCATGCGTGAGAGGCATGTATCCTAACCGTTAGATGAAAGCGCCATATGCGGAAGCTGGGGGATTCGAACCCCCGGTACGGTTAAACCCGTACGTCAGTTTAGCAAACTGGTGGTTTCAGCCACTCACCCAAACTTCCTTTCGCGTTTCCTTATCGGAAAGCAGTGCAAAAGTACGAGGATTTTTTCAACCTGCCAAACAATTTCCCGAAAAAAAGTCATCTTCCTGCTATGATAGTGAGGGAATCGCTGATTTGCGGGTAGTTTTTTCCGTCAGTTGGGGGACTGTCCGGTTTTTCTTCTTCCCCGTCGCTGCCGCCTTGGTCCTCCTCCCCGTCGCTGCCGCCGCTTTCATTGTCGCCGCTGCCGCTTTCATTGCCGCCGCCGCTATTTTCAGGCGGGGCGATGAAGGCGAATGCAGTGGGGCTTTTCAGTCCGACAACGCGGAAATAGGTGGTCAGCTTGCCTTGAATGGCGATGTACTGGTTGAAATATTCGGGATGGTCGTAAAGATTGAGCAGGCCGCGCAGGTTTCTGCCCGTAGTGGGCAGTTCAACGGGCAGGCAGCACAGTTCGTCGAACTCGTCGGGCGTATCGGACAGCAGCATGTTAGTGTTGGCCTTGTCGTTGGGGATAGAGAACGAGGCGTTGCTCATCGAACTTGTTGTATAACCAACGATGTAGCCCTTGATGACCACCTCGCTGCCGTCGGCTGCCCTTTGCATGGCTTCTCCTACGGTGAGCGCATTGCTCGTGTCGAGGGAGGGAGAAGCGCCATTGCCGCCGCCCGCTGCGTTCTGCGCGCCCTCGTCGGCCGTGCCGTCGGGCAGTTCGATTTTTTGGCAGGAAAATGCCAAGGCTATCGAGAGGAGCGGCAGCAGTGACAGGCGGAGCAGGCGTTTCATAGCGGGCGGCGCGGGCGGTTTACTTGTTCTCGGGATAAAGCTCGTTCCACCATTCGGGTTCGTCTTTCAGATATTTGGCGAACCAGGCGAAGATGACGTTTTGCCACGTCATACGCTTCTTGAAGTTACCAATCACGTGGTTCTCTCCGTCTACCTGAACGTAACTAACCTCACGGCCGAGGATACGCAAAGCGTTGAAGAGTTGCTGGCTCTCCGTGGTAGGCACGTTGGTGTCCACGGTGCCGTGGAGCAGGAGCAGGGGCGTGTGGATTTTGTCGGCGTTGAAGAGCGGCGACTGCTTGACATACATGTCGGGGTTGTTCCAAGGATAGCTGCCGTACTGGGCGCACTCGCCGTAAGAGTAGCCCCAATAGCCGCCGCCCCAATAAGAGGCGATGTTGCTTATGCCGGCGTGCGACACGGCTGCTGCGAAGATATCGGTGCGCGTTTGCAGGTACTGCGTCATAAAGCCGCCGTAAGACGCACCCATACAACCCACGCGCTTGGCATCTACATAAGGATGCTCGGCAAGGAAGGTTTTTGTACCTTCAATGATATCGTCACCCGACTCTTTGCCCCACGTGCCCACATGACGGGCAGCAAACTCCTGCCCATAGCCGATGCAACCGCTCGGCTCGCACACATAGACCACGTAGCCCTGCGCGGCGAAGACTTGCAGGGGATAAATAAATTCGAGCTGCTTGGCCGTGGGCGTGCAGCCGCCGTAGTAGTAGACGAGCAAGGGATATTTCTTGGCGGCGTCGAAGTTGGGCGGCAGGAAAAAGAAGCCGTTGATGCTGTCGCCGCGTGATGATTTGAACGCCCAGTCGTGACACGTGCCGATGGCTGCCTCTGCGGCGATGCGATCAAAGTTTACCTCGCCGATGCGTGTGCATTTAGGCGTTGCGGAAGAGAGGGTGCAGAGGAACATCTCGCGCGAACGCTCGCCCGTCTGCCCCTTGAAAGCGAGGCGCGGCGTGCGCTCGTCGCTCGAAATGGAGAAACTTTCCACGACGCACGCGCAGCGTCTTGGGATTGAGGCGGAAGAGGCTTTCGTTGCAGCCGTCGGTGGCTTTGAAGTAGATGTTGCCGTCGCCCTTTGCCCAGATGTAACTGCCCACCGATGGCGCGAAGTTGCGCAGCAGCGGCGTAGCCTTTTTCGCAGTGATGTCGTAGAGGAAAAGGCGATGGTCGAAGGCTTGCGGCGTTTGTCCCGCTTTCACCTCCGCGCCGATGCCGCCGAAGGCCGCCGGCGAGGCGGAGATGAGCAAGGCCGTGCCGTCGGGCGTGAACTTGGCGTTTGAGATAAAGGTGGTGTCGCAGAGCAGCGTGTCAACTTTTGCCGTGGCAACGTCCATGCGCACCAGAGTCTTGCGGTCGAAGGGTGCTTTCGTGGGGTCGAAGCGGTTGAAAGAGAGCAAAAGACTGCGTCCGTCGCTGGAAATATCGTTGAGCCATACGCTCTGCTCGCCGAAGGTGAGGCGCGTCAGGGCGTGCGTCTTGAAATCGTATTTGTAGAGCGAGTTGCGGCTGCGCCAGCCGGGCATGCGGTCGTCGGGCTGGCGCAGCCTTTTCAGGCTGGGCGTCTTGTCGTTGTCGCCGTTGGTGCTCTTATTTATAATAATGTAGTCCTCGTTGGGCGAGAGCGTGTACGACCCTTCGGGCAAGCCTTGCGCCATGATTTCCTCGCGCCCCGTCGCGGGGTCGAACGTTACGAGTTCCTTGCCCTTGGCGGCATTGCGCGTGAAGTAGAACACCTCGCGGTTGGCCAGCCATTTCCACGTCGGCACGCCCTCCACGCGGCGCAGTTCCTTGCCGCTCTTCGTTTCGGTGAGCACGGTGCGGTACACGCCCGAGCCGTCGGGCTTCGTGGAATAGTAAGATGTGATGAGGTAGGTGCCTTTGCGCGAGAGCGATACAGAATATATGTTTTCGCCGAGCGACATATCCGCCATAGTATAAGGGTGCTTGCCTTCCGCGTTGACGGTCAGCGCGGCGGCGTGTTCGCCGATGATGCTCACGTTGAAGCTGTCCTTATCCTCTTTCTTCGTGAGCGCCAGCATCGTCACGGTCTTTTTGCCCGGTTCGAGCAAGATGTCCTTGCCCGTTTGGTCGGTGCCGTCGATGAAGACCTTGTGGTTGGCGAGAGTCTTGACGTCGAGTTTCACTTTCGTGAAGCGCTCGGCAGTGAGGCTGAACTTGATGACGCGCAGCGCGGCGTAGTCGCCGCCGCCGAGGGCATCGCCTTT
The DNA here is from genome assembly GCA_004552155.1 of Bacteroidales bacterium. Taxonomy (GTDB): domain Bacteria; phylum Bacteroidota; class Bacteroidia; order Bacteroidales; family Bacteroidaceae; genus Alloprevotella. Next base: position 8,257 of record SFPF01000060.1, read on the forward strand.
GCGGAGCGTGAGGGGTGTGGGCACGTCGGCCGTGGCAAGGCGTTCGTTGTCGGCGAGCGCGTCTTTGAGGTCAAAGGTCTTGCCGTTGAAGTTGCGCTCTTCGGTTTGATATGGTGCGAGGAGCGCGTAAGGTTCTGTGGCTACGGCCGTCTGTACCGCCACGGTGTCGGGCGTGGCAGCGGCGGCGAGGGCGAAGAGGATAGGGGAGAGCATTTTTGAAATTAGATTTTTGGAAATAACACCATTTAGTAAACAAGTAAACAAGTAGACAAGTAAACAAGACAAGTTACTCATGAAAAATATAATCAGCGAGACTTCTCTGTCTCGTTTACTCGTTTACTTGTAAACTCGTCTACTAATAAAGAATACAAATTAGCGCGAAGAAATCCATTACATGCCCTTTTGCTGGCCGATGAGCTGGAAATCTTTCTTGCGCAGTTTGAAACTATTCGTGAGATACTTGTCGCGCACCACTTGGTTCTCGGCCAGTTCCTCGGGCTTGCCTTCAAAGAGAATGCGGCCCTCGAAGAGCAGGTAGGCGCGGTCGGTGATGCAGAGCGTTTCCTCCACGTTGTGGTCGGTGATGAGAATGCCGATGTTGCGGTCTTTGAGTTTCCAGACGATGTACTGGATGTCTTCCACGGCAATCGGGTCTACGCCGGCGAAGGGTTCGTCGAGCATAATAAACTTAGGGTCGATGGCCAGGCAGCGGGCAATCTCCGTGCGCCGCCGCTCGCCGCCCGAGAGCTGGTCGCCGAGGTTTTTGCGCACCTTTTGCAGTCGGAACTCGGCGATGAGGCTTTCGAGCTTCTCGCGCTGGTATTCCTTGGGGCGGCCCGTCATTTCGAGTACGGAGGCGATGTTGTCTTCCACGCTCATCTTGCGAAACACCGAGGCTTCCTGCGTTTGGCGCGCATATAGACAGGGTCTTTTGTAATCTCCTCATTGTTGAGGAAGATGCGGCCGCCGTTGGGCACGACCAGTCCCGTGGTCATATAAAAAGAAGTGGTCTTGCCCGCGCCGTTCGGCCCGAGCAATCCCACTATTTCTCCTTGTTTCACGTCGAAGCTTACGCCGTTTACCACGGTGCGCTTGCCGTATTTCTTTATCAACCCTTCGGAGCGCAGCACCATCTGCTGCACTTCGGGGCTTGCTGGTGGTTGTTGCATGCTATATTATATATATGTGTGGTAATACGTTGGCTGGATTAACTGCAAACAATTTCTTATCCACGGGTCATTTTTTTTTGCCCACGAATCACACGAATCTACACGAAACATCTTCAATGAATTAAAAGGCGACCTGTACGGTCGCACTAATCTCACGAATACAATCAGTGAATTAGTGAAAATTCGTGCGACCGAACAGGTCGCCATTATAATGCAAAGCAATATATTCGTGTAAATTCGTGAAATTCGTGGGCAAAAAATACTTAGAGGACTAAACACATTGTTAAGCGGAAAGATATTACGTGGTTTGATGCTAAGCCAACCAACAAGTGAATAGTCTAAGAGGTAGTCCCAATCAGATTTCGGCGTTTTCGTAAAGGAAGCGTTTGATGCTGCGCTTGGGCGTTTTCTCAAATTCCTCCTTGTAGAGTTTGAAACCCGATATTTGCTCGTAGGCTGCCACCATTGTGTTGAGTTCCTTGCGGTTTTGCTCCATCGCTTCGTTAAGGCCATTTTCGTCCAGCCCGTTCTTCTCGGCTTCTTCATAGTCGGGATAGATGAGCGCATAGAGCTTCTCGTTTTTCTGGATAACGATACATTCCGACACGTAGGGGAGCGTGTTGAGCTTATCCTCGATTTCTTCCGGGTAGATGTTTTGGCCCGATGCGCCGAGCAGCATATTCTTGATGCGTCCGCGGATATAGATGTTGCCCTCTGCGTCCATCACGCCGAGGTCGCCCGTGTGGTACCAGCCATCCTTGTCGAGCGTCTGCGCCGTTGCTTCCGGGTTTTTGAAATATCCGAGCATCGTGTTCGTACCACGCGCGAGGATTTCTCCCGGCACGTTTGCAGGGTCTGCGCTGTTGATACGCACTTCCATGCGCGGCGCGGCTTTTCCGCACGAGCCGGGAGCAAAGTTGTGCCAGTCCTCGTAACTGATAATCGGGGCGCACTCCGTGGCGCCGTAGCCTACGGTGTAGTTGAAGCCGATTTTGTGCAAAAGGTTCTCCACCTCGCTGTTGAACGCCGCGCCGCCCACGATGATTTCGTAGAAGTTGCCGCCGAAGGCCTGCACGAGGCTTTCGCGGATGCGTTCGCGGATTTTCGTACTGATGATGGGCAGTTTGAGCAGCACTTTCATGCTGGGCGTCTGCAATTTCGGCAGCACGTTTTTCTTGATAATCTTTTCAATGATGAGCGGCACGGAGATAATGATCGTGGGCTTGATTTCGCCGAAGGCTTTAAGTACGATTTTGGGCGAGGGAATACGAGTGAGGTAGAACACGTGGCAACCGTGCATGAACTCAAATATAAACTCGAAGGACATGCCATACATGTGCGCCAGCGGCAGCATCGAAATCACGTTGTCGCCACGGTGCACGCGCGTGCCGAGCACCTCGAAGGCAAATTCGAGGTTCGACCACAGGGCGCGGTAGGGTATCAAGACGCCCTTGGAGTTGCTCGTCGTGCCGCTCGTGTAGTTGATGAGCGCGAGGTCGTCCGCGCCGGCGGCGACGGTGTAGTTCACATGCTCTTTGCGGAAGAACTTCGGATATTTCTTGCCGAAGAACTCGTTGAGCCGCTCGCGGGCTTCGGTGAGGAGCACGGTGCGGCTCACGAGGAGCGAGTAGTCGGGAATGTTGATGATGCCTTCGAGTGCCGGCATCTCGTCGGCGTTGAGCTCCGGCCATACCATATCGCCCACGAAGAGCAGTTTCGCCTCCGAATGGTTCACGATGTTGTGTACCTGCGCCGCCTTAAACTCGTGGAGGATAGGCACAGCTACCGCGCCGTAAGTAAGCACGCCGAGGAAAGCCGTGGCCCAGCACGCGCTGTTACGCCCGCAGAGCGCGATTTTGTCGCCGGGCTTCACGCCTGCATTTTCAAAAAGAATGTGGAGTTTCTCGATTTTTCGGGCAACGTCCTTATACTGCAACGTTGCTCCCTGATAGTCGGTCAGTGCATCGAGGTCCCAATTCTGCTTGATGCTTTCCGCGATGATGCCGACGAAGTCTTGATATTGTTTCATCGTTGGATTTGGATGAGATAAACTAAAAAAGCCGCACATTGTGCGCGATTTTGTGCAAAAGTAGTAATAAAATATAGATTTTCTGCCTTGAAAGTGGGGTTTTATTCACACAAAAGCGATTTTCGTGCAAAAAAACGTACTTTTGCCATGCAAACGGGGCAAACCACGCCCTTTGCCGTAAGAAAAATGAACTCGAATAAGAAAAAGCAACTCTTTATCCTCGCCGCGCTCTGCCTCGCACTTTTGGCGGGCGGCGTGTCGCTGGGATTTATCTCCGCCAACCGCACGGGGCAAACCGTTTCGCTCTTTGTTGATGCCGACGACACGCCCGACTCCGTGCTTTATAAGGTGGATGAAATCGGCGAACCGTTCTCCGTGCTCGGGCTGCGCGGTTTCATGCGGCACGAGCATCTACCGCATCTTCCGCCGCCTCCGCGCCGGACAGCAAACGCCCGTGCGGCTCGTTATTCCCGCCTCGCTGCGCACCGTGGAAGCCTTGGCGGCCAAGCTCGGCGCTAACCTGCAAACCGACTCCGCCGCGTGGATGGCTCTTTTCAGAGATACGGTCCAGCTGAAAGAATTCAAAGTAGACGCCAACACGCTGCCTTGCCTCTTTATCCCCGACACGTATGAAGTTTTCTGGACTGTAGAGCCGATTGTCGTGCTGCGGAAGATGAAGAAGAATTACCGCCGCTTTTGGACCGATGCGCGACTCCTCAAAGCCCGCGAGGCAGGACTGTCGCCTTATGAGGTAGTCACCCTCGCTTCCATCGTGGAGCAGGAAACGGCCAACGAGGCAGAGAAGCCTATGGTGGCGGGCATGTACATCAATCGCCTGCGTCAGGGCATGAAGCTCCAAGCCGACCCCACCGTTAAGTTTGCCCTGCGCCGTTTCGACCTGCGCCGCATTCTCCACGAGCATCTCGCCGTGGAAAGTCCCTATAACACCTATCACGTTGAAGGGCTGCCGCCGGGCCCCATTTGCCTCCCTTCAAAATCTTCCGTAGAAAGCGTGCTCAACTACGCCAGACACCCATATATATATATGTGTGCCAAAGAAGACTTCTCCGGCACGCACAATTTTGCCGCCACCTACGCCGACCACCTCGCCAACGCCCGCCGCTACGCCGCCGCCCTCGACAACCGAGGCATCAAGTAGGCGTGAAAGAAACGGCGTGCCGTCTCAATACAATACAACCCCGAAGTCTATGAGATTACTGCTTGTTCGTATTGGTCAGCGTTGCGCCCTTGTATTCGCCGGTGAGGGCTTCGAGGAAGCTCTTGACCTTGGCGATTTCTTCGGGCTTCATCGTGCGGCCCACCTGATACTGCGCCATCATCTCAATCGCCTTGTCGAGCGTAGGCACGCTGCCGTCGTGGTAGTACGGCCAAGTGAGGGCAACGTTGCGGAGCGTGGGCGTTTTGAAGCGGTAGCGGTCGCGCTCGTCCTTGGTCTGTGCCCAGCGGCCGTTGTCGGCATCCGTCAGGCCGGACTTGGCGTTGATTTCGCGGTCTTTGAAGTAGTCGGCGCGCTTACCCATGAGTTCGTACGACAGGCCGCCCATGTTCACGCCGGCGTGGCAGGTGGCGCAGTTGTATTCCTTGAAGAGGGCATAGCCTTCCACTTGTTCGGGAGTCATGGCTTGCTTATCGCCTTTCAGGTAACGGTCGAAGGGAGAATTAGGCGTGATGAGCGTCTTCTCGTATTCGGCGATAGCGTCCGTAATGGTGGCTTCGCTTAGTCCCTCGGGATAGACAGCCGTAAACATCTTTACGAAGTCGGCGTCCTTGGCCAGTTTGCCGGCAATCTCATCAAACGATGCCGAACCCATTTCAACGGGATTCAAAGGAGGACCTCCTGCTTGCGCGGCGAGGGTTGCGGCGCGGCCGTCCCAGAACTGTACGAAGTTGAAGCAAGCGTTGAACGACGTAGGAGCGTTCACGCCGCCCTTCTGTCCCTTGATGCCTTCGGAGTACTGCTTGTTGTCAACGCCGGCCGTGGTTACGGCGTGGCAGGTGGCGCACGAAATGGTGCCGTCGCCCGAGAGGCGCGTGTCGTGATAGAGTAGTTTGCCGAGTGCCACCTTGCGAGCGTCAACTGCGACGCTGTCGGGAATGGGGCGCACGGGTTCGTTCTTAAATTCCTCGGCTGCCAGTTCGTTGGGGTAGAACTTGGCGCGGTGTTCCTTCACCCAAGCGAGGGCGCGCTCCGTTTTCGTGGAGGTGAGCGACGAACCCCAGTGGGCGATGTAGTACTGGAAAAGCGGCATCGTGCCGTCGGCGATGGCTTTTTCCACTTTCGCGAGGTCCACTTCGTTCACGGCCGTGCCGTTTGCAATGGCCTGCATCATCGGAGCGATGTCGAAAGCCTTGTAACCTTCTTCAACGTCTTTCTTGATAAGGATTTTGGCGATGGGGTAATCGGCATAGAACGGCAGGTCGGGGTTTGCAGTGTGGCAGAACACGCAGCCGCCGTCGTTCATAATCTGCGTCATTTGCTCATCGAGCGGCAACGCTTCGTCGGGGGCTTGATTCACGGCGCGATAAGTCACGGCCAGTCCCACCAACACTACTGCGCCGCCAATAAGGATTTTGCTTGACTTTTTCATAAGCGGTAGTTGTTAATGAAGGGTTATTGATAGATTGTTTGAGATGCGTTATAGGAAGTATATTTCTATTGAATTTATGAATATGCATTGGTTGAATGGAATAAAACAATCAAAACCGCTTGTCCTGTGTGGCCTAAAGGCTAGCCTTATCTGATTAAGCACCAGCCTAAAAGTCTGTTGACTTTTGTCTTGTGCTTAATCCGCTAAGGCTGCGGTCGGTTCCCGCCCGCCCACACAGGATAAGCAAAAAACAGAAAAAAGTAAAGCATCTCTTCTTTACTAATTATGAGAAAAAGTAAACGTCCACTTTTTCCTGTTTTTTGCTTGCGGCGTTTGAAGCGGTCGGGAACCGACCGCAGCCGCAGGGATTAAGGGCGAGCAAAAGCCGCAAGGCTTTAATGCTCGGCGTTAAGCCCGGGGGCGTGCCCTTGGGCTTCAAACGATGCAAGCGGTTTTTATGGTTTTTGTCAAATTCTACAGTTAATCCGGCCAATGTATTACAGATTTCTATAGAGCTTGCTTTGAGGGGTTACTATTCCATATAGCTGTGCATGCTTTCGGCTGCAGCGGGCAGGTAGTTCACGCCGTACCAGCACATTTGCAGCAGCAGGAAGCCGATGACGAGGCAGGCGTAGGGCAGGCGATGCGCCGCAGGCTCGGAGGCGGGGCGCAGGCGGCAGTGCAGATAGGCGAGGTAAACCGCCCAAGTAGCTGCTGCCCACGTTTCTTTCGGATCCCAGCTCCAATAATGCCCCCACGCCTGCTTTGCCCAAAAGCAGCCCGAGAGCATGCCGAAGGTGAGAAATGCAAGACCGATGCGCACCAGTGCGTCAGTGGAGGGCAGATAGGCAGCCTTGCCTTGCCACAGACCGGCAACGGCGAGGAGGAAAGCGCAACCGAAGAGACTGTAAGAGAACATGTACACCGTGACGTGCGGCACAAACCACGCGCTTTGCAGCGCAGGCATCAGCGACTGGTCGTGAATTTCGGGGCGAAGCAGGTTGATGACGATGAACACCGTGGCCACAACGCCCGAAAAGAGGGGCATCCAGCAGTAGGCCCAACGCCGATATACCAGCCAGCCGGAAACGACCATAAACAACGAGTACCACAGGCGCGTTTCGCCGAGCGTGCGCAGCGGCGGACGCTCCAAACCGACCCATAGCCCTGCCACGAAGACACTATATATAATAATACCTATCCCCGTCAGCCACAGCGACGCGCGGCTCGCCTTTTCACGATGCAGCAGAGCGGCCGCAGCGCCTGCCGCCCATAGCAGGACGGCGGCAATCGAGAAGGGAAGGAAATGCGTCCAAGTCATTGTTTTGCCTGTATTTTAGATAAGAGCATTCCTCCAACGCCGCATAGCAAAAGCGTTATGCCTAAGCACATTGGGGCTTGCCACGGCTGACGCACTATTTGCAGCACGCAGTAAGTAGTCCCGTCGTCGGGGGCATTATGGTCGTAACTCACGAGATAGAGTTTGTCCTGCCAGGTGGCGGCGTGCGGATTGTTTACAGAGATAGAGATGCGCTCGCCGTCCAAAGCAATGGCGGCTTCATACTGCACCACGGAATGGTCCGCCTCGCTGCGCTCCACGCGAAAGTCTTTCAGTTCGACGGCATAGGGCAGGGCATTGATGCGCCCTTTCTTGTCGTAGGCCGTCCGCGTTTCCTGTCCGCGCATGGCGATGCAGCGCAAATCTTTCATGTCCGCGCTGCCCATCAGTCCCGCCGCCAATGCCAGCCACAGTCCGGCGTGCGCGGCGATGAAGGTAAAGCCCCATTGCCGCGCGGGGCGGCGCAGGCGATGAATGATGATCATCGTGAGCTGCACAAGCAGCAAGGCGAGCAGGCCTACAAAGGGTAGGGAAGTGGCAAACTGCGTCAGTCCCGTGCGGTAGAGCCACCCTGAGGAAACCGCATCGGTCTGCGGCACGCAGCCGCCCGCCACGCACCAAACGGCAATCAAGCAAAGTGAAATGACAGACAAATCCGTACTTCGCAACGCCTTGACCCATTGCTGTTTGCCGTATTCCCGTTCAACTACTGCACAAACAGCAATCAGGCTCACCAACAGTGCAAAATTTATGGGAAAGGCAAACAGCCTCGGCTCCAAATTGCCGAAGACGAGCTGCAATATCACCAAGGCGATAACGTATGTGGGAGTCCGTGCTTTCATCTCTGCGTGTGCTTATCCTTGCAAAATTATGAAAAATGTTGTTTCTATGCTTGCAAGGCGGTAAATATTTTCATTTTCTTGCTTAAAAGCAGTCAGTAGCCGCCGCATCATCTCAATTATCCCCGAGCAATTTTTTCCTTTCTCCTTGAAAAATTTTCTTGCCTTATAAGCCATTTTTTACTTTCTGCTAAGAAAAAGTTTGTTACAAAGTTTGTAACACGTATTACAAAGTTTGTAACATGTGTTAGAAAGTTTGTAACATATATTACAAAGTTTGTAATAAAAAATATCTTAGCAGATAATGAAAAATATCAAGGAGGAAGGAAAAACTTTCAACGAGCGAGGAAACATTTTCAGGCGGCCCGTGCGGCTTTCCGTGAAAGGCCGTCCGCGCGTAACGGCGCATGGTTTTGCGCCGAAAGTAGTTTTTTTTACTTTATACGGATTTTTTGTCTCCAAAGTTGCGCCTTTCATATATCAAAATCATTATCTTTGCAGTCGGAACACCAAGACAAGCCTCAAATCTTATACATATTATTTATATATTATATGGGGCTGAGTACGTCTGACAATAATCAACAAGAAATATATTTCCTACAAAAATGAACGAAAGCACTGTGAAACACGGGCTACTTTCACAAATCATCGGCCCCGTTGTAGACGTTTGCTTTGAAACAAACGGACAAAATGCCGAGCAAAGCCTGCCCGCCATCCACGAAGCCCTTGAAGTGGTCCACCCCGACGGACGCAAAATCATCCTCGAAGTGCAGCAGCACATCGGCGAGGACACCGTGAGAACCGTTGCCATGGACAATACCGACGGCCTTAGCAGAGGCCTGAAAGCCACGCGCCTCGGAGCGCCTATCTCCATGCCTACGGGCGACCAGATTAAGGGACGAATGCTCAACGTGACCGGCGACGTGATCGACGGTCTCAAAGCCCCCGACCGCAGCCAGGGCATGACGCCTATCCATCGCGAACCGCCTAAGTTTGAAGACCTCAAAACCAGTAGCGAGGTGCTGTATACGGGCATCAAGGTTATCGACCTGCTCGAACCTTATGCCAAGGGCGGTAAAATCGGACTGTTCGGCGGCGCCGGCGTGGGCAAGACGGTGCTCATTATGGAGCTGATCAACAATATTGCCAAGGGGCACGACGGTTTCTCTGTGTTTGCCGGCGTAGGCGAGCGCACCCGTGAGGGCAACGACCTGCTGCGCGAAATGATTGAGAGCGGCGTAGTGCGCTATGGCAAGGAGTTTGCCGAGGCCATGGAGCGCGGCGAATGGGACCTCTCCAAGGTGGATTACGAAGAAGTAGCCAAGAGCCAGGCCACGCTTGTTTACGGTCAGATGAACGAGCCTCCCGGAGCGCGTGCCAGCGTGGCCCTTTCGGGCTTGAGCATTGCCGAGTCGTTCCGCGACGCAGGTGCAGCCGAGGGTAAGGCAACAGATATCCTCTTCTTCATCGATAATATCTTCCGTTTCACTCAGGCCGGTTCCGAAGTTTCGGCACTGCTTGGCCGTATGCCTTCCGCCGTGGGCTATCAGCCTACGCTGGCCAGCGAAATGGGTGCGATGCAGGAACGCATCACGTCGACGAAGAACGGTTCTATTACCTCCATTCAGGCCGTTTACGTGCCTGCCGACGACTTGACCGACCCAGCGCCCGCCACGACCTTTACCCACTTGGACGCAACCACGGTGCTGAGCCGTAAGATTACGGAACTGGGTATCTATCCCGCCGTTGACCCGCTCGATTCTACGTCGCGTATTCTCGATGCCAATATTATCGGCAAGGAACACTACGATTGCGCACAGCGTGTGAAGAAGATTCTTCAGAAATATAAGGAGTTGCAAGACATTATCGCCATTCTCGGTATGGACGAGCTCTCCGATGAAGACCGCCTCACCGTGAATCGCGCCCGCCGCGTGCAGCGCTTCCTCAGCCAGCCCTTCACCGTGGCAGAGAAGTTCACGGGCGTGAAAGGCGTGATGGTGCCTATCGAAGAGTGTGTCCGAGGTTTCAACATGATTCTCGACGGCGAGCGCCTGCTCTCCAACGCCGGCAAATAAGTCAGAAGCCGTAAGAACAGAGTAGGAGCGTTTTGTAAAACGCCCGCTTAACGATGTAAGAACGATTTTAGTAAACAAGTAAACGAGTAAACAAGTAAACAAGACAAGTTACCAAATAAAATATAGTTTGCAAGACAAATCTGTCTTGTTTACTCGTTCACTTGTAAACTCGTCTACTAATAAACGAACAACATGAAAGTAACAATAGTATCGCCCGAGCGCGTCCTGTTTGAGGGCGAGGCAGACGGTGTGAAAGTGCCTGGCGAGAAAGGCCGCTTTGAAATCCTCAAAGGCCACGCGCCCATCATCTCTACGCTCTCTGCCGGCGAAGTGGTGTGCAGCGGCGCAGAGCCGTTCACCCTTTCCGTGAAAGGCGGCTTCGTGGAAGTGGCGGAAGACGTGGTATCCGTTTGCGTGGAGGCTGCAGAATGAGCACGCTTGCAAAGCATACGTTCATCGCGGCTTTGGCGCTGCTCATTGCAGGGCCGCTGCTCCTCTTCGGCGAAACGTGGATCGTGGGAACCGCCGCCTTGCAGCAGGCATTGCCCATAAGTGTGCTGGCGGCCGTGTTCTTCGCCACGATGCTCCTCGAGCAATACGCGCTGCGCTATCTGCGGCGGGCGAAAGGCGGCAAAGGCGTTACGGGGTTTTACCTCCTTTCCAAAATGCTGCGCCTCCTGCTTGCCATAGCCATGCTCCTCGCCTATGCCTTTGCCATACGCACCAACATCGTCCTCTTCGCCGTCAACCTCTTTGTCTGCTACATCATCACCCAGAAAGGAAAGACCACCATACAATAATAATATATGTACCAATGAAACTTTTGAGATACATCCTCCTATTTTTCATTTGCACGGCCTTTGCCACGGCCGCCACGGCATCCGAGCAGAAAGATGAGCCGGTAGACGTGAAGGAAATCGTGCTCGGACACATGAGTGATGCTTACGAATGGCACATCACCACGTGGAACGGGCATCATGTCTCCATTCCCCTGCCCGTAATCGTGAAAGGCGAGGAGAGCGGCTGGCACGTGTTCAGTTCCGCCCGCTTCCACCATGCGCCCGACGGCATCTACGAAGGCTTTTATCTCAACGAAGAAGCCAATGGCAAGATTTACGAACTCTTGCCCGATGGCACTACGGTGCGTCCGTGGGACTTCTCCATCACCAAGAACGTGCTGCAAATCTGGATTGCCGCTGCCCTGATGCTCATCATCTTCATCGGTTCGGCACGCTGGTACCGCAAGCGCAAGAGCAACAGTGCCGCGCCGAAAGGTTTCGTGGGACTGATAGAGATGTTCGTGATGTCGATCAACGACGACCTCATCAAGCCCATTCCCCGGCGGCGCGAACGTGACGGGCAATATCAACATCACGTTCTTCCTCGCCGTGACCACGATGCTCGTGGTGAACTTCTCGGGCAACCGCGAATATTGGAAAGAAATATTCTGGCCGCCCGTACCTGCTTGGCTCAAAGTGCCCGTGCCGATGATGCCTGTCATCGAACTCTTCGGCATCTTCACCAAGCCTTTCGCCCTGATGGTGCGTCTCTTTGCCAATATCATGGGCGGGCACGCCATTATCCTTTCCCTCACCTGCATCATCTTCATCACCTGCCAGCTCGGCGCGCTCATTGGCACGCCGCTCACGGTGGTAAGTTTCGCGCTCATGATTTTCATGAACTGCCTCGAACTGCTCGTGGCGTTTATCCAGGCCTACGTGTTCACGATGCTCAGCGCCGTGTTCATCGGACTGGCATTGCCCGAAGAGCATCATTCTTAAAGAATTTCTCAAAAAACTATCAACAATAAATATTCACAACTTAAAACCATCAACAACTATGTTACTCTTAGCCCTTTTAGAAGCAGCAGGAATTGCAAAACTCGGTATCAGTCTCGGAGCAGGCGTTGCAGCCATTGGCGCAGGCCTCGGCATCGGTAAAATCGGTAGCTCCGCAATGGAAGCCATTGCCCGCCAGCCCGAAAGCACCGGCGACATCCGTACCAACATGATCATCGTGGCTGCCCTCGTGGAAGGCGTTGCCCTCTTCGCAGTTATCGTCTGCCTCCTCTGTCTCTTCATCTAATCGGGGCAACCTTGCCTCTTGGCAAACGGGCCGCGCGGCGGTTCGTTTACCTGATTAATTAACTCAAAACTATGCAGTCAATCAACCTGCCATCCATCTTAACGCCCGACCTCGGCTTGCTGTTCTGGATGCTGCTGGCCTTTCTCATCGTATTCTTCCTCCTGAAGAAATACGGCTTCTCCGTCATCGTAAACATGGTGGAGGAAAGAAAAGCCTACATCGACGAATCGCTCGAAAAGGCACGCGAAGCCAACGAGAAACTTTCAGGAATCCGACAGGAAAGCGAAAGGCTCTTGCAGGAAGCGCGCGAGAAACAGGCCGAAATCATCAAGGAAGCCAAGGCAACCGGCGACGGCATCGTGCGAGAAGCACGCAATAAGGCAGAACAAGAAGGCGCAAAACTTCTTGAAGAAGCCAAAAGGCAAATCGACGCGGAAAAGGAAAACGCACTGCGAGATATCCGTCAGACCGTGGCTGAACTGTCTGTGCAGATTGCAGAAAAAGTGCTGCACGAAAAACTCTCGGACGACAAAAACCAGCAGCAACTCATTGAGAAACTGCTCGCCGACGTCGCAAAGGCCGAATAAGGCAATATTATTAAAGGTGGGTTCTATAAATTCGCTTTGGCAGATTTTGGATTTATTTTCGAGGATAAATTGTAAGTTGAAGAGGGAGCGTAGCGGGCTACGTGACCGATGAGACTTACGATTTAGAAAATTTTTACGGTGGGAATTTATAGAACCCACCTATAGACTATTACGTATGGATCTCGGCATCATTTCAATGCGATATGCCAAAGCGCTCTTGAAGTTCGCAGCCGAACACAAGGAAGAAGAACGCGTGTATGCGGAGATGGGCAACGTCACCGCCGCCTTCGCCAAGGTAGAAGCCTTGCAGCATGCGCTCCTCAACCCCGTGCTCACCGATGCACAGCGCGAACAGTTGCTTGCCACCGCCGCAGGGGCTGAAAAAGACCTCACGGCAACGACCCGCCGCTTCATTCACCTCGTGGTGACGAAGGGCAGGGCCGACATGATGCAGCTCATCGCACGCAGCTACGGCACACTCTATCGCCGCGAAAGGCACATTATCGAAGGCAGCCTCACCGTGCCCGTCAGCCTTACGCCCGAACTTACGGAACGCCTGCGCTCCACAAGGAGTTGCTCGGCGGCTTCGTGCTGCAATACGATACGTATCGCCTTGATGCAAGCGTGAAAACGCAGTTACAAAAAATGAAAAGAGAACTCGCCGGATAAACGCCGCCGAGTTTTATCACACACATTATTATTATGTCCAGTAAAATCAAACCCAGCGAAGTTTCTGAAGTGTTGCTGCAACAGTTGCGCGACATCACGAGCGACGTAAAATTTGAAGAAGTCGGCGTAGTGCTTACCATAGGCGACGGCGTTGCCCGCGTTTACGGGCTGACCAATGTCACGGAAAACGAACTCGTAGAGTTTGAAAACGGCGTGATGGGTGTTGCCATGAACTTGGAAGAAGACAACGTCGGCGTAGTGCTCATGGGACCCTCCGAGGGTATCAAGGAAGGCCAGAGCGTGAAGCGCACAGGCCGCGTTGCCTCCATTCAGGTAAATGAAAATATGCTCGGCCGCGTCATCAACCCGCTCGGCCAGCCGCTCGACGGCGGCGCACCCATTACCGGCGAAAAGTTCTTGATGCCGCTCGACCGCAAAGCCCCGGGCGTTATCTACCGCCAGCCTGTGAGCCAATCGCTGCAGACGGGCCTTAAAGCCGTTGACTCGATGATACCTATCGGCCGCGGACAGCGCGAACTGATTATCGGCGACCGCCAGACGGGTAAGACGGCCATCGCGATTGATACCATTATCAACCAGAAAGCCGGCTACGAAAACGGCGACCCCGTATATTGCATCTATGTTGCCATCGGTCAGAAAGCGTCTACCGTTGCCAGCATCGTGAATACGCTCAAAGAAGCCGGCGCAATGCCTTACACCATCGTGGTAAGCGCCACGGCTGCCGAACCTGCCGCCTTGCAGTATTTCGCTCCTTTTGCCGGCGCGGCAATCGGTGAGTTCTTCCGCGACCGCGGTATGCACGCCCTCGTTGTCTACGACGACCTTTCCAAGCAGGCTGTCGCTTATCGTGAGGTCTCGCTTATCCTTCGCCGCCCCTCCGGCCGCGAGGCTTACCCCGGCGACGTGTTCTATCTCCACTCGCGCCTTTTGGAGCGTGCCGCTAAAATCAATAATCAGGACGAGGTGGCGCAAGCCATGAACGACCTGCCCGCAAGCCTGAAAGGCCACGTCAAGGGCGGCGGCTCTCTCACCGCTCTGCCGATTATCGAAACGCAGGCCGGCGACGTTTCCGCCTATATCCCGACAAACGTGATTTCTATCACCGACGGTCAGATTTACCTTGTGACCGACCTCTTCAACCAAGGTTTCCGTCCCGCTATCGACGTAGGTATCTCCGTGAGCCGTGTAGGTGGCGCCGCGCAAATCAAGAGTATGAAAAAGGTGGCAGGTACGCTGAAAATCGACCAGGCACAGTATCGCGAACTTGAAGCATTTGCCAAGTTCTCTTCCGATATGGACCCTGTGACGGCAATGACCATCGACCGCGGACGAAAGAACAACCAACTGCTCATACAGGCGCAATACAGCCCGATGCCCGTAGGCGAACAAGTTGCCATACTTTATTGCGGCACGCAAGGCCTGCTGCGCGACGTGCCCCTCGAAGAAGTGCGCAATTTCCAAGATAATTTCTTGACCGTGCTGCGTACGCGTCACGCCGAGACAGTGCTTGACAAACTCTCTGCCGGTATCATCAACGACGAAATCTGCGCAGAAATAAAAGAAGTTGCGGCAGAACTCGCCGGACAATACAAAAAGTAAAGTCATGGCCTCACTTAAAGAAGTCAAAACGCGCATCGCTTCAGTCAACAGCACCCGCAAAATCACGAGTGCCATGAAGATGGTGGCTTCTTCCAAACTCCACAAAGCCCAGCAGTCTATTGAGAGCATGCGGCCTTACGAAAGGCTGCTCAATAAGATAATGGGCACGTTTGTGCAGAGCATGGAAGGCGAGTTGCCTTCGCCTTATGCAGCCGTGCGCCCCTTGCAGCGTGTCGCGCTTGTGGTTTACACTTCCAATTCCTCGCTTTGCGGCGGCTTCAATGCCAACATCATCAAGGCGTTCAATAAGAAAGTGGAAGCCTACCGCAAGGAAGGCGTGGAGGTGTCGCAGGTAGTGGCTTTCGGCAAAAAGGCTTTAGAGGCTGTGCGCAAAGCCGGCTGGACCGATGCGCAGGACTGCGGCGCGTTGCTCGACCATCCCGCTTACGCTCCCGCCGCAAAGGTGGCAGCAGAACTGATGCAAAAGTTCGTAGACGGCGAAGTGGATCGCGTGGAATTGATTTACCATCACTTCCGTTCCTCCGCCTCGCAAGTCATCACGCAGGAAACTTTGCTGCCCATCTCAATCGACGCCACGGCAACGGACGAAGCGGAAGAGGAAAAGCACGGCGGCAGGAAACTCGACTTTATCGTTGAGCCTTCAAAGGAGCAAATCGTTTTGCAACTTATTCCCAAGGCGCTTTACTTAAAGCTCTACACCGCGCTTTTAGACAGCCTTGCCAGCGAGCACGCCGCCCGCGTGATTGCCATGCAGATTGCAACCGATAACGCCGATGAACTCTTGCGAGAGCTGACGCTGACGTACAACAAGACGCGCCAGCAGGCCATTACCACCGAACTGCTCGACATTGTCGGCGGCAGCATGCAATAAGATCTGAAGAACCATCTTATCTGAATAGAAAAGGAGACAACCCGCTGCGGGGCTGTCTCCTTTTTCATATTTTCTATGGATAGAGAAAACCGTCCGAAAGTGAGCCGATTGCAGACAATTTCGGACGGTTGCTATTGATTATTCCGGCAGAAGGAACTTGTCGCCGGTTTCCTTGACAATGGCGCGGCGATAGCTTTCAGGATAGCCGGGGCGTATGGGACGCGCGCCGAGGCCGTCGGGTGTACGGGAGAATGAGCCGTCAAGTTCTTGCGGCTTGATGACCATATCGTTGAATTTCACAATAAGATGCTCGCCGAGTGCCCGCCAACGCTTCAACATCGTCTGGGCCGACTGCGAAGAGTATGCTGTGAGGAAGTCGCGAACGCCGGCCACGCCTTTCTCGGAAGCAAGGATGTCGGCGGCCTGCTGCTCCACGGCCTGCTGGCTTGCGATATAGCCGAGTTCTATACTGTCGCGCTCGGTCTGCAAAGTGGGGAAGAGTTGCGAATAACGCGGATAGGTCATATTTGCCACCCAATTCTGCACCCAGAAAGCAGACTGCCAGGAGAAGGTAACGGCATCGGCATGAGCAATAGATTGGTGTGTAAGGTGCCATGTTCGGGTCGTCGTTGCCAAACCACAGCACGCCGCCAATTGCATTAGGCAGGCTCTTGCGCACCTGTGCCACGACAGTGAATGCCGTCTGCTGCGTAGAGATGGGGCGCTCGTTGAAATACTTTTTGCCCTCGTATTCCCAGGTCAAGGGGGTGGGGCGGTAGGGCATTTCGTAAGCACCCATGCCTGCGTCTTTGGTAACGTCGAACGGCGTGCCTTCGTAATGGTCGCGCATAGACATCATCACGTCGTGCAGCGAAAGTTTGCAGCGCGGACGGAAATAGAGGGGCATCACCTCGGCCTTGCCGATGTGGCGGCCGTCGGCGTAGTCAAGATAGCGTTCCATGCCGTCTACCCATTTGTTGAAGAAGCTCCACACGCGCGTCTCGCAGTAACGGATGGCGCCAAAGTCGGCGGGCGCATAGGCGTCGGCAAACGAGAACTCGCTGTCCTTTCCTTCGAAATATCCCTTCTCGCGAGCGAAACTGATTACGTCGGAAGCGTAGAGCACGTTCTTTTTATCTTTCAGGTCGAACTTGTGAATGCGGCTTTGGTTGGCGTGAGCGGAAATGCAATCGTCGGGAATGCGCACCGCTACCCAAACAGCGCCTTTGCGTCCCGGACCTTTGCCGATCATTTCCAGTATCCAGATTTCATCGGGGTCAGCAATGGAGAAAGACTCACCCTCAGAGGCGTAACCGTAAAGTTGCACGAGCGACGTCATCACCTTGATGGCCTCGCGTGCCGTCTTTGAGCGTTGCAGGGCAATGGTCATAAGGCTCACGTAGTCGATAATGCCCGTGCTGTCGGCCAGTTCGTGGCGGCCGCCAAAGGTAGTTTCGGTGATGGCTACTTGGTGCTCGTTTATATTTCCCACCACGGAGTAGGTGTAAGGCACTTCGGGAATTTCGCCGAGATAGTGGTTCGTGTCGCCGTCGATGATGCGGCGCATCGCGCCCTTCGGGTGCGTGGCGGCGGGGAAGAAGCGCAGCGTGCCGAACATGCCGTAGTCGTCGGCGTTATAGGTGATAAATGCAGAGCCGTCGGCGGAAGCCGCTTTTCCCACAAGGAAACTCGTGCAAGCCTGCGAGGGCGTGAAATGTAACAGCGTGCAAGCGCAGATGCACGCCAATGCAAACAGTTTTTTTCTCATTATATCTGTTGTAAAATACGGATTAAAATTTTCAGCACGCCTTAAACGACATGTCAAGTCCTTTTACCGAGTGCGTGAGTGCGCCGACGGAGATAAAGTCAACGCCGCAGAGCGCATAGTCGCGGAGCGTGTCGAAAGTGATGCCGCCGCTCGACTCCGTCTCAAACTTGCCGCCGATCATTTCGACGGCTTTTTTCGTGTCTTCCACGGAGAAGTTGTCGAGCATGATGCGGTCTGCGCCGCCGTGCTCCATGACCTGTCGGATTTCGTCGAACGATCGCACTTCGATCTCTACTTTCAGGTTCAGTCCCTTGGCTTTCTGATAGGCAGCGCAGCGGTCGAGCGCGGCTGCGATGCCGCCGGCGAAGTCCACGTGGTTGTCTTTGAGCAGTATCATGTCGAAAAGTCCGATGCGGTGGTTAGTTCCGCCGCCGATCTTTACGGCTTCTTTTTCGAGCATGCGCATGCCGGGGGTGGTTTTACGCGTATCGAGCACACGGGTCTTAGTGCCTTCGAGGCGCTTCACGTATTCGGCGGTCATAGTCGCAATGCCGCTCATGCGCTGCATGATGTTGAGCATCAGACGTTCGGTCTGCAAGAGCGAGCGCACTTTGCCCGTCACGATCATAGGCACATCGCCGGGCTTCACGTGGTCGCCGTCGTTCATAAACGTTTCCACCTGCATCTCAGGGTCGAAACGGTGGAACACTTCCCGCGCGATGCGCAGGCCGGCCAGTATGCCCTCTTCCTTGATGAGTAACTTCGATTTGCCCATTGCCTCTTCGGGAATGCAGCAAAGGGTGGTGTGGTCGCCGTCGCCTATGTCCTCGGAAAAAGCAAGGTCAATCAGGCGGTCATTAAGTTCGTCTACTGTGTACATATATATAATATTGAGTGTTATTTGCCGCAAAATTACACATAAAAAGAGAGTTCGCACCGCTTGCAAAGGCAAAAACCGCCTTTTCTTGGCAGACAATGCCTTTTTTACTCTTATTCGGGCATTATGGCACTGCTTTTGTTGCAATTTTATTATAGGAAACGTGTTCGTTGAATTAGGATTTATCAATGCATGTCCTTTGGCGTAGTGCCTGCCAGGCACATCGTTACTGCATCGCCTATCCGAGCACTTCGTGCCCGGTTACCGTCGCTACGCTCCGTAGTGCCTTCCAGGCACTTAGCAGTTAATTCAACTAACGATTTATAGGAAATTCAAAACAAAAAGCATTATGGCATTCATAGATTACTACAAGATTATGGGCGTGGACAAGACTGCCACGCAGGACGACATTCGCAAGGCGTACCGCCA